>NZ_JBNCNR010000020.1:0-58934 GCF_049847065.1 Gordonia sp. DT219 | reverse complement strand
GATTCCACTGCACCCGCGCCCAGCGGGCCAACATCCAATTCCATTGCTGAGCAGTGCCCGGCTAACCTCGAAGAGCCCCAATACGGTGGGCAGGCACCCTCGGGTCGAGCACGATTCAATTTGTAGATTGGTGAAGCAGCAAGATGGCAGACGAGATTTCCACGCTTGACGGATTCATCGCGGACCGCATCGGTTTTGATCTTCCGCCCTGGCCGGGAGGGTGGCCCGGAGAGATCGAAGCGGCGCTGCTCGACGCCGTGTTTTCGATTCAAGCTCGATACGGCAGTGAGAACTCCGGCGTCCGTGCGGTCGTCAAGAAATGGAAGTCGCGGTCGGGCCACGGCGAGCGAGCCGACGACCTCGCCGCTCTTGCGGCGGTCGCGCCGACAAAGCTTGCCGAGATAGTGCAGAACAATGCGAAGGCGAGCGGGCGGCTCAAGGCTGAGATCGTCGTGGACGCAGCGACGAAGCTCTGCAAGGCCGGCCTTCAACATGCCGAGGACCTCGACAACTCAGATGCCCAGCGAAAGGCATATCTCGCCGTAAAGGGGTGCGGCCCTGTCACGTGGGCCTACTTCGGGATGCTCCTCGGCAGACCAGACGTCAAGGCGGACACGTGGATTCTTCGTTTCGTGAAAGCAGCCCTCGGTCAAACGGTTTCACCGAGCGACGCTCGGGAGATAATCGTCGCGATTGCTAGGGAACGCGGGGTTGACGCCACGAAGTTGGACCACGCCATCTGGAAGTACGCTCGGTCTAGTCTCTGACCTTGCCGCCGACGATCGCCGTCAGTCCCAACTCTCGATCCGCTCGCGGAAGACGTCGAACTCCGCCAGAGACACAGTTTGCACGGACTCTGCCCGTGACGCAGCCCGACGGATCCCCTCAGACACGGCCTGCGGAATCGGGTCGTCGTACCGCGTCGGTACTTTGGACGCCCGAGCTCTAGGCATCGTCACGCGCCGACACGAGCGTACGCAGCATTTCCTGCGTCTCCGGATCGGTCGAGTAGATCCGCATGCCCCGCATCCCACGCGTCAGGAGCACCTTGTAGGTGTTGCGGATCGCCCGATCGAAGGCGGCGTGGTCGGCCTTCTTGACCTGGTTGTCGAAGTTGAATTCGGGACGTGCCTCCCAGTGGCCTGATCGCCACACGAAGTCGGGTCCGAAGATGACGGCGCCGTAGTCGTACTCGAATCCCTGGGCGGTGTAGACACATCCGATCTGATGGAAGCCGGCAGGATCGGTGGCCCAGAGCTCACGGCCGGGCGCGTCGCCGTGCTTCGTGGGCTTCGGATTGTTCCAGGGACGCTTCCAGTCGCCGATCACGATGTCGTCGGCAAGCGGCTCGCCCGTCTCGGGCGTGCTCCACTTCCAGCAGTAGCCGGCCACGATGCGCGCCGAGTATCCGGACTCGAGCATCTGCTCGAGCTTCTGCTCGATCGCCGAGGGAGCCTCGTCGAGCGTGACGTCGAATGCGTCGTCACCTTCCCACACGACGGGGCCGCCGGGCTCGAGGCCGAGGAGCCGCCTGACCCAATGGTCGTAGGCACTGCTTCCGCCACACCGGAACTGCCCGTCGAGGCGCACACATTCGAACTCACAGCCCATCCGGCGTGCGGCGCGTTCGATTTCCTCGACGCTGCCCCGTTCGCTCGGCTTGACCACCTGGTCCTCGTCGAGCAGGAACACCGGGACGCGGGCGGCGTCGATGAGCTCCTCGACCTGTGGGCGACCGGTCCGGTCGAGGGCACGAGTGAACCGGTTGGTGGAAGTTTCGCGAATGCGATGTGCCTCATCGCAGATCAGGACTTCGAGATCGTTGGGTTCGGAATTGATGAAGTTGTTGTAGTACGTGAACATCTTCTGCACACGAGGCGCCCGGGCCCCGGCGATCTTGCGGAGCGTCTTGGTGAACGCCGACGACCCGGTCGCGTGCACCGCGGTCCGGCCCTGCCTCGACAGCTCACCGAGAAGGCTGAGCGCGATGACCGACTTGCCCGATCCCGGACCGCCGACCACCGCCACCACCCGCTTGGTGTTCGATCGGGTCGCGTCCTGCACGGCGCGCATCACCTTCGAGTAGGCGATCTGCTGCTCGTCGAGGAGAACGAACTGCTCGCGACGCTGCACCTCGTCGGCGGCCAAAGCCATCAGTTGCTTACTGGGGCGGACCGCCGAATTGAGGAGTTGATCGGCAGCTTCGGTGCCACTGGCGGCCGAGATCCGCGACTTGAGGAAGGTCAGGAACTCGCTTCGCCGCTGGCCGGTGAACAACCGGCCGGTCTGCGTCTCGGGCATCTCCCAGAGCGTGCGGATCGCCGTGTCGGTGGCGTTGTGCAAGTAGGCAACCCCGGCAAGCTGATCGGTGCTGCCACCGAGGGTGGCGAGGAAGTCGGCGAGGTGCGTGCAGTAGCGGCTGACCTGCTCGACCGGATGCAATCGTTCGGCGACCCCGTCGAGCAGAACCACGTCGTCGGTCCCCGACAACACGTTGGCCTTTGTCCACTGCTTCAGTTCGACGACGACGTACGACGACTCCCCCGTTGCCGGGTGCCGACCACACAAGATGACGTCGGCGCGCTTGCTGGTGAGCGGAAGCCGGTACTCGATGAGCATCTCGACGCGGCCGAGCCCGGCATCCTCGAGATCGCCGACCAGCACCTCGAGGCTCCGCTCCCACGACCGCACCTCACCCGGCGACGGGTGATAGCCGAACTCGTAGTAGTGCTGCTCGGTCAACGTAGGAACGAGAGTCTTGGCGGTGAGCTGCGCGCGCACGCCAGCGACCGAGGCCCGATACAACAAAGCGGCTCCAGGAAGACACGAAGGACTTCCCGCTCGGGTTGGAGCCTTGTCATCGAGACGCGTCTGTCGGGCCGAAGCGGATTACGGAGTAGAGCTTAGCTGCTGCCAACGACAACTGGGTGAGGCCACAAACGAATCGCCGGAAGTCCCTCACGGTTCGAAACACGCGAGGTCGACCACATACCGACGCGGTGAGCGCTAAAGTCTCGCTCCTACGCTGGGATTCGGATAGGTAGGACCACCAAATGCACTTCGCGGACGAGGCGACAACTACCACTGAGCTCACGCCGTTACTGGCGGACATGATCGCCGACGCTACGTGGGCGTTTGTGCTCGCCGGAGTGGACCACACCGCCTGGATCGAGCAGGCAGGTGATGGGCTTGAGGTATGCGTCGAGAGCCGCGACGGCCTCGAGCGTCTGTGTCGGTTCGACGGTCACCAGTGGAGCGAGCTGGCTGACGAAGGACCTGCCACGCGCGCGGCGGCTGAATCCTCTGAAGACAGCGCCTTGTCCCCGGCGTTTCTCTCGCCGCGGCCGTACCGCGTCGACTCGCTGAAGCCGACTGACCACGTGATTCTCTCTGCGGCCGACGAGGAGGGTTACTACGCGGAGCTGTTCCAGATGCATCAGCCCGTCCTTGTGTTCGTTCAAACTCTCCTTGCCACTGGTTGGCGTGTGCGCGTGACGTATTCAATTCCGCCAGCGCACGACGGCCGCGCAGAGATTCTCTTGCGTGCTGATCCGCCCAGAAGCGACCACCTCTACGACAAGCCGATTCAGCGTGCGCTCGGTACGGTTCCCGGTCCGCCCGTCGCGGTCGCGTTGTGGACAGAAGCGGAGCCGGACAGTTGGGACTTTGATCCGAACAGCACCGGGTTCCTCACCAAAGCGAGCACGATCATGGAGCGCTCGCCCGAGACACTCACCGACTATGCATTGGCGGTCGCACCGACGTGGACTTTGGCGGCGGGAGTCGACGAGGTGGTCGGCGTCGGCTCGCAGCCCGTTCGTCCCAGCATCGTCTTTACCCCTCCCCCACCGCCTACCGAAGCCGAGCTCGCCGCTCGGCAGAAGGCGATTCGCAAGTGGGCCGCCGACCATGATTTCTCCCACGAGGTACGGCCGGCGACACCCAAGTCCGTCAAAGCATTTCTCGATTTGGAGGGCCAAGGCTCTGCCGGCTACTACCTCCTCGAATTTCACGATGGCCAGTGTTACGTCGGCCAGTCGATCAGAATCGATCAGCGACTGGCACAGCACCTGCTGAATCATCCTGACACCGCTAGCATCCGGATCAAGGCAGACCCTGCGGCCACCAACGCGCCTGACGTGTTACGCCATCTACTCCACGAAGAAAGCCGTCTCATCCATTCCGCTCAGTGGGCCGGACTGCACGCGCGCACCAAGTCCCAAATGACCGTAATCGTCGGTACAGCGGCGTTGGATGAGATGCTTTCGACGAACGAGCAGGCCGACTGGCTAGCGAAACCATTAGCCGGCAATGCCGACGATCTGCGCTACGGACGAAAACTTGAGCTAACATCAACGGCTTTCGCTGGTTCCGAGAAGAATTTCAACAACGTCGCTCGCCTACTCGGCGACGAGCGTCACCATGCGTTCCGACTGCTCGAGCGGTACCTAAGTCACTGCGTTCCTCTCCCCAATGCAACCGAAGTGCATTACTGGAACATCAGCCCGCCAATGAACGCCTACCGCGGTGATCCTTCCGCTCGTTGGCGCACACTGTGGTGTCTATCGGTCGGCTTTGTCGAGACATTCGTCATACTCAAGGAATTGCAGACTGGCGATATCAGTGGATTCGTTCAGGTCAACGGCACTGAGCTCTACGGAGACACCGACCCAGAAACCGCGTATATCCGCATGAAGCGACAACACCCTGGATGTGAGATCCGTGCTGCAGAATACCGCGACTCCGGTCCAGACAACTTTCTTATCGACTTCCCCAATCTGAAGGTGCTGAACCGTCTTCTTTCAGACTCGCACGTAACCCGAGCCGCAGCCACCGCCGCGCTGCTCTTGATGCGGGTACGACACGCGCCCAAGACGCGGCAACAGACCCACTGCCCCGAGCTGGTGAGCGCAGCGTGGGCGTGTAGGTAGGAAGCCCGGTGTCGGACTGCCAAAGGTGGCAGGTCGACCTGGCCGCTCTGACCGCGATCACACGGAACCGTGTGATCGTCAGACCTGACAGATACAGTCACGAGACCCGATCTGTCACGCCACAGTCGTGGCGCTAGATTAAGTCGGACACATGGTGCGGTCACGGAGGTTGCAGTGCAGGACGAGCGGTGGGTCGAGATCTCGCCATCGCAGTTCGACCATGAGGCGAAGGGCCTCGAGTACGTCAAGCAGCTCCTACCCGATGGCCCACCATTTCGGGCCTGGTCGAACTTCGAGTTCCGCGACAACCGTGGCCGCTGGCATGAGGTCGACCTCCTAGTTCTCGCCAGCGACACCCTGTACCTGATCGAGCTCAAGTACTACAAGGGCGTCCTTCGGGGCAACGACCACGTGTGGCAGCGCGCCGGCAACCGCTCGGAAGATTCGCCGCTTCTGCTTGCCAGACGCAAAGCCCAATACTTCAAGTCGCTACTCAAGGACCGGATCGTCGAGAAGACCGGCGACCGCAACGCAGCGAGCGCCGTGCCCTACGTTCAAGAACTGGTCTTCTTGCACCACCCTGACCTGGTCTGCGAACTGCCTAGCAGCTCACGCATCAACCTCTACGGATTCGACGGCAACGAACGTCGTAGCGGTCTGCCCGGCATCGGCGAACGCTTATTGCAACCAGCCAGGCACGGCGCCGTCAGCGAAGAGAAGTCTCGTGTAATCGCCGCCCTGATGAAAGCGATCGGACTGGTCCCGCGTCGGCAGCGCGAAGTCGGATCGTGGGTCATCGACGAAGAGCCACTCGGAGACGGCGAGGGCTGGCAGGACTGGCCTGCATTCCATCATGTGGACGCCGAGCGGCACGCCCGCATCCGCTTCTACCTGCCGAGGCCAGGCGCCACCACGACAGATCAGCACGCACAGGCCCGCGCAGTCGAGCATGAGTACCGACTACTGGCACGCCTGCGCCGAGATGGTCTGCAAGTGCCCGTCGACGTGGTCAAAGACCCGGAACTCGGAATCGGTCTGGTATTCGCGCAGTCGAAAGACGACGAGCGGCTCGACCTGTGGCTGGCAGACAACCGCAACAGCCTGGCCATCGACCGGCAGCTAGAGCTGATCTCCGAGATCGCCGAGATCATCCAGTACGCGCACCGACATCGCGTCGTCCATCGCACCCTCAACCCCCGCGCCATCACCATCCGTACCCGAGGCAAGAATCTGCTGCCCCAAGTGACCGACTGGGACACCGCCGGGGTGCTACCGGCGAATGCCGAGGCCGGGGTCACTCGCCTCACCGCCGGGGCATTGAGCCTGATGGCCGGCGCGCTGAGCGATCAGGCACGACTCTTCGCTGCGCCGGAAGACCTGAAGTCCACCGATCCGGCTCGTCTCGATGTCTTCGGAGTCGGAGCGCTCGCGTTCTACGTGCTGGCCGGAGCAAAGCAACCAGCCACAGATCGCGGTGAACTGATCGACCGGCTTCGTCGCGACCGCGGACTCGATCTTGCGGCGGAGATGCCGCAGGTGCCCTCCGCTCTGCGTGACTGGGTACTCACCGCCACCAACCCTGTTCCGGCTGACCGCTTCGGCACTATCGCCGAGCTCCTTGAGCAACTCGAGCATGTACGTCGCCAGCTGACGCAACCCGAGGGCGAGTTCGACCCTCTCGAAGCGGGCCCCGGCGATGATCTCGCCGACGGTCGCTTCGAGTACAGGCGACGGCTCGGAGCAGGCTCCACCGCAGTCGGGATCTTGGTGGTCGACCGGCGCGCCGGCAACGCCGAGCGCGTCCTCAAAGTGGCCCGCGACGATGAGGCTGCGACACGGCTGCACGCCGAGGCTCAACTGCTCGGAAAGCTCAACGACCCCCGCATCGTCCAGCTGTCGTCCGAAGAAGTCGTCGGCGGACGCGCAGCTCTGGTCATCCAATACGCCGGGCGCACCACCCTGGCAGAGGAGCTTTCCGCCAAGGGCGGTCGGCTCTCCATCGACCTGCTGGAACGTTGGGGTGCCGACCTCCTGCAAGCCCTCGTTGCGTTGGAACGGGCCGGCGTCATGCACCGCGACCTCAAGCCATCCAATTTGGGGGTTTTCGCGTCCAGCAACCGCGCCGATACGCATCTGATGATGTTCGACTTTTCCATGGCCGGCGTCGACCCGCGCAACATCGAGGCGGGCACTCCGCCCTACTTGGATCCCTTCCTCGGACTCGCCGGACGCCGCCAATACGACACAGCTGCCGAACGATACGGGGCCGCCGTCGTTCTGTTCGAAATGGCCACCGGCCAGGCACCCCGATATGGAACAGATCCGCAAGCAAACCCCGCGGCCATCGATGACGACGTCACAATTAGCGCCGAGATGTTTGATCCGGCGGTCGCGGGCGGACTCACCGCCTTCTTCACCACTGCCCTCTCCCGGGATGCCACCACTCGGCCGGATACCGCCGAAGACATGCTTCGCGCGTGGCGACGCGTGTTCACCGACTTGGACTCGGCGCCCAAACCCGAACCCATTGCCCCAACCAAGATCAGCGCGGCCACCACGCTCCGCGATGCCGGCCTCAGCGCTCGCGCACTGTCCGTTCTTGCGGCAGCACAGGTCACCACGGTGGGCGAGTTGCTCGCGCTCGACTCGACTCGCTTGAACCGGTTGGTGGCCAAGGAAGCCAAGCCAACACGCCGCGAGATCCTCGATCACTACCAACAGTGGGTGAAACGTCTCGACGCGAAAAACACTCGCAGAGCATCGGATTCCGGGCAGGCTCTCCTTGGGTTGGACGAGGCCGTTGCCCAGCTCCTCGCCGCGGTGCGGACGGGACGTTCCAGCACGCGTCGCCATGCCGCGGAACTCCTGCTTGGGACGCGAGACGGACTTGACGCCTTCGCCAGTGGACATGAACTTGCGCAGGCGCTCAACAAGACGCTGCCCCGCGGGCACCAGCTCCTCAAGGAATTGCAGGCCGACTGGGCAGACAACGATGAGACGCGCGTATTGCTCGATGCCATCATCGACCTCGCTGATACGGCGTTGCGTGACTCCGGTGGCGTCGTGGCGGTATCAACCCTTACGGCAGAGATCCGCGGTCGGTTGCCTCAGCCGCCAACGGCACCATCGGATGTCGCCGCGCGGGCCCGCAATGAACGTGCCGCAGCCGGATTACTTCGTGTCGCCTACGACCGTCTGACCGAGCATGAAACTGCCGAAGGCGCAAGGCATATGGTCCGCCGACGACACGGCGGGCGCCTCGCCCTCGTCGCCGAGAACGAGCTACTGCTCGCCGGCGCTGAAGCGGCAGCCAAACGTGCCGATGAACTGGTGGCCATTACCAGCCGCTCACAGGGTGGTGAGGACGGGGTGGTGCCGTCAGCCACCGCAACGCGAGAGCTGACGTCGGCGTTCACTCGCGCGTACCGCACGGCAGCCGGCCCCGAGACGCAAGTTCCAGTACCGAGCGACTCCCGATTGGTGCGGCTGGCGGCTGCCACTTCCAAGCTCACCGCGATGTCGGGCCGTGGCGAACTTCATTCGCGCACCATGGAACCCGCACTCGCGGTCCGCTTGGCACTGGGTGGCCTAGCGCAAACTGAGCAACTCAGCGCGTCAGAGGTCCGAGCGCGCGTCGCCGCCCGCTTTCCCGAGCTCGACAGACTTCCGGGCCGCCCCCATCTCGATCCAATCGTCGAACGCGCCGGGCTCGGTCTGTCCTGGGACGGATCGCACTTCCGATATGAGACGCAGAGCCCACCAAGCCAGACATCGCTCAACACGCGACAGTCCACCCAGCGTGAAAGCGAACCTGACGAAGACACACACGTCTGGTCCGCCCGCGATCTCCGGGTGCAATACGGCGCCGTGGCGACATCACTGCGGGAGAACGGCTTTCTGGTCATCGGCGTTCCGGTATACCGCCCCGGCGATCACACGGAGGTGGCACGTTTCCTTGCCGACGAGCATGGCGGGCAGATCGTCGACGTGACAGACGAAATTGTCGACTCCATGCGGGAATTCGCTGAGACCAAGGGATTGCCCTGGAGCCTGGTCCAGAGCGCCGACGCAGCCGAGCCCGGCACCCGCGACGCGCGTGGCCTACGTGCAGTGCTCGATCAGGTGATGCCGCAGATCCGATCGCGCCTCGACGGACTGGTCTTTGGCGACGCCGCTCGTAACTCCGTGCCATTGGTGCTTACCGAACTATCTCCACTGGCCCGATACGGGTATCTGGACGCGCTGGCAAAGTTGAGCGACCTGTCAGCTCCACGCAAGCGTCCGCTATGGGCGATCGTGCCGCAATTGCGTGGCCAACGGAGCCCAGTGGTCGACGGAAGGCCAATCCAGCTGGGTTCGCCCGGCCAATTCGTTGTGTGGACGCCCCTGGCCGATCGTGCCGAGTCGTCTGATGAATCGAGTGAAAGCAAGGTATGACGGTGGCATTCGAGGCAGCTGAGCTGGTCAAGGCGCTACGCAAGCAGCTGGCCCTGTTGGAAGACGATCTACGTGCCCGTGTCGACGGCGCCGACATCAGCGCTCGACAAGAAGGCGTGGCTGAACTTTGGCGCGCCGAACACGCTGAAGCTCTCGCCGCCGAGCGAACCGCCGCCTCCTGGCAGGCATGGCGCGACGAGCGCGTCACCCAAGCAGGTGTCGCCTGGGTTCTGCTCACTGTCTTTGCGCGCTACTGCGAAGACAACGCTCTTGTCTCAACGGCGTGGATCGGCGGACCCGACACCGACACTCGTCAAGAAGCACTCGACGCCCGCCGCGCCTACTTCGCCAAGCATCCTGAACGCACCGACCGCGAATGGCTCGAAACCATCATCGAGCACTTCGGCAAATGCGACGCCACGAGCGGTCTGGTCGAACACCACTCACCGCTACACCAGGTGGCGCCCTCAGGTGACGCGGCCCGCGCGCTCCTCGAATTCTGGTGGGACAAAGACGATTCCGGGGAACCACACTGGAGCTTCGTCGGCGTCGACACCCGATTCCTCGGCGATGTCTACCAGGACATTTCGGAGTTCGCGAAGAAGACCTACGCACTCCTACAGACCCCGGTGTTCGTCGAAGAGTTCATTCTCGATCAAACCCTCGAACCCGCACTGAACGAACGCCCCCTCGATGGCTTCACCGTCATCGACCCCACCTGCGGCTCCGGACACTTTCTCATTGGAGCCTTTCACCGCCTGCTGGAACGCTGGCAGCGTGAAGCCCCAGCACTCGGCGACCGAGTACTGGTGCAGAAAGCACTCGAATCGGTGTACGGCGTCGACGTCAATCCGTTTGCCGTCGCGATCGCCCGGTTCCGGCTACTCGTCGAAGCGCTCGCAGCCAGCGGCGACAAATCGATCGAGAAGATGATCGACATCGACCTCAACCTCGCGGCCGGCGACTCGCTGCTATGGGGTGCGCGTCAGCAGGCACTTGGTGACGACCTCTGGTCGGCGGGACAACAGCAGATGGCTCTCGTGACCGAAGATGCGGAAGCATTGAAGTCGATCCTGCAGCGCGAACACGACGTGGTGGTGGGTAACCCGCCGTACATCACGGTAAAGGACAAAGCACTCAATAAGACGTACCGCGAACTTTACTCAACATGCCACCGCAAGTATGCATTGACTGTTCCCTTCATGGAAATATTCTTCGATCTCGCGAGGAGCGGAACCGATGGAAAATTCGGATGGGTCGGACAAATAACCTCAAACTCCTTCATGAAGCGCGAGTTCGGTTCCAAACTCATCGAGGAATTCCTCACCACTCGCGACCTTCGGCAGGTCGTCGACACGTCGGGGGCATACATCCCGGGCCACGGAACCCCAACCGTAATCCTAGTGGGACGCAACCGAACACCCGTCGGCGAACGTGTTCGCGCCGTACTTGGTATTCGGGGAGAACCAGGAAGACCCGATGATCCAGCCAAAGGCATCGTCTGGTCCTCGATTGTCGAGCACATTGACGATCCAACCTTCAACGACGCCTGGATCAGCGTTACCGACCTAGATCGCGCCACATTGCGTAAACACCCATGGAGCCTGTCCGGTGGCGGTGCGGTGGAATTGCTCAACGGGATCGACCAAATAGGCGCTCGCGCTGTCGGCGTTGAGGTAGTCCGTATCGGATTCTTCGGAGTTATGGGGGCGGATGATGCGTTTACAATCCCTCTCAACCTTGCACGATCGGAGAGATATATAGGTTCTGGCTTCGTTTCCCTGGTACAGGGAGACGAAGTTCGTGACTATGCTGCCATGCCGGCTTATTCGGCATTCTTCCCGTATTCCGCGGGCCATCAAATACAGAAGCTCGATCATTATGTCCACATGGAAAAACGGTTATGGTCAGTGCGTGCCGAGTTGGGCAATCGAGCAACGTTTGGCAGAGGGACATACTTTAGCGACGGACGTCCCTGGTATGAATGGCACCAAGTTCCCGAGGACAAGGGGACTTCCCCCCTCTCCATCACCTTCGCCGAAGTCGCAACGCACAACCATTTCGTCCTGGACCGCGGCGGGAAGGTGTTCAAGCAGACGGCGCCGGTGATCAAGTTGCCAGCGGGGGCAAGCGAGGACGACCATCTGCGGCTGCTTGGGGTGTTGAACAGCTCGGTGGCGTGCTTCTGGCTCAAACAGAAATGCCATAACAAAGGCAGCGCAGTTGACCAAAGCGGTGCGCGAACGACGTTAGATCCATGGGAAAACTTCTATCAATTCAGCGGCACCACGGTGAAGGACTTTCCGCTACCGTCAGTCTATCCACTGGCACGTGCCCGTACCATGGATGCTCTCGCCTGGGAGCTGTCAGAGTATGCGCCGTCTGCCGTGGCGGAACGAGAAACACCGACAGCTGACGTTCTCGCCGCGGCGCATGATGAGTCGGAACGATTGCGTGCGTTGATGGTCGCCCATCAGGAAGAGTTGGACTGGGAGTGCTACCGGCTGTACGGGCTCATCGATGACGATCTCGCCTATCGGGGTGAGCTTCCCGGGATCGCGCTGGGCGAGCGAGCGTTCGAGATCGCCTTGGCGAGCGCCGTGGCAGGGGGCGAACACACCGCATGGTTCGAGCGACACCGCTCAACACCAGTAACCGAAATCCCTGGACATCTGCCCTCCGACTACCGCGATCTGGTACAGCGGCGTCTCGACGTCATCGAATCGAATCCTGGCATTCGGTTGCTGGAGAAGCCGGAACACAAGCGGCGCTGGGCGATCGAACCGTGGGATAAGCGTGTGACCGAGGCTTTGCGCGATTGGCTGCTGGACCGGGTCGAGGATCGCGAGTTGTGGTTCGAGGATGGGCATCCGACACCACGCAGCGTCGCGCAACTCGCTGACCGGCTCGATCGCGATCAAGACTTTAGGCGCGTGCTGCGGCTGTGGGCGGGTAACCCCGATGTCTCGACCGGCGCCGCTCTGGGCAAGCTGCTCGACGACGAAGGTGTGCCCTATCTGGCGGCATTGCGCTACAAGTCAGCAGGGCTCATCAAACGCGAGGCGTGGGAATACACATGGGAGCTTCAGCGGCGGGAGGACGCCGGCGAGAAGCTCAGCGCCCCGATCCCTGTCCCGCCGAAGTATAAGCCTGCGGACTTCGTGAAGACTTCCTATTGGGCACGACGCGGCAAGCTCGACGTACCCAAGGAACGATTCATCGCCTATCCCGGTGCCGGCCGGGATTCCGACCCCACGATACTGCTGGGTTGGGCCGGCTGGGATCACGCCGAGCAGGCTCTCGCGCTGGCTGGCCTGATCGACGAGCGGATCACCACCGACGGGTGGGATCAATCCAGCGCCGACAAATTGGTTCCCATGCTCGCCGGCCTGGCCGAGCTACTTCCGTGGGTACGGCAATGGCACGGCGAGATCGACCCAGAGTTCGGGGAATCGGTAGCCGACACCGTCGACGAAGTCCTACGTGCGCACAGCACCGAACTGGGTGTCGGCCCAGACGACCTCACCGCGTGGCGGCCACCAGCCCCCACCCGCGGTCGGCGAACACGAACGAAGACGGAGGCAACCTCGTGAGCACCTTGCTGCGCGACGTCATCGACATCCCCGAACGCACCGGCGCCGACGACTACGTCTTACGCCTATCCGACAGCACCGACGACGACACCCACATCCGCCAAACGTTGTCGGACTATGTTCTCACCGAATCACTGCAACAGAACTTCGTCGCGGCCATGGATCTGGTAGCCAACGCAATCGATAACAAGACCTCTCGCGCAGCCTTTCTGACCGGTTCCTTCGGTTCTGGTAAGTCCCACTTCATGGCCGTGCTCTACGCGTTGTTGGGCAATCATCCGGCGGCCCGCACGGCGCAGTACACCAAGCTGACTGGCCACTACGATGAAACGTTGGGTGGTAAGCAAGTCCTGCGGCTCACGTACCACCTGCTGGGCGCAAAAAGTCTCGAGGAGGCCATCTTCCGCGGCTACCTCCGGCAGATCGCACGTTTGCATCCCGACGCACCGCTGCCCGCGGTACACGTCACCGACACCCTCATCGCCGACGCCGAGAAGCTCCGCGAGCGGATGGGAGATCAGGCCTTTCTGGCGGGCCTGACTGGCGGTGCTGAGGGCGCATCCGGCTCGTCGGATGCGTGGGGTGCCGTCCTGGGCGGAGACAGCTGGAGCCTCGACACCTACCGCGCTGCCGTTGCTGCGTCGCCCGAGGGTCCCCAACGCACAGCCCTCGTCTCTGCACTGGTGCGCAGCTACTTCGGCTCGTTCGTAGAACAGGCCGACTATGTCGATCTTGACCGCGGATTGGTTGCCATCACCGATCACGCCAAAAGTCTCGGCTACGACGCAGTGGTTCTTTTCCTCGATGAGCTGGTGCTGTGGCTCGCGTTCTCGGTTCTCGACAGCGAGTTCTTTTCGCGCGAGTCACAGAAGCTGACCAAACTCGTCGAGTCCTCGGGCACCCGTCGCTCGATTCCGGTCGTGTCATTTGTGTCGCGCCAGATGGACCTTCGCAAATGGTTCGCCGATGCCGGGGCGTCCGGCGCCGAGCAGGATGCGCTGGATCGCGCCTTCCACTACCAGAAGGAGCGTTTCCGCGAGATAGCTCTCGGCGACGACAACCTCGCCGAGGTTGCTCATGCCCGCCTCCTCAAGCCCAAAGATGCGGCGGGAGAGGCTCTGCTGGATGAAGCCTTTCGTGCAGTTACCCGCACGCCCGATGTGTGGGACGTGTTGCGCGACTCGATGAACACTTCGGACGACCACAGCGGTGCATCGGAGCGGGAGTTCCGGCTCACCTATCCGTTTTCGCCGGCGTTGGTGGCTACACTGCGAAACCTCTCGTCAGTGATGCAACGTGAGCGCACCGCTCTCAAAGTGATGCAACGAATGCTCGTCGACCGCCGAGACACCCTCACGATCGCCGATCTGATCCCGGTAGGTGATGCATTCGACTACATCGTTGAGGGCAACGTCCCCATCGACTCGCATGCGGCAACGATGTTCACCGCGGCGTCGGATCTCTATCGCACCAAACTGTTGCCGATTCTGATGCGTGCGCACCAGGTGACTGAGGAACAGCTCACCGACGATCCGGTCTCGGTTCCAGCCGGCTTTCGCGCGCACGAACGGATTGCCAAGACCCTGCTACTGTCGGCGGTCGCACCCAAAGTACCAGCTCTACGAGATATCACTGCCTCACGCTTGGCGGCTCTCAACCATGGATCCATCAAATCCAAACTGCGCGGCGGGGAAGTGCGCGTGGTACTCGGAGTGGTGCGAGACTGGGCCAAGGACGTACCCGAGATCACGGTATCCGAGGGTTCCAACCCGATCATTCGGGTGCAGCTCTCCGACGTCGACTACCAGTCGGTGTTGGAACGGATACGCGCCGAGGACAATTCGGGGCGACGCCGTGTCTTGATCCGTAAACTCGTCCACGCGGCGCTGGGGGTGGGAACCCAACAGGACGACCTTGCCGGGGCGGCAACACGCACCGTCATCTGGCGCGGCTCGCGACGTGAGGTCGACGTCGTGTTCGGAAATGTTCGCGATGCGGGGTCGATCCCGGAACAGAATTTTGACAATCGGCCCGGGACATGGAAGCTGATCGTCGACTATCCCTTCGACGAGCAGAACTTTTCTGCAGCCGACGACATTGCCCGCATTGACCGACTGCTGTCCAACGGTGACCGTCACACAATCGCCTGGCTACCAAAGTTCTTCTCCGCCAAAGCTCTCGACGATCTCGCTATGCTGGTCAAATTGGATTGGCTGTTCACCGGCAGTGGCGATCGGTGGCAAGAGAATTCTGACCACCTTTCGGCGTCGGACCGGGCGCAGGCCCGCGGTATCTTGGAGAACCTGCACCGCGGGATCCTCACCTCCTTCGACCTCCTCCTGCGGCAGGCCTACGGCATCGAGGCGGCCGATCCAAAACTGTTCGTCGACGATCCCGCTCACACCGAGGTGTTGATCTCACTGAGCAAGGACTTCAGCCCCAAGTTGCCCGCAGCCGTGTCGCTGCAAGATGCCTTCGACAAAGTAATCGACCAGGCGTTCGGCGCAATCTACCCGGCGCATCCGCAGTTCCCGAACCCCGACGACGAGGTCACCCTCCGTCAATACGAGATTCTCCGGAACTACGTCGAGAAGGCAGCTACCGACAGCTCTGGTCGCGTACCGACACTTCCTGGAGTCGACCGTAAAGCGGTTCAGCGCATCGCCGGACCGCTGAAGGTCGGCAAAGCTACCGAAGATCACTACCTCTTCGGGGAGGACACCTTCGCATTTTGGGCCGGCGAGCTCGATCGTGCAGCAGCCGAATCGGATCGGGTGACCGTCGGACTTCTGCAAAGTAGGATCACCGCTGTCATTCCAGCATGGGGACTGCGTCCAGAGGCACGGGACCTCATCGTTTCAGCGTGGGCGTTGCTGCGTAAACGTGCGTGGTTTGAAGCGGGCTCGCCAGTTGGCAACCTCAAACTTGGGTCGCTGCGTGAGAGCATCGAGATGCGGGCTGAGGAGCTTCCGGACGCAACCGCATGGGAGAAGGCCCGTCTGCACGCAAGCCAGCTCTTTGGTTACACCATGCCCAAGACCTTCCTCACCGGGGCCAACGTCGCCGAGTTCGCCCAGGCGGTGCGGACCAAGGCCGCCGACAATCGCTCCGACCTTCAGAATGTCGCCGACCGGCTCGCCGCGGCGCACAGTGCACTCCAGCTAGAAATCACCAAGACCGATCGAATTTCTGTCGTCCGAGACATCGCTGAGTTCGTCGATCGATTGGGTACGACCAGCGGAAACGTCGCTCTGATCGCGTCTCTGGCAGAGCTGGAACTCCCGGTAGCACCGCAGACCGCAGGCCAGTTGCGTGCCGATGCCGGCCGCGACGCGATGGCGCTGCGGCAGTTCCAATGGCGACTCCTCGAGACAGTGCTGGCGGGCAAGTCAGCATCTGGTGAACGAGGAGACTCCGCGCGCGGCATAGTGCGCCGACTCGACGAACTGATCGCCACTCCGGGACGATCGCTCGCCGACGAAATCGGCAAGGTCGAAAGCAGCGTCGTCGATTGGGTCGTGACCGGCCAGCAGGCCCACCAGAGTGGCGGCGACACTGATAGTGCCGGCATCGGGGACAAGAAGGCGGAACCCGCAACCGCGGAACATGCCGGAGCCGCTGACTCCGCAAGCACCCGCACGGTTGAGATACGCAATGCCGCCGACGTCGACAAACTGGTCGAGTCGCTGCGCGAAGCGTTGTCTCAGTCAGATTCTCCGATCACCGTGCGGTGGTGGTCGCCGTGACTGCTCTCACCGCGACCAAGCCGATCATCACCGCTCGTCTTCAGCAGGCCGTCGACAAGCGCTATCGCAGCGGCGTTCTCGGGCTGCGCGCGTCGGCGACATGGAGCGATAGCGCGTTCAGTCACGACGGCGTGCCAGTGACAGTTGTGGCTTGCCCGTCGACCCTCTCGGTCTGGGAGGCCATTGAATCCCGTCTCGACGATCAGTGGCTGGTGATCCTCACACCCGTCGACGAGAAGGAACTCGGCGACGGAGTACTTGCGCATCTCATCGATAACCGGCTGCTGACGCCCGATCCGTGGGCGGCGCTGCGATCGATGTTCTCAGCCACCACCATCGAACCAGCCCTGTATCGCGTGCCCGATGATCGCGCCCTAGCCCTCGGACTACTCGCCGCCGTCCCGACCACTGCCGTCACTCCCGCGCCGGGCGGTGTCCTCACCCGCGCACATGCCATGTCCGCTTTGGCAAGCGGCGCGCTCCGCATCACCGATGATCCTCACGTCGAGATCGATGGGCTGGCGATCCTCGAATGGAGCCTGCGACACGATGTCGCCGACGACCTCGAACACCTACAGGTAGTAGGCGGTCCACAAGTCACGCTCGCGATCACCGCCTGGCTGGCCGAATCGGCCGGACGCCTCCACCGTGTTGTAGCGGCGCTCCTCGTCGGAGGGCGAATCGGCGATCTGGTACCACTCGGGCTCATCGCCGGACTGGTCGCCACCGACGGCACCGACACGCAACTTGGCCGTGGGCTCTTCCTCGGCCGGTACGGGCTTGGCACGCTATCCACCGCGGACCTAACCGCGTGGGCACGCGACACTTCGAGCCTCGTGGTAGGGCAGCTGGATGGGCCGAGCCGACGAACTGTTTTGGACGCAGCGGCAGCACACGCTGACGCTCTCGGAATTGCCGAGCTCGCACGGTCTTCCGAGCTCCTACCCCAAGGATTGGAAGCCAGGTTCGATGCACTGGCCGACGCCATCGAACGCGCACTGCCCGACCGCGCGCTGAGCCCAACTACAGCAGCCGTCATCGAGGCCGAGGCAGCATGGCAAGGCATCACGCGCCACCTACTCGCTCGCGGCGACGCCTCCATGACAGGCGCCGAGGCAGCAATACGACTGCTGCGCTGGCTCACCAATTACACCCAGCTCGATGGGGATCTCGACGCCCTCACCGACCACCACGTCCGATGTGGCGCCTGGGTCGATTCCGCACTCATCACGGCACGGCGTGGTGTCGATCATCGTGGCGTCGCGACAGCAGTGTCCAAAGTCATCGGTCAGGCAACATCATTGCGGCGCAATGATGATCGACGATTCGCCGCTGCACTTGCGCGCACCGAGCACCCAACCGGGATTTTGGTGGAGAACCTTCTGCGCGACATCGTCGTCCCCCTTGCACGTGACACGCCCACGCTGCTAGTCGTCGTCGACGCGCTATCAATAGCTGCCGCAATCAGTGTCGTCGCGGGAGCACAGCAGGCAGGGTGGAGTGAAGCCGCGGTGGGCAGTTCACCCCAGCGATCGGGCGCGTTGGCGGTCCTACCGACCTTGACCGGGCGCAGCCGATGCTCACTGCTGTGCGGAGAGCTGCGCGCCGGCACCGACGTTGCCGAACGCGCCGGCTTCCTCGACCTGCTGCGCGACACCGGCCTCGAGGCAGCGGCTGGCCGTCGTGATCCCATCTTCCACAAGAAGGCTCTCGATTCTGTGCCCGCCGGGGCGGACCTGGCCACCGACGTCGCCGACGCGATCGCCGATCCGACCGGACGACCATTGGTCGCGGCAGTCCTGAACTACGTCGACGACACCCTGCACCACACCGATCCTGGCGGCACCGACTGGTCGCTGGCAACTATCACCCACCTCGGCGCGCTCCTACGGGCTGCACAACGCGCCGGGCGTGCGGTAGTCATCACGTCCGACCACGGCCATATCATCGAACGCCGCGACTCGGTCAAGCTCAATCGCACCAACCTCTACGGACAGCGCGCCCACGGACAACTCGACGCAGTCGACGACGGGGAGGTGCTCGTCCGCGGGCCACGGGTCCTCACCGACGACTCAGCTGTGGTGCTGGCCGTCGACGAGACCATACGTTATGGCCCGGTCAACGCCGGATATCACGGAGGCGGCACCCCGGCCGAAGCCCTCGTTCCGGTGATCGCCTTGTACACCGGCGACCGTCCACGGGCGCTGGGACCGATCGGCATCGTCGAACCCGCCTGGTGGCATACGCCGGTAGCCATCGAACCCGCCGACTCCGCTGTCGCCAAGGCACCACCGACGACATCGAAGACCGCGACACCCACACTCTTTGATGAGGAAGAACCTTCGGCGCCCGTCACGGAAGTACCTCTTGCACAACGGGTTCTCGCGAGTGGCGTCTTCGCATCGCAGTGGCGGCTCGCCGGACGCATCGTTGTCACGACCGACCAGGTGGAAATGCTTGTGGCCGCGCTGTTGCGAGCTCCTGCCCAGGAACTGACCCTCGCTCAGGCTTCAGGGATTCTCGGCCTCGCCGAAAATCGAGTGACTGGCGCGTTGCTGCAAGTCAAGCGTGTCCTCGACGTCGAAGGCTACGAAGTTCTGGCCCTCGACGGTCCCGTCGTTCGCCTCGACGAGCACATGCTGCGCGAGCAGTTCGGGATCGACCCATGACGTCGGCAGTGTCCCCGCGCCGGCGGCGAGAGATCCTCGACGCTCTGCGCCGCGGAACAGTTCCGGCCAACGGTCTGGACCAACTGGCGGTCGGCCTGGGGCGGTTCGAGTCTGAGCTGGATGCAGAACTGGACGTGGTCGCCGCAGGCGGCGCCATGTTCAAGGCGGTCCGCGGCGACTACGGCTCAGGTAAGACGTTCTTCGCCCGCTGGCTCGCCGACCGCGCGATGAAACGCGGATTCGCGGTCGCCGAGGTTCAGATCAATGAGATCGACACCCCGCTGCACAAACTGGAAACCGTCTACCGGCGCAGCATCGAGTCACTGCACACCGCGTCCATTCCACCCTCGGCATTGCGCCCAATCCTTGACGCCTGGTTATTTACCATCGAAGACGACGCCGCTACCCAAGGCGTGGGCGTCGACGATCTGTTGGAACGACGACTGGCCGCTGTCGCAACGAGCGCTCCGGTCTTTCCGATGGCGATCCGTGCCTACCGAAGGATGATCGCCGACGGCGACAACGATGCCGCGGACGGACTCGTCGCCTGGCTCGGCGGACAGCCCCATGTGGCAGCGGCGGTCAAACGCCGTGCGGGCATCAAAGGCGATCTCGATCACTATCTGGCGCTGGGGTTCCTGCGGGGGCTTCTCGCGATCCTCGCCGATGCCGGCAACGCCGGGTTGCTCCTCGTCCTCGATGAAGTCGAAACCCTCCAACGCGTTCGCTCAGACGCTCGCGCAAAGGCACTGAATGCGCTGCGGCAGTTGGTCGACGAAGTTCACGACGGCCACTTCCCCGGACTGTATCTACTCATCACTGGAACCCCCGCCTTCTTCGAAGGCCGGCAGGGCATCCAACTACTCCCCCCGCTGGCTGATCGGCTTCACACCGACTTCTCCCGCGACCCTCGATTCGACAACCCACGCGCACCGCAGCTTCGATTGACCGGATTCGACGTCGACCGCCTCGTCGAGCTGGGCGGCCGGGTCCGCGAACTGTACTGCAGTGGGATTGATTCGGCCGATCGCATTCGCTCCACCGCCGACGACGCGTTCCTTCGACGTTTCGCCACCGCGGTCGCCGGCGGACTCGGCGGCAAAGTGGGTATTGCGCCCAGACTGTTCCTGCGGAAACTTGTCGATGTCCTCGACGTGATCGACCTGCACCCGGACTTCAATCCGTACGCGGACTACGAAATCACGATCAGCGATAGCGAACTGTCCGACGTGGAGCGCGAAGCACTCTCTGCCGACGACATCGACCTGGATCTGCGATGAGCCTCGACTCTTTTGATCTGCTGCACCCCGGCGTCCAGTATCACCTTGCAAATACGTTGCGATGGGATGGCTTACGGCCAACCCAGGCTGCGGCCGTCCGCCCAATCCTCGCTGGAGAGGACGCCTTGGTGTTGGCGCCCACCGCCGGGGGAAAAACGGAGGCAGCCGCATTCCCGCTCCTCTCTGCGATGGCTGAGCAGGGGTGGCAAGGCGTGTCAGTGCTCTATGTCTGCCCTCTACGGGCACTGCTCAACAACTTGCAGCCGCGACTGGACGCCTATGCTCAGTGGATTGGGCGTGCCGCCGACGTCTGGCATGGTGACGTGGGACCTTCGGCCCGGCAAAGGATTCTGCGCGAACAGCCCGACATCCTACTGACCACCCCAGAATCGCTGGAAGCAATGCTGGTGTCTACCAAGGTCGATCCCCGGGTTCTGTTCGACGGCCTGCGCGCTGTCGTCGTCGACGAGGTGCATGCGTTTGCCGGGGACGATCGCGGATGGCACTTGCTGGCAGTCCTCGAACGTCTGTCACGACTCGCCGGCCGGCCTCTGCAACGCATCGGGCTGTCGGCCACCGTTGGAAACCCCGACGACCTTCTACGATGGCTCCAAGGCGGATTCACCGGACGCCCGAAAACGGTGGTCGCGCCAAAGGTTCTACAGGTTGCCGACGCGCCCGAGATCACCGTCGACCACGTCGGATCGCTACAGAACGCGGCCACTGTCATCGCGTCTCTCCACCACGGCGAGAAGCGACTGGTATTTGTCGATTCGCGTCGCCGCGCCGAAGAACTCGGCGCAGCGTTGCGCGAACGTGGAGTGGATACCTATCTGTCGCACTCGTCACTGTCGGCAGCGGAACGGCGGCGATCCGAAGCTGCGTTCGCCGACTCCCGTGACACGGTCATCGTTGCCACCTCCACCCTTGAACTCGGTGTCGACGTCGGCGACCTCGACCGCGTCATCCAAATCGGCTCGCCACACACAGTCGCGTCATTCTTGCAACGGCTCGGGCGCACCGGTCGACGGCCCGGCAGCATTCGCAACTGCCTGTTCCTCTGCATCGACCACGACCAGCAGCTCCTTGCGCTGGGCATGCTGGCATGTTGGGCACGTGGCTGGGTGGAGCCGGTGATGCCGCCACCATCTCCACGGCACATTGCCGCGCAACAGATGATGGCGCTCTGCCTCCAAGAACATCGCATCGGACGGTCATCGTGGCGCGACTGGTGGGGCACGCTACCGGTGTTCGACGAGACTGCCGACGACATCATGAACTATCTCGCCGCCGAGGGATACTTCGAACGCGATGGCGATTTCCTCCACATCGGGCCTGAAGCTGAACGCCGCTTTGGACGCCGCTACTTCTCTGATCTCACTGCAGTGTTCAGTGCGCCACCGGAGTTCACCGTCCTCGCCGGCCGTAACGAAGTCGGCAGCATCGGCATCGACCTCCTCGTGGAGGAGGTACAAGGGCCGCGAGTGCTGCTCCTCGGTGGACGATCGTGGACGGTGACGCACGTCGACTGGCAACGTCACCGCTGCTTCGTCGAACCCGCAGCCTCTGGTGGCCGGGCGAAGTGGTCAGGATTTGGTAGTCCAGTGTCGTTCGACGTCGCCAGGGGCATGCGTGAGGTCCTTATAGGGATAGACCCTCACGGAGTGACACTGACGCGGCGAGCGGAGACCGCAGTTGCCGAGCTTCGCGAGACTTACCGTGGTCTTGTGGACCCAAACCGTCTCGTGGCGGTGTTGCCCGACGAAGGGACCGGCCGATGGTGGACGTGGGCGGGCACTGCGGCAAACCGCACACTGCAGGCGTCGTTGCCACGCTTGGTCGATCCCCGCCAACGAGTGGACGAGCAATCGCTACGGCTTTTGCCCGGCATCAGCCGCAGTGATCTACTTCGCGAACTTGAAACGATCGAGTGGCGGCAACCCGACGTGTCCGCGATGGCACTTGCAGGTTTGAAGTTTTCCGCGGCGCTCCCGCCCGAACTGGCGGCTCGAACCCTTGGGGAGCGGTTGGGTGACCCTAGTAGTGCGCATACCGCCGCGACCGCCCAGTTGGTGGTGACCCGGCGATCGTGCGATTGACGCGTTCGCACGTCGTTGCGAGCGGGATGCTTCCTTGCCCGCGTCCGTCAACCGTATGAGGTCCGAACGGACCAAATTTTGTGCCATACGCCGCATCGACCGCATTCCCGACGAACCTGTCAGTCTCGCCCGATACAGTGCCTCATCTGATCGACGACAGATGTGAGGACAAGACATGACCAACGTGACCGCAGACGAAGTCGTAGAGGAGTTACGCCTCACTCCGCAGCAGACGCTCGCGCTCCGGACGATGCAGGCCCGAATGCTTCTTGCGGATGTCAACGCCGAGAGCAAGAACGATACTGTCGTCTCGAAGACGGAATACCTCCATAGTTTCGTGAGCGAGTCGTTCCGCACCGCGGTTCCCGATCCCACCGATCCAGCCGAGTGGTTACCTGATGACCTGGCGACGTTCGAAGGTCATACGACTGACGAGCAGGTTGAGATATTCGCAGGACTTGCACCGGTACTCGCCGGCCAAGTGCGTGACCGATCCGCCGCCCTGATCGTTCTCGTTGAACTCCTAACGTTCAGTCCTTGGGATGACGGGAGTAAGTGGGACAAGAAGTCCCGCGTATCAAGCCTCGAGCTTGCGGCGACCGAACTAGCCGGTTTGCGCGATGGCGACTTGAAGACGATGACCGAAGAATTCGAAAGCCTGATGAAGGCGCTTCGCCGCAAGTCGGTCAGGTGGGGCCGCGTTGCTGCCGCGACAGTCGTGGGCGCAGGGATAGGCGTGCTGACCGCTGGGTGGGCGGCCCCGGCGATCGGAGGAGCAATCGGTGGTGCCATGGGCTTAACGGGTGCGGCCGCCACGTCTGCCGGGTTGGCGGCGCTCGGCGGTGGCTCACTCGCAGCCGGAGGTTTCGGGATCGCCGGTGGAACACTACTGCTGTCCGGCGTGGGAGGATTCGCCTTCGCCGGGGCGGCGGCTGCCGGTACTCGATTCAGCCCGCTCGCGTCTCGGACGATCGCTGCAGAAGCGGTCAAACTCGACCTCGTTGCTCGTATGGTGCTCGCGGACGCACCTAATCGCGATGAGAAGATTCGGCGCGTCGTCGAGAGTTTGCAGGAAACAATCAACGATCTCAGTGACCGGACGAAGCTTCTCGTTGACAGGATCGAATCCCTGAAGGCCGAGAAGTCCTCGGCTGATGCCGAGAACACCACCCTCCGGGATCAGATTAAGGCACTGAAAGCTGAGCTGGATGGAATCCGTGCAGCAACAACAACTCTGACTGTTGTACGGGATCGCCTTCCGAAGTCAGTCACAGCATGAGCGACGACCTCGAACTCAATCTCGATACGCAGGCCCGCCGACTCGCCGAACTTGACGATATTGTCAGCGGGGCGCTCGACGACACGAGGTCCGCTACCGAGATGCCGGACAGTCCTCGCCAGCAGTCGTACGAAGAAGTGACGGCCTTCAATACGCAACTGCGACAGCAGCGCGATTGGGATGAAGTCGACCTCGACGCCGCGCTGACCGATGCTCAGCGCCAGGCATGGGACAACTGGCAGACCAAGAACCGTCTCCAGTGGCGGAATTCGGACTACCTGGCGGTGGGCGCCGCGGGCCTCGTCGGACTGTTGTGTTCCTGGTTCGACGCGTCGATCGACAGCGCAATCCGCGATCGACTCAAGAGCCTGACCGACTCATCGCTCGTGGGGCGTTGGGAAAAGGCCGGAAAGCGGTTGCCGATCGACCATATGGGTCCTGGATTCGGTGGACGCGCACACCGCGTGAAGTCAGCGGGCCATGACATGGCACGGCCGATCGAAGCGATCCGACAAGTGATGGACGGGGAGTTTCGCGGAATCCGGTGGGTCGATGGCGTAGCCGTCCCCATATCCGTCGGAGGCTTCAGCGGAAACCTATCACCAGCAGAGGCGGCTCTCCGGCTTGGCCAGCATCTACTCGCCGACGTGGTCACCCCGATGAGTTTGCCGATTCCCGGGATGTCGTTGCTCTATGAAAGTGGCGACAAGGCACTGAGCGAATTCGCCCTTCACGCATACAGCGGGATGAGTCAAGGAACCGGCTGGAATGTTCGCAGCGGCATCGTCACACCTTCTATGGTCGTCATAGTCACAGAGGTGCTCATACGTACGTATGTCCACGCTGACGCCTACACGAAGACCGGCTCAGCCACACTCGACTGGCCACAGCAACGCAGACGCACGGAACTACTACTCGCCGCGCACGGCCTTGTTTCTGCCATTTCCCTCGGCAAGGTAACCGCTCAGATCGCAGCACACGGCGTCGAGGGGAACTACCTACGAGCGCTCCATCCATCTCACATCCGACACGCAAACATCCCCGCACTTCTCAGAACAGGCACGCTTGCCGCCACCGTTGTCGGCGACGCCTATCGCGCGTCACGGATACCGAGTGCGCGTTCGTGGGATGAACTAGTTGTCGCTACCGCCCAACCCTGGCAGCTCGACATTGTCGATCGGTTCGAGGATCTCAGCGGCTCGTCGGAAGGTGGCGATGCAGCGCTCGATATGCTCTGAATTCAGAAACACGAGCGGCTTTGCGCATGATAGTCAGCCGGACTGCTCGATGAATGAGATCAAGTGCCATCGGCATGCATTCGCTACAATTGGACATCGTCGGGTGATACCGCCGCTCGCTCGGTATCAGAGAGTTCGCTACCTGATAATGTGAGCGCATAGTGCGTTCTCGGATCGAAGTCTGCGAATTGGTCGACGCGATCGAGGACATCGGCGACAAGCTTCTTCAAGAAGATCCGAGGCGCAATGCCTACTTGTCCGCCTAACTTGCCGGCGACCGCGCGGGCTAGATCTCGAATATATACGTCGTCGACGACATCTCTCACTCGCGATGGGGCATCTGCGCCGTTCGCGTAAATTTCCCGCACTCGAATCCCAACCTCGACCAGCCGATCAATGTCGAAATTCTGCAGACGAATTTGCGGCGCACGCGGATTATCGAACCGCGCGTCTGTGGTGAAGTCTGTTGCGAGACGCTGAGCGAGTGGTGGAAGATCCTGCACTCCCATCCTACCGTCGAAGAAGGCCGGGGTCCCGGTAATCAGAAGGTACAATCCAGGGTACCGCCCCGAGTCAAGCTCATCCACCCATTGTCTAAGAGCATTGAGCGCTTTGCCGCGACTGTCCGAGCGCATTCGCTGGATCGTCTCGACTTCATCGATAACGAGTAGTAGGCCCTGGTGTCGTGACCCCTTCAGTACTTCGAGCAGACCTTGCAAGAAGCCCATAGCGAGGAAGTGATCGACATCTTGACGCACACCAGCGGCACGCTTTACAGACGCAGCGACGTGCGGTTGACCTCCGAGCCACGCAATGAGTCCGTCCGCGGTGACGGCATCTCCGTTGTCTACCGCGGTCCGGTATGCACGCAGCACCATTGGGTATATCGGTGTAACACTTGCCACGTCGGACAGTCGCCGCTCCAGGAGTGCTTCAATTTCAGCAGCGGCTGGATCGGAATCTGACGACGACGACGTGGTAACGGTCTCCTCGATCTCAAACAACCAGGCGTCGATGACGGACCTGAACGCCGACGGTGGGAACGCAGGGGTACGCAGGGACTCGATAGTCCGCCGGTATACCGTCTCGAGTCTGTGTAGAGGTGTTTCGAGCTCACTGATTTGCACCTCTGCGACGGCAAGGCCCTTCCGCATTGCACGCTGCTGCACCCACCGTGCGAAGAACGTCTTACCCGAGCCGTATTCGCCACGCACCGCTTTGAACATAGAACCGCCAGCCGCCACCGCATCCAATTCTTCATCCACAGTATGGGCGAATCGATCGATTCCCACGGCAAGCAAGTCAAGACTTCCTGAAGGAACGCTGCCTTGACGGAGGGCAGTCAATATCTCCCGGCGCCGTACAGGCGATAGAATAGTCATTCCATTACTCCGAACTGTTCAGATAGTAACCTGACCGCCACGAAAACATCCTCGCCTTCCGAGGATATGACGACCACACCATCAATATTGAAGATCTGCGCCACCCAAGCTGCCAGAGCTCGAGCCTTCGTTGGTTTGACGTCAAAAATATCCGCCATCGTCGATGCAAGCACACGCCCGTTGTTGGCGATCGCACTGCGTAGCAGGGAGGCAATCGACGACCGCTTCAGGGTTCGTCCATATACAACAAACTGAGTTGCAAATAGTTCACTTTCAAGAATCTGATCTACAATGTCGGCGGTGGCGACTGCTGCACGTGCACTATCTGCCAGATCATCGATTGAATTCCGGGCTGCCGATTCTGGCCCGCCAAGGGATTGATCCGAGTTCGGCTGCTCTGGTGCAAGCACGGGTTCTTCGGCTTCGCCATCAACCTCGCCCGACTCCGCCAGGGCGTCCGGCTCTTCGCTCTTAACCTCACCGTTGTCGTGAGCTATCTCCTCCACATCCTCGCGGATGGGTACACGAGCAAGCTGACTGGTGTCCGGCATGGCGGATATTGGGACTATCGACTCGATGTCCCGACTATCAGCCCGGATAAGTTCGAGTTCTTGCCCCTCCTCGACAAACGAATGAGTGTCGTCAACGTCCAAGGTACAATTTACGGATGCTACGTGGTTAAGCCACTCGCAAAGCCTCTCGAACTCTACCCGCCGCCGATGGGTGAATATGACAGTATAGGGGTCACTGGCCTGGGCATTTGCCGGTGACACACCCGCTGCAAGAACTTGAACGCTCCCGTTTATCGTTCGAGTTGCCTCCTTAAACTTGCAGCCGACCACAGATCGTAGTGGGATCTCCGCACCCTGGCCGAAGAGGACTTTCTGCATCGCTCGATTCACTTTTTTGATCGACTGTTCATCGATGATGAAGTCAGCGCCGTATCCGCGAACTACACGCGATCCGGGTGAGGGACGCTCGTTCAATTCGGGGCTCCACACCGTCTTGTCGCAACCGGGCACAACACTTCCATGCCAGCCATTACCATGGCTGTAAACAAGTCAGGGCGCCGAGTTGACGCACCATGCGACACACTCATCCAGCCGCTCGCCCAGTGCCGAATCGAACGGTTGCTCGCATCCGCGAACCGGTCGCTCTGTTGCGGTGCCACCTTCACTCCATCACTGTTCAGAATCACGGCACTCTCCGAGTGATCCACCGCGATCCGTCCACTCCGTTGGGTGAGTCTAGTCCGTTCGTGTGACTCGTAGCCGTGTCGTCGCACAGATAGCGGTTCGACGTACCGAAGCACTTCGCCACCTGGATGTTGGCTGGTTCAACTCCGACCGACAGTTCTCGGACAACTACGTTGAGCACATGATCAACGACCCCGAGGACCACACCGAGGTTGCGCAGGCTCATCATCAGGTTGGTCGGCGCGCGGGCAGCGAGCCGTTCACGAACAACAACAGCGCAGTGGACTGGCGCACCCTTGGCGACTTCTGGTCGTGGGCAGCGTCCGATCTGTTGTCCAATACGCTGCGTGGACAGCTCGCCGAGTACATCGTCGGGATGTGTTGTGTCGACGAACGTGTCCGTCGCGAGTGGGATGCCTTCGATCTCAAGACCGGGGATGGCATCACGGTCGAGGTGAAGTCGGCGGCCTATCTGCAGAGTTGGAGGCCGACTTCTCCCTCGTCGAGGCGCTTCGGAATCGCGGAGACGATCGGATGGGACGCGGACACCAACACCTACGGAACGTCCGCAGTGCGCGCCGCAGACGTGTACGTGTTCTGCGTGCACACCGCAGTCAATCGCGCGACGGCCGATCCGCTTCGGCTCGACCAATGGCAGTTCTACGCCGTCGCCACAGCCACCATCAATCGCGTTCTGGGACAGCAGAAGAGCATTGCGCTCTCGACGCTGCCCTCCACACTCGGCGTTTCCCCGGTGGGCTTTGACGCGCTGGGCGCGGCCGTCAGGTCGGCAGCCGCTCAGCGCTGATCTGACGCAAACACACCTGTGGGAACAGCGGGCGACCCACGGGCGCAATCGTTTCCACTGTCGTCTGAACGAACTACATTCGCCCCGACCCACTGCGGCATCTGTCGTCTGTCCGCAGTTACCGCCCGTCGACGGCACCGATCTTTGTCGGTGCTCCCTGCCAGACTCTGCATTGTTCAGAAATTCCGGCGGCCGACGTCAGCGTCGAAAAGCCGGGCCATGGCTTCGAAAGTATTGGAAAGACCGATGAAACGCATCATCCCCGTACTGGTCGCACTGTTCCTCGTCTTCGCCGGCGCGGGTGTCGCCGCCTCCGCAAGCACCGACGATCCCACGACCGGTGACACGATCACCTACGCCTTCTACTCGGACACCTCGGTCAACGTCAGCGTCGTCTACTTCGACGCCGACGGCGAGCTGCAGACCATCGAGAACGCGAAGCTGTCGAAGTACGACAGCACCGAAGGCTGGTACTACGGCACCGTCACCTTCACCAGCCGTTCGACCTATCAACCGGTCGCCGCCTCGATCCAGACGAACGGCAAGTTCGCCGCGTGCTCGACACGCGTCAACGGCGAGTCGTCCGGGCTGGTAACTGCCACCGGGCGATACACCGTCGCGTCATGCCCGGAATAGCGACCACGATGATCCGGATCGAGACCCGCTCTCCCGAGGAGAGATGATGGCCGCCAAGAGCAAAGACTCCAATAACCTCGTCGTCTTCGCAGTGATCGCGATCGGCGCCGTCGTGTGGTTCGTCATCAAGTTCTGGTACATCATCGTCGGGCTGATCGTTGCGGCCGCGCTCGTATTCCTTGCGGTGCAACTGATGAAGCGCAACAACGCACGACACGAGCGCCTCGCCGCTGAGCGGGCGCAGCTACTCGCGCGCTGCGAGGAAGAGAACCAGCAATACGTCGACGATCCCGAGAAGTACCTCGCGAACCTCGAGCCCGACATCGAGATGCCGTCATCCCAGAAGCGCGCCGAGTCACCACAAGACGACATCCACGACGAAGAGGCCTCAACGGGTCGAGAGACCTTGGAGGAACAGTGACGATCATCCGGGTAAGACGCTGCGCGGCAATCGGAGTGGCGATGGCGGCAGTCGCCACGGCAGCCGTAGCGTGCAGTAGCACGCCAACAGGCACCTCGTCGAGCATCACCTCGACGACTGCCCTCGCCGTCGCGCCGGACACGGTCACCACGACTACCGACGTATCGACCACGGACACACCGACGTCGACCGAGCCGGCGGCACTGCCCGCCACGACGAGCACCGCGGCCGAA
This sequence comes from Gordonia sp. DT219, assembly GCF_049847065.1. Taxonomy (NCBI): domain Bacteria; kingdom Bacillati; phylum Actinomycetota; class Actinomycetes; order Mycobacteriales; family Gordoniaceae; genus Gordonia; species Gordonia sp. DT219. The sequence continues at coordinate 28,986 of NZ_JBNCNR010000020.1, read as the reverse complement.
CCTGCGATCATGCCCAACGTCATGTGCATGAATCTTCAAGCCGCACAGAAAGCCATCCAGCGCGCCGGCGTGTTCTACTCGCGCAGCGAAGACGCGACCGGCGCGGGCCGGTCCCAGATCCTCGACCGGAACTGGAGCGTCGTCGCCCAGACCCCGCCGGGGGGAAACCCGGTCACCGAGGGTCAGGCTCTCCTGTCGGCGGTCAAGATCGGCGAGCCGAATCCCTGCTGAGTGCTGAACATTCCGGCACACGTCGGCGGCGGTCCGGGTCGGCTCATCGAGTTCTCGCACTACACTCCACCCATGCCCACCGACCCGCTCACCCTCGGCCAGCAGCTGGTCGCGGTGCTGGAGGGCGGCCACCGCACCGCGACCTACAAACTCGCGGTGATGGTGGCGTTGCTGGATCTTGCGGTCGAGTCGGTGCCCGACGATCCGGGTGCCGCGGTGGGAATCGATCTCGACGAGCTGACCGAACGGGTGATGGCGCTCTACTGGACACAGTTGCGGCCGCTCGACGAGAAGCAGCACGTCGTCCTGCGCCAGTCCAACGACGGACGCGGCGTCGTCTTCGACCAGCTGACCGCGCTCCGCGATGCGTCGACGACCGCCCGCCTTCGGCAGGTGCCCATCGAGAGCGCCAAACTGGCTGTGCCGAAGGCATATCGGACCGCGCATGCCACCATCAAGAAGAATTTGGTGCGTTACCCGCTGAAACTGCTGCAGCGTATCGGCACCGGACCGTACGACAGCTTCCTCTACGACGACTCCTGGCTCGGCACCGACTCGACGCGCGTCATCGCCGCCCACGGCAATCGGATCGAACTGTTCCCCGGCGTCTGCCATACCCTCGCCCGGCTCGCGCCGCTGGTGAAGCCGGCCTTCCAACTCGCGTGGGTCGACGACGTCCGCCGGATGAACCGGGAGATACTCGGCGACGAACCCGACATCGCCGCACACCTTTTCGGCACCGAGCGTGTCTCCCTCGCGCGCCCGGCCGAGGTACTCGCCGACCACTTCGGCAACGACTGCTTCTACTGCAACGCGACACTGCGCACCGGCCGCCACGACGATCACGTGCTCCCCTGGTCACGGGTCGGGATCGACGGGCTGACCAATCTGGTTCTCGCGTGCCGGTCCTGCAACACCAGCAAGTCCGATCTCCTCCCCGCACCAGCGCACGTCACCCGGGCGCTCGACCGCGGACGTGATGTCCTCGACTCGCTGGCCGAAACCATCCGCTGGCCAAGCCAATTCGATCGGGTCGTCGCCGCATATCACGGCCTCTACGCCACGCAGCCGAGCACCACACCGACCTGGTTCGCCCCGAGACGGATCGAGCCGTTGCAGCGCGGCGACTTCCGCTGGACCGACGCCGAGTTCTGACCACGGCGATCCGGCATCGCCCGGTCAGGGCCTGTGGATGAACGCAGCAGCTCACCCCGTCGGGCGTGCTAGGTTCATTCCCAAGACCGGGCAAAAGGGACAGGTGGGGGCCTCATGGATGTCGATCCCGATGGGTTGCGTGCGTTCGGCGCGCAGGTGAGCGAGACGTCACGCGCGGTGTCCGACGCGCACCTCCCGGACGCGGTGAAGACGGCCGGGCAATGCATCGCAGGGTCGACGACGGAGTACACCGCGGCACTCGTCGGTCAGGGTTACGTCGATCTGGTGGACACGTTTGCCCGCCACCTCGAGGCGATGGGTGCGGCCGTGCGCGGCAGTGCCAACAACTATGTTGCACAAGACACCGAGGTCGCCGCCAGGTTGTCGTCGGTGTGGGAGGCCTGAACACCCGTGCTGCCCACACGTTCTCGCATACAGGGCTGGCATCCGGATCAGCTCACCGTCGCCGCAGACACGGTCAAGGCCGCCGGGGCGTCCATCGAGACCGCTACCGCTCAGAGCGCCGCCCAATGCGCGGCACTGCCCGAATACCGCGGCTGGACCGGCCCCGCGCAAAACGCGGCGGCGCACTCATTCGAGCAGGCCAAGCGCGCGGCGTGTGCGATTGCCGATGCCGCCGAGGCGGTCTCGTCGGCGTTGACCATCGGCGCGCACGACATCGGCTGGGCGCGTCAGGCACTACTCGATCACGTCACCGCCGTCGAGGCCGGCGATCTGTGGGTCAACAACGAGTGGGTCGTCCTGATCCGGCCCAAGGAGTACGCCACCGCCGCCCTTCCCCAACTTCGCAACAAGCGCGATTCGGCGCAGGCCACGACGAACGTGAAGCTACTCGCCGTCGACACGGCCGACGATTCGACGGCGAAAAGCATTCGCACAGCCGCGCAGTCGCACGCCGTCTCGCTTCCCGCCTCGCCCAACCCCTTTCGTCCGCTGCTGTCCGGCTCGGCGCCGCCGCCGGACGAGGTCCCCAACCCCGCCCTCACCGCGGGCATCATGAAGCAGGCACAGACCCGCGACGTCGACGCCGCCACCACCGTCGCCCGCGTCGACACCGACGCCATGCCGAACGGCTCCACCCAGACGGTCTTGATGCAGGACGGCAGCAGAACGGTACGCACCGACCGCACATCGTCGGCCCTCGGCAACGACGGCGTCGTCGAGTCCGGATTCGCCGCCGACGACACCCTCACCTCACACACGGAAACGCAATACGATCCGCAGGGCAATCTGGTGATCCAGGTCAACGAGACCCGCGGCGACCGGTCGGGCACCGTCGCCACCCGCGTCCAGACACCCGCCGGCGGCGCGTACAAGGTCGTAGCCGCCGACGGCGCCAAGAAGGGTTGGTCACTCAATCCGGACGGCACCCGCAAGGAGGAATTGCCCGTGGACGCACCATTTTTCACCCATCCCGACGAAACGCTGCTCGGCGGGACCTTCGATTCGATGGGCACCGCAGCCGAGCGTGGACTCCTCGCCACCGGTCCGGCGGCGACAGAGGCTATCCACTCTGGCATGAAGTTCGGCGGTCCGGCGTTGGTGGTCGCGGTGACCGCGTCCGACATGATCGAGGCGCCCAACGGTTACGAGGCGTGCCGGGCACTGATGAGCGGAGTCATGGGCGGCGTCGGCGGGTACGTGGGCGGAACGGTCGGCGCGGGGCTCGCAAGCCCCACCGGACCCGGCGCTGTCGTCGGCGTCGGCGCCGGAGCAGTCGCGGGCACATGGGTGTTCGGCAAGCTCGGCGACGAACTCGGACAACTGGTATGTCCGAAGTAGCGGCCGAGAGCCGATTGCCGGTCCCAAGCGCATGGCGGCGCGCACAGATAATCGCCGCGTTCGCCGGTGTGTGCGGCACGTCGGTCGCCATCTGGACTCTCGGCGTCGCAGTGGCAGACGCGCCCGACGGCACCCGAGCACACGAAACCTTCTTGTTTGCTTGGGGTTTCGCTATCACCCTGTGCGGCGCGAACTTGTTTGCCCTCATGAGCGCCGATCGCAGACCCATCAGCCGCGCAGCTGCGCGTGCTCAAATCTCCGGCCTGGCACTCGACATCCGCCGACGTTCCCGACTGCAGTTTCCGATAGTGCTCGCAGCGGGAATCGGCTGTCTGGCAATGGCTTATGGAATACACACCGACACGCTCGGAATCAGTGCCGAACCGGGATCCGAAACAGAATTCACCGTGATAGCGCTGGGGTTCGGGGCAGCATGCCTCTGGGGCGCTGCCGCCTCCATCACGCCACGTACAGGGACCGCCCTGATTCTGACGCCGACCACCGTCATCCTGAGACCCGGAACGCGACGCGAATTCAGCACGCCGTGGGAGGCGCTCCTCGAATTGCGACCCACCAGGTCCAGGGGTTCTAGGTTGATCGAAGTGCGATCACTTACCGGGCGCACGACCATCGACGCGATGGCGTCGTGCGTGGGTCCGGCGACCCTGCACGCGCTGCTCATCTACTACTGGACACACCCGGAGGCCCTGGACGAACTCGCCGACCGCCGCAGCCTCGAACGACTCGAGCAGCGCAGATTCGGGCCGTGACCCGCCGTCACTCGACGGCGGCGTCGTCGGACTCCGTACGCAACAGCCCCGGCACCCACTGGCGCGGCAACCGCGGACGTGTCTGTCCCGCAACGGAGATGATGGTGCGATCCTTCGCCGGCCTCCCGTCGAGCCGGTGCGACAGCCACGACACCGCAAGCGGTCCCGAGAGCGGCAGCAACGAGTAGTGCTCGCTGAGCTGATCGCGCACATAGGTCACCGGCACACCCTGGTCGCGGTAGCGCTCCACCTGCCGGTCGACGGCGTCGACACTGATCACCTCGTCGTGGACGGCCTGCACCACGAGCAGCGGGATCTCGGGTTTGTGCATACCGAGTTGCAGGTCGTCGATCATCGCGGCGATGTCGGGTTGGGCGAGCAACTCGGTGAGCGGGATGTCGAGGTAGTCGTTGATGTCGTGATGTCCGTACTGGCGCAACGCATCCACGGTGCCGAGTTCGGCGATCGCATCCAGATCGCGCCGCCCCAGCTCGGTGGCGTGGGCGTCGATGGCCCGTTCCAGCTGCGGGTACACGCGTCGCAGCCCGGCGATCGCCATCACCGGCAGCCCGGAGTGGAAGCCGCCGTTGAGGTTTTCCAGCGCGAGCGCCATGTCGCCGACCGGCGAACCGAGGACGGCGCCGATCAGATTGAGTTCGGGCGCATAGGTCGGCGCCATCTCCGCCGCCCACGAGGTGGCCATGCCGCCACCGGAATACCCCCACATTCCGACGGGGGTGTCGGGCGCGAGGCCGTGGTCGGTGAAGGCGAGCGTGGCCCGCACCCCGTCGAGCGTGCGGTAGCCGGGTTCACGCGGTGCGCCCCACGCACCGAGCATGCCCTCGTGATCGGGGATCGACACCGCCCAGCCCTTCGCCAGCGCGCGACGAACCACCAGGAACTCGAACGGGGCGATCGCCCGCACCGCGCCGGTGCCCTTGCGCAACGCGTACGAGGGGAAGCAGCTGGACGAGACGGCGTCGATGGCGCACTGGAACGACAGCAACTGGAACTGCCCCGGCGGGGCCGGCCGACGCGGCATCACCACGGTGGTGGCGGCCACACCGGCGACCCCGTTGAGATCGGTCGAACGGTACAGCAGCTGCCAGGCCTGGCTGAGATGGTGCGACGCCCAATAGTCCTTGAGCTCCACCTGCCGGGACCGGATGATCTCGCCGGGGCCCAGATCGTCCAGGCCATCGGGAGCGTCGAAGAACGGATCGTCGGTGGGTATCGGCAGCGGATGGTCGGTGCCGGCCGCCTTGACCGCGTTGACGTCATCCTCGTTCGCATGCACGGTGCTCAAGTCAGAGACCATCACACACCTCGCTTTCACAACACATCATTGAGGTCAACGGCCATTCATAGCGCGCAATTCCGATGCTCGCAGCTCTCAGCGTCCGCTCAGACAGCGCCGCGTCGCGCCGCGATCAGGCGCTGAGCTGGGCAAGGACGTCGGCCGTGGTGCCCGTTTCGCCGAGTGCGGGGAAGATCCGGGTGACCGAGTTCTCGTGAGCCTCCAGCCGTGTGTCGGTCATCGCATCGATCGCCAGAGTGACGTGAAACCCGTGTTCGTGGGCCTGCCGTGCGGTCGATTCGACGCCCATGGACGTCGCGACGCCGCAGATGACGACCTGCGTGACGCCGAGTTCCTCGAGGTGTTCGGCCAGGCCGGTGTTGTGGAACGCACCCCACGTGTACTTGGTGACGGTCTTGTCCGAGGGCTGCTGATTGAGCGCGGGCAGCAGATCCGACCATCCGTCGGGCAGGTCCATCTTGCCCGCGGGCTGCCCGCCGGTCTGGTCGGTGCGTCCGGTGGCACGTCCGCCGACGTTGACGAGCACGACGGGCAGGTTGCGGGCACGAAAGGCGTCGGCGAGTGTCACCGCGTTGCCCAGCACCTCGTCGAAGGGATGCACGGCGGGGAGCTGGGCGATCGTCGACTGCAGGTCGATGACGACGAGCGCGGTCTTGGGGTCGATGGTGGTGATGGGCATTGTTTCTCCTCTATCTGTTTTCGGTTGACTGTCAACCGAATCGGTAAGTTCAGTGGCTGTGGCTCCGCGCGCCGAGGGTGGCGACCGTGATGGCGACGAGGGCGATGCTGACGCCGGTCATGATCCAGCCGATGAGGTGCACGCCGCTGTCGGTGACGTCGTCGTGGAAGACGATTCCGGTGATGGCGCTTGCGGCGATCGAGCCGAGGTAACCGAAGGTGCGCAGCAGGCCCGACGCGGTGCCGAGTTGCTCGGCGGGGGCGGCGCGATACAGCGCGGTCTGGTTGCCGGCCGTGGCGAATCCGGTGGCCATGCCGAACAGGACGGTCAGGATGACGACGATCCCGATCCACGACGTGCCGGTGAGCAACAGTGCGCCGAGGGAACCGAGCAGGCAGGTCACCGCGGCGGCGATGACCGGGAGCCGGACCAGGTTGCGGCGCGAGATCGGCGCGATGACCAGGCCGGAGACCAGGGTCATCGGGAGCAGCAGCAGGCCGGCGGCCGATTCGCTGAACCCGCGCACCGATTCGATCCATTGGGTGATGCCGTACAGGACGACGTAGACGCAGAGATTCGCGAGGCCGAAGCGCACATAGGCGCTGCTCAGGCCGATGTTGGAGACGAGCATCCGCAGGTCGAGGAACGGTGCGGCCGCGCGCAGCTCCCAGACGCCCAGCGCCGGCCACAGCACCACCGAGACCGCGAGAACCCACCAACGCGTCGTGGGGAGCCCGAACAGGAACATCAGCAGCGCGAGCATGGCCAACACGAAGCCGGCGACGCCGATCACGTCGAGATCGGAGGCGATGGCGCGTGCGGAGGCGCGCTGCCGCCCGGGTTCCTCCGGCCGGCCGCGCCGATCCGGCTCAACCCAGAGGAGGGTGGCCACCAGGGCGATCGCCGCGACCGGGATGTTGACGAAAAACACTGCCCGCCAACCCAAGACGCCGACCAGGAGCCCGCCGATCGGCAGCCCCAGCGACGCGGTGGCGATGCCGGAGATCATCAGACCGCCCAGCACCCCGCCCGGCGGCTGGTCCATCCCGGCGTCGTTGGCCCGCCGTCGGATGAGCAGCATCGCGGTCGGATACGCGCACGAGGTGCCCAGGCCGAGCAGAATGCGGCTGACCAGCAGCATCACCAGGTCGTTCCCGAAGCCGCCGATGATGCCGCCGATGCCGACCAGCATGATGCCGCCGAGAAAGATCCGGCGCGGACCGAACACCTCGGCGGCCTTACCGGCGGTGGGCTGGCCGATCGCGCTCGCCAGGTAGAGGGCGGCGACCAGGGTCGCGGTCTGGCCGACGGGGACGCCGATGCCGTGGGCGATCGGCACCAGCGCCGTCGCGAGCAGCGAGCTGTTGATGGGGTTGAGGGCCGACCCGATGAACAGTGGTGTGGTGAACCGCCAGGAGAACGGGTGCCCGCGATATGCGGTCGCGCCGACGGTGGTCGTTTCCGTTGAGGGCATGGACACTCCTTTCGCACATCGTTGCGCGGGGGCACCGCTCGGATGTCATGGTGACCGAACGTGAAGCAGGTCAACAGAATTGGGGCTAGAACAGTTGCGCCAGGCGCTCCAGCAAGGGAGCGGCGGCGGCGAGGGTGGCGACCTCGTCGTCGGTGAAGGAATTCGCGAGGGCGGTCGCCATCTTCTCGGTCACCGAGTCGCGGCCCGAATGGACGACGTCGCGGCCGGCGTCGGTGACGGTCAACAGACTCCGACGCTTGTCGGCGGGGTCGGGATCACGCGAGACCAGGCGGAGCCGTTCGAGTGCGGCGACCGTCGCGCCCATCGACTGCGGGGTGATCCGCGTCGAGCGCGCCAGTTCGGCGATCGCCGTCGGCCCGGTGCGGTCGATCTGCGACAGCGCCGACAGCTCCGGTGCGCTCAGTTCGTTGTCGGCGAAGGTCTCTCGGGTCCGCCGCTTGATCATGCTCACGGCCACCCGCACGGCGGTCGCGGTCGATCGGTTCAGGCTTTCCCGTTCACTCACAATATGAAGGCTAGGCTTCCAATCGGCTGATTGCAAGCCTGGGCTTCTAATCTGCCGGTGCAGCTACTCCGGACACTGTGTCATCTGCTCAGTACGCCGCACCCGGCCCACTCGGCGCGATGCCGTGATGCCGCGCGGCGACGTCGGGGTGGGCGCGCAGCCGCGCCTTCCACGCATTCTCGCCGTAGGTGGTGAAGATCGGGTTGTTCGGGTCGGCTTCCACGCCGGGCCCGGAGTGGGCGACGTCGAGGACGGGGATCTGCGCGTCGAGCCTCGGATTCAGGAAGAACGGCACCGAGATTCGGTCGGTGCCCGCCGGTGGGCTGAGCACCCGGTGCAGGGTGGCGCGCAGGACGCCGCCGGTCGCCACCTCGAGCAGCTCGCCGATGTTGACGATGAAGGCGTACGGGATCGGGGTGGCGTCGATCCACTCGTCGGCACCGGCCTGCACCTGCAGGCCGGCCGAACCCGGCTCGGCCAGCAGCAGCGTGAGCACGCCCGAATCCTTGTGCGCACCAACACCTTGGGTCTGCGCGTCATCACCGGGATAGCGCACCAGTTTGGTCAGCGTCTCCGGCTGCTCGAAGGCGGCCTCGAAGACATCGGGGCGGGCGCCGAGCGCGATCGCCCAGTGCTGCAACAGCCGCATCCCGACGCCGGTCAGCGTGTCGCTCCAGTCGGTGAAGATCTCCCGGAAGCCTGCCGGCGACGACGGCCACAGGTTGGGGCCCTGCAGGTTCCAGAACCCTTCGGCGCCGGCGATCGGATCGCGGTCGGGGCCGAGGTCGATCTGTTCACGCCAGTCGGTGCGGCCGTTGGTCAGTTCCCCACCGACCCGGGTGTAGCCGCGGAACTGCGGGCTGCGCAGTTGGCTCACCTCGTCCTTGACCGCATCGGGCTGGGCGAAGAACTCCCGTGCGGTGGCCAGCGCGCGGTCGAAGAGCGCGTCGTCGACGCCGTGGCCGGTCAGGTAGAAGAAACCGACGTCGCGGCCGGCGGCGAGGAGTTCGGCGTGCAGCCGGTCGGGATCGGTCTCGGCCAGCGACAGATCGATCACGGGGAGCGAAGCATCAACCATCACCCCATTTTGGACCTGCACGATCGGCCGCCGGCGCGCGGGTCACCGGCTCACCGGGCCGCCGCGGATCGGTGCCGGATCAGCGTCGCAACGCCTTGGCGGACAACCAGTTCCCGAAGAACTGCGCGGCCTGCACGATGACGATGATCGCCGCCACCGCGATCCAGGTGACCCACCAGTTGAACCGCTGATAGCCGTACTGGATCGCGAAGTTGCCGAGCCCACCACCGCCGACCGAGCCGGCCACCGCCGTCATGTCGACGATGGTGATGAAGATGAACGTGTACCCGAGGATGAGCGGCCCCAGCGCCTCGGGCAGCAGCACGCGGAAGATGATGCGCAGCGGCCCGGCACCGAGCGCGGTCGCCGCCTCCACCACGCCGGGATCGATCGACACCAGGTTCTGTTCGACGATCCGCGAGATCCCGAAGGTGGCGGCGATGGCCAGCGCGAAGATCGCCGCGCCGGTCCCGATCGTCGTACCCACCACCTTCACCGTCAACGGGCCGACGGCGACGATGAAGATGATGAACGGGATCGGGCGGACGAAGTTCACCACGACGTTGAGGATCTGATAGACCCAGACGTTTTCCAGGATGCCGCCGCGGCGCGTCGTGTACAGCGCCACCCCGAGCAGCAGGCCGAGGATTCCGCCGATCACCAGCGTGGCGACGACCATCTGCAGCGTCTGCCACACCGACTCCCAGAAGATGGGTCCGAGTGTGTCCCAGTTGATGTTCACCGCAGTACCTCCGCATCGGGTGTCGACGCCTGCAATCGGCTGATCGCGGTGGCGATGGCCTCGTCGGAGCCCTTGAGCAGCAACGTGATGTTGCCGACCGATCTGCCCTGCAACGCCGAGATGCCGCCGTAGACGAACTCGAATCCGAGGTCGGTGGTACGGGCCACCTCGGCGAGGATGTCGCCGACCTCGGTGTGCTCACCGATCGGCACCGAGATGAATTGGCCGTTGTACCGCTCACGAAGCGTCGCAGCGTCTTCGGCGCTGGGCCGCCCGTGCAGCGAGTCCTCGACGATCCGGCGGGTCAGGTCGTCGCGCGGGTGCGCGAAGACGTCGTACACCTCGCCCTCCTCGACGAGGGTGCCCCGATCGAGCACGGCCACGCGGTGGGCGATCTTGCGCACCACATCCATCTCGTGGGTGATGACGACGACGGTGATGCCCAGTTCGTCATTGACGCGCTGCAGGAGCCGGAGCACCTCGTTGGTGGTCTGCGGGTCGAGCGCGGAGGTGGCCTCGTCGGCGAGGAGGACCAGCGGGTCGGCGGCCAGCGCACGGGCGATCCCGACCCGCTGCTTCTGCCCGCCGGAGAGCTGACTCGGATACGACCATGCCTTCTCGGCCAGCCCCACGAAGTGCAGGAGCTCGGCAATACGGTTGCGGCGCTTGTCCTTCGGATATCCGGCGATCTCGAGTGCGAAGTCGATGTTGGAGTAGACGGTGCGCGAGTTCATCAGGTTGAACTGCTGGAAGACCATCGACACCCGGGTGCGGAGCTTGCGGATGCGTTTGCCCTTGAGTGTCGCGAGGTCGACGCCCTCGACGAAGACCTGCCCGGACGTGGGCCGCTCGAGGGCGTTGATCAGCCGGACCGCGGTGCTCTTGCCTGCACCGGATCCGCCGATAATGGCATAGATCTCGCCGGCGTCGATGTGCAGGCTGATGCCGGCGAGCGCGTCGAGGGTGTCCTTGGAACCCTCGACCGGGTAGGTCTTGGTGACGTTCCGTAGCTCGATGATCGGTTCGCGGTGGGTCATCGCAATTGCCCTTCCAGCCGGTCCAGGATCTGCTCGAGGTCGGCGCGCGGCCGACTGACGATGACGGCGGTGTTCTTCGACTGCTTCACCAGCGCGGCGGTGACCTCCGGGTCATGGAAGGCCTCGACCACCTTGCCGAATGCCGCATTGTCCGCGTCGTCCGGGCGCGCCACGATGATGTTGATGTACGGCTCGGCCGCAGCGCTCTTCGGGTCGTCCTGGTAGATCGCCGACGCCGGGTCGAGGCCGGCGTCCTGCGCGAAGTTGTTGTTGATCACCGCCGCGTCGACCGACGGCAGCGAGGCCACCGTCTGCTGCGCGGCCACCGGCACCACGTTGACGCGCGACCCGGACAGCACGTCGGCGGGCGTCGACTTGATGTTGCCGCCGCCGCGCAGATCCACCAGCCCGGCCGCCTTCAAGACCAGCAGGGCGCGGGCCTGATTGGTGGCATCGTTGGGGATGGCGACGGTGCCGCCGTCGGGGATGTCCTGGATGGAATGATGCCGTTTGGAGTAGACGGCCAGCGGCACGATGTAGGTGGAGCCGACCGGCACGAGGTGGTTGCCGGTGGACACGTTGTAGTCGGCCAGGAACTGCAGATGCTGAAAGAGGTTGAGGTCCACCTGTTTCTGGGCGAGTGCGGGGTTGACCTGGTTGCCGTCGGAGAAGTTGACGGTCTTGATGGTGACGCCGCGGTCCTTGGCCTTGCGCACGAAGATCGGCCAGTAGTCCTGCGACGCCTCGGTGGTGCCGATCGTCACCGAGTCGCCGTCGTCGCTGCGCAGCAGACCCGAGTTCCCGAAGAGGGTGAAGCCCAGGCCGACGACGACAACGAGCACCACCACGATCCCGGCGACCAACAGGCTCTTGTCGCGTTTGGGCTTCGGCGGAAGCCAATGAAGATCTGCGTGATCGTCCACCGTGCCCGACCCATCTTCTGCAGTCACCAACTGATCATCCGCGATCGCACCGGTACCGGGAAACCCACCCTGCTTCCGGGCGTGGTTCGCCCAGGTCGACGGTTTTTCGCACGCTGAGTGAAACCTGCCTGCCGGCCGCGCGTCCGTGATCGGCAAATCCGCTCCGCGCCGCCCCCGACGGTGCCATCCTCGGAACCGTAGGCGCCCCCACCGTCGGCAGTACGCGGGGCCACCATGAGGAGGACCGATGCTCAGCACCATGCAGGATGTTCCGCTGTCGATCGCGCAGATCTTGCGCCACGGCAGCACCGTCTACGGCGACGCCGAGGTGGTGACGTGGACCGGTGACGGCTCCCGCCGCCGTACCTATGCCGAGGTGGGGCGGCGCTGCGCGGCGCTGGCCCATGCGTTGCGCGGGCTCGGCGTCACCGGCGATCAGCGGGTGGGCACGTTCATGTGGAACACCGCCGAACATCTCGAGGCGTATCTGGCGGTGCCGGCGATGGGCGCGGTGCTGCACACCCTCAACATCCGGCTGTTCCCCGAGCAACTGGTGTTCGTCGCCAATCATGGCGCAGACCACGTCATCATCGTCGACCCGACGGTGCTCCCCCTGCTCAATCCGCAGTTGCAGCAACTGAGTACCGTCCGGCACGTGATCGTCACCGGCGACTCCACCGACGGCGTCGACGCCCCGGACGGCGTGCAGGTGCACTCCTACGAGCAGCTCATCGCCGAGCAGCCCACCGAGTACGACTGGCCCGACGTCGACGAACGGTCGGCGGCCGCCATGTGTTACACCTCCGGCACCACCGGCGACCCGAAAGGTGTTGTCTATTCGCACCGTTCGATCTACCTGCACTCCATGCAGGTGTGCATGACCGACGGCCCGGCGATGAAGCAGGGTGACCGGGCGCTGGCCGTGGTCCCGCAGTTCCACGCCATGGCGTGGGGAATGCCGTACGCGGCGTTCATGATCGGGGCGTCGCTCATCATGCCCGACCGCTTCTTGCAGCCCGAACCGCTCGCCGCACTGATCGCCGCCGAACGCCCGACGATGGCGGCGGCCGTCCCCACGATCTGGCTGGGCCTGCACCAATATCTCGAACAGCATCCACAAGACATCTCGAGTATGCGCGAGGTGCTCATCGGCGGTTCCGCAGTGCCGCCGTCACTCATGCACATCTTCGAAGAGCAGCACGGCATCGACGTGCTGCACGCGTGGGGAATGACCGAGACCTCGCCGCTCGGATCGGTGGCCCGCCCGCCCGCCGGCACCGAAGGCGAGCAGCGCTGGCGCTACCGCTACACCCAGGGCCGGTTCCCGGCGTCGGTGCAGGCCCGGCTCGTCGACGACGACGGCGAGGTGGTGGCCAACGACGGCACCAGCATCGGCGAGCTGGAAGTGCGCGGACCGTGGATCACCGGCTCCTACTACGGAATCGACGCACCCGAGAAGTTCGATGACGGCTGGCTGCGCACCGGCGACGTCGGCTCCATCACCCCCGACGGCTACCTGACGCTCACCGACCGCACCAAGGACATCATCAAATCCGGCGGCGAGTGGATCTCATCGGTGGACCTGGAGAACGCCGTGATGGGGCACCCCGACGTCATCGAGGCCGCGGTCATCGGCGTGCCGGATGCGAAATGGGACGAACGGCCACTCGTCGCGGTGGTGCTGCGGGAGGGGTCCGACGCCACTCCGGAATCGTTGCGAGAGTTCTTGTCCGACAAGGTCGCCAAGTGGCAGCTACCCGAGAACTGGACGGTCATCAACGAGGTACCCAAGACCAGTGTCGGCAAGTTCGACAAGAAGCGCCTGCGTTCGCAATTCCACGACGGTGGGCTCGCGGTGACGCGGTTGTGAGCTGTGGTCGCCGTAAGATGACATTCGGAAGGGACTAAAACCGGGACGGCGGCGGCAGGGTCGAGTCGTGGCCTCATCGGCAGGGCCGGCGGTCGACCCGGCCTCGACACGGGTAGGGACAATGGCGGACTACGCGGCGATCATTGAGCGCGCCGCACCCGGCTGGTCGATTTTCATTCCGGAACTGAACCGGCACACATGGGCTGCAGACGTCCGCGAGGTCGAGGAGATGGCCCGAGATCTCGTACAGGTGATGACCGATGAGCCGGTGGACGACATTTCGGTGGCGATCAAACTCCCCCGATGATCTTGCCCGGCAATATCGACGGCGGGCATGTTCGTGGCGTCGAGACGAGCCCCGGCAGGGCGTCCTCTTCGTCTGACGCGTAGCGGGGCATCGGGCTGCTCCGAAAGCACGCGCCAGGTTCGGCTGCGCACCCACCGCGGACCGTCCCCCGGTTCCACCCCACGAGAAGCTCGTCAAGAACCGGCGTTCAGTGAACCATCTACCTGCACAAATGCTCGTGCCGCACCCCCGAAGACCCCCTGGATAGCGTTCTCCCGTCAGTTGAAAACCCAACCAAGGAGAGCAAGATGAACGGGTCGGAATACTACGAACTCCCGCGGGTTGTGCCCACGCCGCTGGGACGGAACATCGAACGGATTCGGGTCTCATGCGTCGGCGTGGCAGCCGTCTACCTCGTGGTGGTCTGGGTGACCGAGATCTGGAAGGCATGGTCCGCGCACGGCGTGTTTGCAGCGATCGCCTACTCCCTCGCGATCAGTGTGGTCCTCGCGATCGTCGCAGTTGTCATCGGCGTGGTCGGTTTCCTCGGGAAGTTCTCTGTTGCCGTTTGCATCCTGCTGCTCGCACTCATCCTGTGGGTGGCCAACGCCGAGGTGACGGTCGAGTTGGCTGTACCGCTGGTTCTGGTGACGGCCGCTGCCGTCGCATCCTCGTGGCGGAAGGACGAGCAGAACTACCGGCCGATCGAACCCGACCTGCTGGCACGCCGGGTCATCGGGGAACCGGCAAGCGGACTCGGCGACGCCGTCGAGAAGTTCGGCGTCGGGAATGTCACCAAGGGAATCCAGGGCGAACAGCTCACCTCCGACGGCTTCGACCGCCGCAGCGACCTGTTGCCCGACGCCCAGATGATCAACACCCTGGAATTTCCGGGCTCGGAGGTCGCCGACGTCGACCACGCCATCGTGCTCGGGGACAGAGTCGCGCTCGTCGATTCCAAGTACTGGCGCGGAGGCAACTACCAGTGGGCCGACGGAACCCTCATCACCTCGGGCCGCGGGCACGAATTGCAGAGCCACGAGATTCATTTCGGAGTCGCCGCGGCACGGCTCGCGGAAATGCTCGGGGCCGAAGGCAAGCAGGTGCGGGCATGGGTGGTCATCCATTCTCACGACGGCCGGCCGGTGACCGTCGACATCCCGCTGACCAGTGGCTGCCCCACCCTGGTTGGCGGCGAACACTGGGTCGAGGACATCGCCTCGTGGCTGTCGGAGGATCGTGCCGCAATCGACGACACGTTCCGCGCAATGCAGTGCGACACGATGAAGGCTGTTCTCCAGTTCAAGAAGTAGCGTTCACGGCCGGAAGCGCGGTGTCGCTGCGGTTGCCACGCGGCAGGCGTGCCGGACATATGGCGCGCCTGCCGCGCTGGGCCCCGGCGCCGAAACTCTGCCTTTGCCAAACCACAGCCAGGGGCGTATGTTCTGACTAAGACGATCAACAGTCAGCCTGGTGGTCGGAGTTCCGAGAGGACAAGTCATGAACACAGCCGTCATCGTCGACGCCGTCCGTACACCGATCGCCAAGGGCAAGCTCGGCGGCGCCTACGCCGATCTGCACCCCGTCGACCTCCACGCCCACGTCCTGACAGACCTGGTGGCGCGCAACGATATCGATCCAGCCGTCGTCGACGACGTGATCAGCGGGGCCGTCGGGCAGGTCGGCGAGCAGTCCGGCAACACCGCGCGGTGGGCGCTGCTCGGGGCGGGATTCCCCGAATCCGTGCCGGGCGTCACCGTCGACCGGCAGTGCGGCTCGAGCCAGCAGGCCATCCACTTCGCCGCGCAGGGCGTGATAGCCGGCGCCTACGACGTCGTGATCGCCTCCGGCGTCGAATCCATGAGCCACGTCCCGATCGGGTCCCAGTCGGAGAGCAAGGACTTCCTCGGCACCAAGGTGGCGGCGCGATACCCCGACGGCCTTGTGCCGCAAGGCATCAGTGCCGAGCTGATCGCGAATCGCTGGGACCTCTCCCGCATTCAGCTCGACGAGTTCGCGGCGACGTCGCACCAGCGTGCGGCCCGCGCGTGGAAGGACGGGCTGTTCGACTCCCAGATCACCCCGGTCACCGATCTGCACGTCGACGAGACCGTCCGCGGTGACTCCAGCGTCGACACTCTCGCCGGGTTGCGCCTCGCGTTCCGCAACGAGTTCTGGGAACAGCGCTACCCCGAGCTCGACTGGCGCGTCACCGCCGGCAACAGTTCGCCGGTCAACGACGGGTCGGCCGCGGTACTCATCACCAGCGACGCCGCCGCGCAGCGCCTCGGTCTTGCACCGCGGGCCCGCATCCACTCCTTCGCCGTCGCCGGCGACGACCCGATCTACATGCTCACCGGGATCATTCCCGCCACCCAAAAGGTCCTCGCGAGAGCAGGTCTGGGCATCGACGACATCGATGCGTTCGAGGTGAACGAGGCGTTCGCGTCGGTGGTGCTGGCCTGGCTGCACGAGACCGGCGCCGACCCCGCCAAGGTCAACATCAACGGCGGTGCCATCGCCATCGGTCATCCGCTCGGCGCGTCCGGCGCCCGCCTGGCGACCACCCTGCTCAACAATCTCGAGCAGTCCGGCGGTCGCTACGGCCTGCAGGTGATGTGCGAAGCCGGCGGACTGGCCAACGCCACCATCATCGAACGGCTCTGATCCGACTCGCCGTCGACGGAGGCGTGTGGCTCCTGTTCACTGGTGGGACGAAAGCGGTTGCGGTCCTTGTGGATTGATTCCACAAGACCTGACAATCGAACGAATCTTCTGCTACACTGGACCCATCGCAAGATCATCCAGGGGGGATTCCATGATCGACGACACCACAGCTACGCCATCACTGTCTGCAGATGCATTCGCGTGTCTCATCAAACAACTCGACGACCGCACGTTTCGCGCGGACATCGGTTCGCGGGAGGCGTTCGCGGCGATGCAGCAACTGATCATCTTGCGCAACAAGGTCGATCACCTCGCCGCGACGTTGACCGGCGAGTTCGACCGTCTCAAGGTGACCGCGCCCCAAGGCCGGTCGGTGCGACAACTGTTGATCACCATGGGAATCGCGCCCGCCGTCGCCGGGCGGCTAGTCCGCATCGGCACCACGAAGGAGCTCGACGGACTACGCATCCACACCGTCGACGGTGCGATATCCCTCGACCACGCCGACGCCATTGTTCTCGGACTCACCCATATCGACTCCCGCGCCGGTGAACCCGTCACCCCCGAAGAGCGCCGCGACCACACCCGCTCATTGGTGTCGCAGGCGTTGTCCGGGATGAGTCCCGCCGAAATCGGCAAGCATGCACGCCAACTCGGCAACCTTGTTGCCGACGACACCGGCGGCGCACCCGCCGCCGAAGACAAGACGATCAACGAACTCGGCTACCACAAGACCAGCGACGGACGCCTCGACGTGCGCGCCAATCTCGACGCCGTCGCCGGGGAGAAGCTGCACAGTCTCGTCGAAACACTGTCCGCGCCAAAGCCGCAGCCCGACGGGTCACACGACCCGCGTCCGGTCGAACGTAGACGCGCCGATGCTCTCGAAACGGTCCTCGAACTCGCTGAACGAGGTCTTGCTGATGAGACCGTGTCGTGCAAGCCGACCGGCGGCGTCCTGCTGACCATTCCTGCTGGTGCCCCACAGCTGTCCGCGCTCGAGTTCATGGGATCGGTCACGCCCGCCACGGCGAGAACGTTGGGTTGTGATGCCGCGATCACCGTCGCCATCATCGACGGCGAGGAAGTGCCGTTGAACGTGGGACGGGAGAAGCGGTTGTTCACGCCGTCACAGCGAAAAGCGTTGCTGCTGCGCGACAAATGTTGCATCAAATGCGGTGCGCCCGCCTCGCGCACGCAGGCGCACCACCTCGTCAGTTGGGTTGATGGTGGCCCCACCGACCTCGACAACGGGTGCCTGCTGTGCACCGCGTGCCACCACGATGTACACGACCTTGGCTGGGATGTGGTGATGGGATTCGACCGGCACCCATGGTTGGTCCCACCAGCCTCCGTCGACCCCCGGCGACGACCACTTCCGGCCTACAACCGACGCACCTTGCACCTCAACGACGCCGCCTGACACCAACAGCCCTGAAACAGGCTTCGCCACAATAACTTCCTGACCCTGCACCCCGGCTTGCCGGGACCGCAACCGTTCCTTGAGAACTTCATATCAGTGCTTGCGGTGAGAGCACTTTCAGCATCGAGTTGGTCCACCGGAGCTGGCGCAGCGTCTCGGGATGGCACTGCGACGCCAACTCGAGCAGGTCGGCGTTCTTGGTTGCCTGGGCGCCTTGGGCGAGCAGTTCCCAGTCGATCGACACCCCGGCGGCTCGCTGGTGCAGGCGGCGAAGATCGACGAGGAGCAGCAGCGACGGCTCCGGTCGTCTCGCGACGAGGTCACTGAATCGTTCGGCGAATTCACCGGCACGTGCTGCGGTGCGCGGCCGGGCGGACAGGTCGATGTTCATGTCGGCTGCCGCCTCGGCGATCCGGCGGACATGCTCGCGCGACCATCCGGCGACATCTCCTGCAACGTAGTAGATCTCGTGATCGGCCTTGTGTCGACGAGACACCGCGTCGAGGTCACGGGCGAGGTGCAATTCGCTCCGGTGCAGCTCGCGGAGGACCACACCGAGCTTGTTCATGACGCATCTCCACCGGTGTTGACGGTTTCCCCAGGGCGTTCAGCCTCCGGTGGACACCGTCTCAGTGCCGCAGCCGCGGTCTTGAACAGCGGCTGCTTGGATGCCGGATCCCAGTCGGTGATGGTGAGTTCGTTCGCGGCACGGTCGGTGGGGTGATCGTCGGGCTCATCCCAGTAGCCGTAATGGAACGGCACGAACAGCACGCCCCGCCGCATGTCGGTGATGCGAGCAACGGCATGCACCACCCCGCGCGGGGTGGTGATCTCCACGCGGTCGCCGTCGGTGACGTGGTGGTCGGCGGCATCCTCGGACGACATCTCCACCCACACATCTGGTGCGGCACCGTCCAATTGCGGTGTGCGGCCGGTTTTGGTGCGGGTATGGAACTGGTAGATGATGCGTCCGGTGATGAGTGCGAACGGATAGTCGTCCGACGGGCATTCGTGCGGCGGCAGGTACTCGGCGGCCTTGATGATCGCCCTCGCATCAGGGTTGAGCGCCCGGTATTCGGTGGGCTCGACCGGGGCGCCGGTCACCAGATCCTTGCCATATGCCTCGCAGTAATCGGGCGCACTCCAGAACCGGCCGTCGGTGTAGAGACGTTCGGTGCCTTCGGGAGTATCTGCGGTACATGGCCATTGGATGCCGCCGCGCTCGCGCAGCGCGTCGTAGCTCATGCCTGTGTAGTCGCACGGCCGACCGGCACTGCACGCCTGCCACGCGCGGAACGCCGACTCGGCGTCGGTCCACGGCGGCAGCGGTTGACCGTCCTTGTCGCGGAAGTCCATTCGGCGCGCGTAGTCGAGAAAGATGTCGAGATCCGAGCGCGCCTGCCCTGGCGGGTCCACGGCCTTCTCCGAGAGGTGCACGGTGCGATCGGCGTTGGTGAAGGTGCCGGTCTTCTCGCCCCACGCGGCGGCCGGCAGGACAACATCGGCGAACTCGGCCGTCTCCGTGCGAAAGATGTCCTGCACCACCAGGAACAACCGGTGCTGGGCGAGAACCGAACGGATGCGGGTCAATTCGGGTAGCGACACCGCCGGGTTGGTTGCCGAGACCCACAGCATCTTGAGCGAGCCCTGCTCGGCGTAGCGGAACATCTGCATCGCGTGCGTCGGTGGACCGTAGTGCGGGATCTGCGACGGATCGACGTTCCACAGCTCGGCGAGCTCCTTGATGTGGGAGTCGTTGGCCCAGTTGCGGAATCCGGCGAGATCGCCGTCGGCGCCGCATTCCCGGGTGTTCTGCGCGGTGGGTTGGCCGTTCATCTGCAGCACGCCGCAACCCGGCCGGCCCAGCATGCCCCGGACGAGATGCAGGTTGTTCACCTGCACCGACGCTGCTGTCGCCTGATGTGACTGGTAAAAGCCCTGCAGCACAGTCGACATCAATCGCTGCGCGCCGCCCAGCAGCTGTGCGGCCGCGCGGAGTTCGCCGGCATCGACACCACAGATCTCGGCGGCCCGCTCCACCGGATAGTCGGCGAGCTGCTTCTCCAGTTCGGCGAAACCGACGGTGTGCGCGTCGATGTAGTCGCGGTCGATCCAGCCGTGCGCCACGATCTCGTGCAGCAGACCGTTCATCAACGCCACATTCGTCCCCGGCAGCGGCGCCAGATGGATCGCGGCGTGCCGCGCCACCGGAGTCGGCCGCGGATCGACGCACAGCAGCGACGGCGGATCGCTGCCGGCGAGGCGGTCGAGGATGCGCATCCACGACACCGACTGCGTCTCGGCGATGTTGTGGCCGAACAGGGCGATCACGTCGGCATGGTCGATGTCGGCGAGCGTGCCGGGCTGCCCGTCGGAGGCGAACGACTCCTTGAGCGCCTCGGCGGCAGTGGCGGTACACAGCCGGGTGTTGCCGTCGATGTGGTTGGTGCCGATCCCCGCGCGGGCGATCACGCCCAGCGTGTAGTACTCCTCGAGGAACAGTTGCCCGGACGTGTAGAAGCCGATGGAACCGGGCCCGTAGCTCTGCAGAAGCCGGCGGCTGTGATCGACCACGCGACCCATCGCGGTCTCCCAGTCGGTCTCGACCAGTCGCCCGCCGGACCGGATCAGCGGCCGCGTCAGCCGGTCGTCCGAGGCGGTGGCCTGCCATCCGTACCGATCCTTGACGTCGAGGCGCCCGTGGTTGATCCGGTCGCCGGTCGATCCGCGCACACCGACGATCTGCTCACCGCGCACTGCGAGGTCGAGGCCGTCACCGTTGGAGTGCAGCACCGACGCTGTCGGCACCCACCGCTCGACGTCGGACTCGCCGATCCCGTCGGCCAGCTGTACGTCGGCGCGAGTGGGCCAGGGGTCGCCGGGTCCGTATGGTGTCCGCTCACCCCACAGACCGTCGGGCAGTGTCATCGGTGCCACCTTCCGAGATATGTGAATACCGCGTGTGCGTACCCCGGATTGCCGCGAGGCAATCTTCGACCCCCCAACCTTCGAACCCCCGGCGGCGCCGATCAGGCGCGGTTGTCGGCCTCGGGCGCGGATCCGGAGAGATCGAGCCGCAGCAGCGCTCCCTGAGGCGGCCCGGCCACATAGAGGAACCCGTCGTGCTCGACGACTCCGGTGGCCATCGCGAAATCGCCTCGGACCGAACGGATATCGTGCACCGTTTCACAGTGTTCGGTGATGGCCCGCACCCAGATGGCCTCGCGCGGGCCGGGGATGAGCGCGTCGGGCAGACGCCAGATGGCCCGGCGCACCCAGCCCGGTAGTCGGCCGGCGCGGTCGAGGGCAGCACTGCGCGGGTTGGTGAAGGCCACCCAGGCCAGTCCGTCCCGGAAGATCGACAGGTTGTCGGGGAACCCGGGCAGGTTGGCGGTCAGCGTCGTCGTCGCACCGTCGGCGAGGCGCACGCGGCTGATGCGATAGCCCCCGGTTTCGACCATGATCAGCGCGTCCTGCGACGGCGCCAGTGTCAGCCCATTCGGAAAATCCAGCTCGGTGTGGATCACCGTGACCGTCCCGTCCGGGTCACGCCGCAGGAGCCGCCCGGACGGCCGGTGTTCGAGGAACGCGCCCATGTAGTGCTCGAAGCCGAACCGCGTGGACGATTCGGTGAACCAGATCGCGCCGTCCGGGGCGAGCGCCGCATTCGAACAGAACCGCAGCGGCACACCGTCGACGCGTTCGACGAGGGCGTCCACGCTCCCGGTGGCCGGGTCGACGCGCAGCAGCCCCCGATGCGAGTCGCACACGATCAATCCGTCGTCATATGCGAGCAACCCGAGTGGCCGGCCGCCGGTGTCGGCGACCACCTCCGTCCGCAGCGTCGTCGGATCGACGCGCACGATGGCCCCGCCCTCGAGCCCGCAATAGAGTTGACCATCGGCGCCGACGACCACGTCCTCGGGTGCCCGTCCCGGCAGCGGAATCAGCCGAGCCGGCGGAAACGGCCGCGTCGGCGCGGGCAACGCGCCCGCCGCCGGAACGACACGCCGACGCGGTTCCAGGCGGGGTTTCGGCAGCTCCATCCATCGACGATATCCGAGCACCGCCCCCGCGCTGAACACTTCGCAGGACGGCACGGACCTTCACTATCTAGGCTGAGGAAATGCCTGATCCTGCACCCGACGGCCGCAGGCCGTCTCTCGTGCGCTGGGCGCACGAGCACGTCGTCGACCGTCATCTGCGGGCGCTGGGGCTGTTGATAGGCCGCAAACCACCGCTCACGCAAGAGTCGATCACCGTCGTCGATCAGCCGATGCTCAAGCGGGCGATCACTGCCTCCGCGCTCGGAAACACGATGGAGTGGTTCGATTTCGGGGTATACGGCTACCTCGCCGCTACCCTCGGCAAGGTCTTCTACCCCGACGCCTCGTCCAGCGTGCAGTTACTCGCCACCTTCGGGACCTTCGCCGCGGCATTTCTGGTGCGGCCGCTCGGCGGGTTCTTCTTCGGCCCGCTCGGCGATCGCATCGGCCGGCAGAAGGTGCTGGCGACGACCATGATCATGATGGCAACGGGCACGTTCGCGGTCGGCCTGATCCCCTCCTACGGGGTGATCGGTATCTGGGCGCCGATCCTGTTGCTGGTGGCCCGCATGGTGCAGGGTTTCTCCACCGGCGGCGAATACGGCGGGGCGACCACGTTCATCGCCGAGTATTCGCCGGACCGCCGCCGCGGATTCCTCGGCAGCTGGCTCGACTTCGGAACGTTCATCGGCTACTCGCTCGGATCATTGGTCGTCACGATCCTCAACGCCGCACTCGGCGACGACGTCATGCTCTCGTGGGGCTGGCGGATCCCGTTCTTCATCGCCGGCCCGATGGGACTGATCGGGCTCTATCTGCGGTTGCGCCTGGAAGACACCCCCGCCTATCGCAAACAGCTCGACGAGCACGACGCGAAGGTCAAGCAGACCGAGAGTGCCGGACGTGAGATCGGCGCGATCTTCGTCCGATTCTGGCGGCCGCTGCTGGTGTGTGTCGGGGTGGTGATTCTCTACAACGTCACCAACTACATGGTCACCGCATATCTGCCGACCTATTTCACCGACGTCATCGGACGCAGTCAGCTCAGCTCGGACCTCTTGGTGCTGCTGGCGATGCTCGTGGTGGTGACACTGATCCTGGCACTGGGCCGGGTCAGCGACTACATCGGCCGGCGTCCCGTCTTCGCCATCGGCGCGGTCATCCAGATCATCGTTGCCGTCCCGTGCTTCATCCTGCTCGGGATGGACGCGATCTGGGCGCCGATCGTGGCGTGTGTGGTCTTGGGCGCGATCCTCGCGTGCTTCGCCGCGCCCACCGCCTCGACTCTGCCTGCCCTGTTCCCGACGTCGGTGCGTTACGGTGCGCTCTCCATCGGGTTCAACATCGCGGTGTCGTTGTTCGGCGGCACCACCCCATTGATCACCTCGGCCCTGGTCAGTCTCACCGGCAATCGACTGGTACCCGGCTTCTATCTGATCGCCAGCGGCGTGGTGGGTCTGGTCGCGATCTGGTTTCTCCGTGAATCCGCACGTCAGCCGCTGCGTGGTTCGCCGCCACAGGTCGATTCGGACGCCGAGGCCGCGCGCACCTACACCGCCGCCCGAAAGTCGGCCGCCGCGTCGAATTCCTGATGTCCGACACGCTGCCGGCCGGGCACGGATATCGTGCATTCGCCACATACCGGATAGTTCCACCGAGGCGCTCGCACTCCACTGCTCGACGGAGAAGTATGTGGTTCGATCGTGGGGTACCTCATACCTGTCACTCAGCTGCTGTTTAGGGTGACTAAGGGTGTCCGGTTGCCAACACCGAATTCTGTTGGGCAATGCACAACGTCTGAACACCCGCCGGAAGGGGAAGGTTTGACCATCTCGCCCGAGAGTGACGCCACGAGCGCGGCGCCCGACGCCGGACCCGCGCTGCGCGCCGACCACGTCTACAAGGTGTTCGGCCGGCGACCCGGCGAGGCAATCAAACGCCTGCGTGACGGCGCCGACGCCGACGACGTCAAAGAGTTCGGTACCGCAGCCGTCATCGACGCCACCTTCGACGTGGCGCCCGGGGAGATCTTCGTGGTGATGGGCCTGTCCGGGTCGGGCAAGTCGACCTTGATCCGCACACTCAACGGCCTGTGGAAGCCGACGGCCGGCTCGGTCTTCGTCGGCGACATCGACCTCACCACCGTCGGCGACAAGCAACTCCGTCAGATCCGCCGCGACTCGATCTCGATGGTGTTCCAGCATTTCGCGCTGCTGCCGCACCGGTCGGTTCGCGACAATGCGGCGTATGCGTTGCGCGAAAAGGGCGTATCCAAATCCGAACGTCTCGAACGCGCCGATCACTGGCTCGAGGTCGTCGGCCTGAAGGGCTGGGGCGACCGCTATCCCTCCCAGCTCTCCGGCGGCATGCAACAGCGTGTCGGGCTCGCTCGCGCGCTGGCCGCCGAAAGCCCGATCCTGTTGATGGACGAGGCATTCTCGGCTCTCGATCCACTGATTCGCCGCGAAATGCAAGACCAGCTCATCGAATTGCAGTCCAGCCTCGGCAAGACGATCGTGTTCATCACCCACGACCTCAACGAAGCCATGTACGTCGGTGATCGGATTGCGGTCATGCGGTCGGGCCGGATCGTCCAAATCGGTACCGCGGAGCAGATTCTCACCGACCCGGCCACCGATTACGTCGCCAAGTTCACCGCCGAGGTCGACCGCACCCGCGTGTTGACCGCCGGCTCGGTGATGGAGCCCGCCGCCGCAGTCGTGCCCGTCACCGCCGGTCCACGCGGCGCGATCAACGAGATGCGGCAGAAGCAGGTCGGCGGGGTGCTGGTGACCGAACGCGGCCGACTCCTCGGCTACGTCGTCGACGAGGAGGCCGTCGCCGCGGTCAACGCCGACGTCGGGGACCTGCGAACGCTGGTGCGCACCGAAACCCTCGTCCAGGTGAACGAATCCACACCGGTCGCCGAACTGTTCGCGCCATCCGCCGAATCGCCGGTCCCGTTGGTGGTCACCGATGACGACGGCCGGTTACGCGGCGTCATCCCGCGGGTCGGTCTGCTGGCCGCGCTCGTCCCGCGCGGGGAGGAAAACGCATGAGTTTCATGAACCCGCGCATTCACGTCGGCGATGCGATCGAGGACGCCTTCAACTGGCTGACCCAGCACGCCGGCTGGCTGTTCGACGCCATCAAGACGGTGATCACCGGACTCTACGACGCCTTCAACACCGTGCTGTCGTCTCCGCCGTACTACGTGATGATCGCGATCTTCGCGGTGCTGGCGCTGCTGGCCGCCGGCCTGCGGCGAGGCTGGAAGTTGGCCGTGTTCACGGTGATCGGCTTCTATTTCATCCGCGCGTTCGACCAATGGGTCAACGCGATGAACACCATTGCGCTGGTACTGGTCTCGGTGATCATCGCCCTGATCATCGCCCTGCCCATCGGCATTCTCGCCGCGCGTAGCCGGGTGGTGTCCTCGATTGTGCGGCCCATCCTCGACCTGATGCAGGCCCTGCCCGGCCTGGTCTACCTGGTGCCGGTGATCATCGTGTTCGGTATCGGCCCGACCCCGGGCGTCGTCTCCACGTTGGTGTTCGCGATGCCGCCGGGAATCCGGTTGACCGAGTTGGCCATCCGAGGGGTGGATCCCGAAGTCGTCGAGGCCGGACAGGCATTCGGCTCCAGCCCGCGGCGCATCCTCACCCAGATCCAGATCCCGCTGGCGATGAAGACGATCATGGCCGGCGTCAACCAGGTCATCATGCTCGCGCTGTCGATGGTGGTCATCGCCGGATTCGCCGGAGCCGGCGGATTGGGCGGCCAGGTCAACGAGGCACTGCAGACCCTCAATCTCTCACTCGGGGCCGAAGCCGGTCTCGCCGTGGTCATCATCGCCGTCTACCTCGATCGACTCAGCGCGGCGATCGGCGACCGCGGACGCGTCGGGAAGCTCTGAAAGACCCAATGAAGTAGTGAAAGAGGGTAAGTACAGATGAGAAATATCAGAAGTAGGCTCGGGGCGGTCGCGGCCGCCGTCACGGTCGGTGCGCTCGCACTCAGCGGTTGCGGAGCATCGAACTCCAACTCCGACAGCGGCTCCGGCGGCGGTGCGAGCTCCACCAACGACATCGCCTCGAAGTACGCCAATTGCTCTCTGACCGACGGTAGGGCACCCGCGGGCGGTCTCGGCGCCGGTGACGACAAGAACATCACCATCGGCGCGTTCAGCGGTTGGGACGAGTCGGCGGCCACCGCGTATCTGATGAAGGACGTGCTGCAGAAGAACGGCTACACCGTCGACATCAAGACACTCGACGCCGCAGCCGGATTCACCGCCGCATCAAAGGGCGACGTGGACGTGCTCACCGACGTCTGGCTGCCCAAGACGCACAAGACCTACATCGATCGCTACGGCAACCAGCTCGAGCCACTCAGCTGCTGGTATGACAGCGCGAAACTGACCATCGCCGTGAATAACTCGTCGCCGGCCCAGTCGATCGGCGACCTCAAGACGATGGCCTCTCAGTTCAACAACACGCTCGTGGGCATCGAACCGGGCGCCGGTGAGACCGGGATCGTCAAGAACGATGTGATCCCGCAGTACGGGCTGCAGGGCCTCAATTTCACCACGTCCTCGACGGCGGCGATGCTCGCCTCGATCCGCAAGGCCGAGGCCGACGGCTCCAACGTGGCCGTCACCCTGTGGAAGCCGCATTGGGCCTACTCGGCGTTCAAGATTCGTGACCTCGCCGACCCGAAGGGAGCCCTCGGCGGTAAGGAAGGCATCTGGAGTTGGGCGACCAAGGGCTTCTCCGAGAAGGCTCCCAAGGCGGCTCAGCTGTTCAAGAACCTGGTTCTCCCCGACGCCGATCTCTCGGAGCTCGAGAACCTGATGACCCAGAAGTACGCGGGCAACAACCCCGACGGCGCGGTGACCGAGTGGCTCAACAACCACCCCGAGTTCGCCAACCAGATCGCGGCCGGCCAGCTCAAGTAACCATCGGTTCCCGACACCGACGATCGTGCCCCCGGCCCCACGGCCGGGGGCACGTTTGCGCTGACTTTCCATCCGTCCGGTGTCGCCCGAGTCGGACCGGGAGTGTCGTATCCGTGGCATACCGTAGGCCTCAAGGGGGACCACTCCCTGGCCGACCGGAGGGAGAAATGATGCGCACCAACGACTTCGATACATCCGTCGATGATGGCTGGCAGAACTTCGAGGCAGTGCTCGCCGCGCACCTGCGCGACTTCGCCGACGGTGCGACCGCCTGGATCGCACAGGACCCGACCATCCACGAGGGCCTGCACGGCCGGGTCGACTTCGCGTTCACCGGCGCGCACCGAGTGCGGG
Organism: Gordonia sp. DT219; assembly: GCF_049847065.1. Lineage (NCBI taxonomy): Bacteria > Bacillati > Actinomycetota > Actinomycetes > Mycobacteriales > Gordoniaceae > Gordonia > Gordonia sp. DT219. The sequence continues at coordinate 1,647 of NZ_JBNCNR010000020.1, read as the reverse complement.
CAACGCTACACCCGGCGACGCTGGATCCGACCGTCGAGCACTACCTGCTCCAGGTCGAGCAACTACGCGCGCTCGGATGGCGGCGCCTGGCCGGGGGCACCTACATCGCCGAACGCGGCCGGGCCCGAGCCGACGAGATCGCGAGCATCGCGGCCGGCACGTTCCGGCACGTGTGGGACGCAGTGCACCCGACGTTTCTGGTGACGTCGTTTCTGCCGAGCCTGACGCACGTCAAAGTGCCTTTTGTAGATGCTTGTCATCTCACTCACGATGGCGTTACGCACTACCAGTGAGGTGAACTATGAGCAGCTATCGGAACGCGAAGGATCGCCGGTCGTCGTCGAGGTATGGTCCGACCTGCGCCGCCCATGCTCCGCCCATCGCCAGTTGCTGGAACAAGTAGCGGGACCGCGCGGATCAGCCGGCGGACGCGCCGACCGGAGCCCTGCCGCGGCCCACTCCGGTGAGTTCGCTGGCCGCCCGGTTACTGGCGATCTCGCTGTGATGGGCGACGGCCCAGCCGGCCATCGCCATGACCGCGTTCATCAGGGACCGGCCGAGATCCGTCAGCTCGTACTCCACCCGCGGGGGGATCTCGGGGTATGCGGTCCGGGTGATCAGCCCATCACGTTCGAGGAGCTTGAGCGTCTGGGTCAGCATCCGCTGTGAGATCCCCGGGATGCTCGCCTGCAGTTCGGAGTAACGCAGCGGCCCGCCGTCGAGCGTGCTGACGATCAGCATCGTCCACTTGTCGCCGATCCGGTCGAGCACCTCGCGGATGAACGCACTCTCCTCCGGCCATGCCTGGCACGGCCCGCTGACCCTCGTCGGTCTCGCCATCTCGTCGCCTTCCCTTCATCCACCACAATACTAACCCCGCATCGGGTTACCGCACGAATAGTCGGTAATGATTCGCGCTGAACTCGCGGTGCCGGCTCGGCCCGCGACCACCGAAAGGAAGCTGGGTTCGCGCGGCCCGCAGCTGGTTCGTGCGGCCCGCAGCTGGTTCCCGCGGACCGTGCTCGCGCGGCTGGTCGACCAGCCGCGCGAGCACGTTAGAACCGCGCGAACCCGTGACCATTCCGCGTGGCGCGGTATGGAAGGGTCGTCGCCATGGATCCGTGGACCGCCGCCACTTTGGCGACCGCCGAGAAATGTTGGACCGCGATGGTCGGCGTGATCGAGGATCTCGCCGATCCCGACGTCCACCGGCGGCTTCCGGTCGCCGGCTCGAACTCCCCGTATGCCGTGGCGCACCATTGCGTGGAAATGACGCGATGGTGGCTCGGCACACTCGGCTGTGGCCTCGACTTGCCCAGAGATCGGGCCTCCGAATTCAGCGCGACCGGAACCGTCGACGACCTTCTCGTCCGCATCGAGGCGACCCGTGCCGACATGGAGAGGTGGTCCGTGCAGATGGTGCGTGACGGCATTGCCTGCCGGGATGCCCAGGGCACCACCGCCGACGTGGATCTCGCCACCGTGACGCCGCAATGGGTGCTGCTGCACGTCGTCCATGAACTCGCGCAGCATCTCGGGCAGATGCAGATCCCCCGGGACATACTGCTGACGTAGCGCAGAAATGCCCCGCAACCTGCTGGTTGCGGGGCATTTCTGTGAAGTGTTGTTCGGCGGTGTCCTACTCTC
>NZ_JBNCNR010000019.1:0-59697 GCF_049847065.1 Gordonia sp. DT219 | reverse complement strand
AACCGTCACGCGTCGAAGCCCGCCTGGCCCGCCTGCTCGCCATCTGCGGACGCTGACCACCGAATCTGCAGCCTTTAATCGCGGAAACCGCGACCAAAGGCTGCAGATTTCTGGCGTGCCCATCCAGGCCGCCGGAACTCAGGATGCGGCGAGCCCTGACCCCTCACCGGCACGGTCGATCCCGAGGTGATCACGCAAAGTGGTTCCGGCGTACTCGCTGCGGAAGCTGCCGCGCTCCTGCAGGATCGGGACCACCTCGTCGACGAAGCGATCGAGTCCGCCCGGCGTGACGTGCGGAACCAGAATGAAGCCGTCGCTGACATCGTTCTGCACGTACTCGTCAATGCCGTCGGCGATCGTCTGCGCGCTGCCGATGAAGGACTGGCGTCCGGTCACCTCGATGATGAGTTCGCGGATCGACCAGTTGTTGGCCTGAGCCCGCTCCCGCCACTCGCGCGCCGTCTCCAGCGGGTCACGGTACATCCGCACACTGGCCCGGCCGCGGGCGATGGTGTGCTCGCCGATCACCGGATCGAAGTCGGGAATCGGACCGTCCGGGTCGACGTCGGACAGATCGCGGTTCCACACCTGCTCCAGGAAGCGCAGCGCGGTCGCACCACTGACCTGGGCCAACCGCACCTCATGGGCGAGCTCGGCGGCTTCGCCATCGGTGTCGCCCAAGACGAATGTGGCCGACGGCAGGATCAGCAACTGCTCGCTGCGGCGGCCGTACTTGGCCAGCCGGGACTTGACGTCGCGGTAGAACTCACGCCCGGCGTCATATGCACTGTGCCGCGAGAAGATCGCATCGGCCTTGGCGGCGGCGAACTCCCGGCCCTCCTCGGAATCACCGGCCTGGAAGATCACCGGGCGGCCCTGCGGACTGCGCGGCACCGAGAACTGCCCGGCGATGTCGAATTGCTCACCGTGGTGCTCGAATTCGCCGACCGCACCATCACGCAGGAACTGGCCGGACTCCTTGTCGGCGACGATCTCGTCGCCGTGCCACGACTCCCACAGTTCCAGCGCGGTCTCGAGGAATTCCTTGGCCCGCGAATACCGCTGCGAACTCGGGAGATAGCCGCCGCGCCGGAAGTTCTCGCCGGTGAACTCATCCCACGACGTCACGACATTCCAGGCCGCGCGGCCGTCGGTGAGGTGATCGAGGCTGGCGAACTGCCGTGCCACCTCATAGGGCTCGTTGAAGGTCGAATTGATGGTGCCGGTCAGCCCCAACCGCTCGGTGACCGCACCGAGTGCGGCGAGAACGGAGAAGGTGTCGGGGCGCCCGACGACGTCGAGGTCGTAGATGAGGCCGTTCTGCTCCCGCAACCGCAGACCCTCGGCGAGAAACAGGAAGTCGAATTTGCCGCGTTCGGCGGTGCGGGCGAAATGCTCGAACGACTCGAACTCGATGTGACTGCCGGAGTCCGGATCACTCCACACCGTCGTGTTGTTGACCCCGGGGAAGTGGGCCGCGAGATGGACTTCTTTGCGATGAACTGACATGTCGGTCTCCGATCAGGCTGCGTAGCGGTTGGCAGGACGGGTGAGCCCGAGATGCCCACGAAGTGAGGTGGCGGTGTAGTCGGCCCGGAACCGGTTGCGGCGCCGCAACTCCGGGACCAGCTCACGGGTGATGGACACGAGGTCGTCGGGCAGTGCGGCCGGCCGCAGCCGCACCCCGACCGCGCCGCTGTCGGCCTCGGCGTCGGCGCCGACGAATTCCTCGATCCGGTCGGCCAGGCCGGCGGCCGTCCCGACGAAGATCTCTGCGTCACTGAAGAGCTCGGCACCGGCATGCGCATCGAGGCGCTCGGCGCGCTGCGCCGCCTCCGCGTCGGTGGCACCCAGGATGACCACCAGATCGTTGAAGACACGGACCGGCTCACCGTCGCGCCCGGCCGCGCGGCGGGCCGCGTCGATCTCGCCGACGATCTCGGTGGCCTCCGATGCGCTGTGCGCGGTGATGAATCCGATGTCACCGGCGCGCCCGATCAGATCCCATGAGCCGCTGTTGTGTCCGAGGAGGGCGATCGGCGGTTGCGCCTGCGGGGAGCGCGGGGTGATCGACGGGCCCCGGACACTGAAGTACTCGCCTTCGAAGTCGATGTAATGCAACTTCTCGCGATCGATGAACCGGCCGGTGGCGGCGTCGCGGATCTCGGCGTCGTCCTCCCACGAATCCCACAGGCGACGAAGAACTTCGGCGTAGTCGGCGGCCTCGGCGAACAGCGCGTCGACGACCACCTGGTCGATATCGCCGGGCACCAGATCGGGCAGGGTCCGCCGGCCGAACAGCCGGGCGTCGGCAGCCGACCCGTCGACCCGCAGCTGCACCCCGGCCCCGCCGCGTGCGGCGTAGTCGAGCGTCGCGATCGCCTTGGCGGTGTGGAACGGCTCGGTGTGGGTGACGATGCCGGTCGGGATCAGCCCGAGCCCGCGCGTCGTCGGTGCCACCCGATTGGCGATGAGCACCGAATCTACGCGGCCCCGTACGCGATCGGTCCGGCTGTCGGGGGTGAACGGGTTGTCGCGCTGCAGCCCGAGGCCGTCGTCGATGGTGACGAAGTCGAGCGCAGCGGACTCGGCCTCGGCCACCAGATCGTTCCAGTACCGTCCGGAGAGCAGTTCGGTCGGGCGGGCATTGGGTTCGCGCCAGGCACCGGGATGCCACCCGGCATCGGACAGTGCGACAGCGAGATGTATCTGGTCAGGCATGAGCGGTCTCCTTGGCGGTTGGGGTGCGGCCGTGTCCGGGGATGGCCGCGATGAGTTGACGCGTGTATTCGTGTCGGGGCGTGGCGAACACGGAGTCCACCGGACCTTCCTCCACGATCTGGCCGCCGCGCATCACGGCGACCCGGTGACTGATCTGGCGGACGACGGCGAGGTCGTGCGAGATGAACAGCAAGGCGATCCCCTGCCGCCGTTGCAGATCGGCGAGCAGTCGCAGCACCTGTGCCTGGATGGTGACGTCGAGCGCCGAGACCGGCTCGTCGAGGATGAGCAACCGCGGCGTGGTCGCCAGCGCGCGGGCGATTGCCACCCGCTGGCGCTGCCCGCCGGACAGGGCGGCCGGTGGTCGCCGCGCGAACTCGGGATCGAGTGCGACGGCCTCCAGCAGTTCGGCCACGCGAGCGCGACGCTCCGCCTTGGGCGTGCCACGCATCGGTTCGGAGATGATCTGTGCGACCGTGAGTTTCGGGTTCATCGAGGAGAACGGGTTCTGGTAGACGAAGCCGACGTCGGAGCGGCGATCGCCGACGTCGACCGTGCCCGCGTCGTGGCTCTCGAGTCCCGCGAGAATACGTGCGGTCGTCGTCTTTCCCGACCCGCTCTCGCCGACGATCGCAAGTGTCTCGCCCGCCCGCACCGACAGCGACACATCACCGACGGCGGTGAGCCGATCGCCCCGGCCGATGCGGAAGGTGCGGGAGATGTGATCGGCCCGTGCCACGATCGGTGCGTCGTCCGCAGGGCCGGCCGGGGCCAACGTCTCCGACGCGAGACCGGGGGCGTCGGCGATGAGCCGGCGGGTGTAGGCGTGCTGCGGGTCGGTGAGTATCTCTGCGGTGGGCCCGCTTTCGACGATGCGCCCACCCGACATCACGATCAGCCGATCGGCGCGGTCGGCCGCGACGCCGATGTCGTGGGTGATGAGCAGGATCGACGACCCGTTGTCGGCGGCCTGCGCCTCGAGATGATCGAGGATGCGTCGTTGCACCGTCACATCGAGTGCGCTGGTGGGCTCGTCGGCGATGATCAGTTCCGGCCCGCATGCCATGGCCATCGCGATCAGCACGCGTTGCCGTTGCCCGCCGGAAAGTTGGTGCGGCAGCTGCGCGTAACGCAGTTCCGGGTCGTCGAGTCCGGCATCGGTCAGATGCTCCAGCGCGTGGATGTGGGCGGTCTTGCGGGCCGCACGGCCATGAATCCGCAACACCTCGGCCACCTGGTCGCCGACGCGCTGCACCGGATTGAGGGCGGTTCCCGGGTCCTGCGGGACCAGCCCGATCCGCGCGCCCCGGATACGGTTGAGCGCGCGGGGCGCGAGCCCGTCGATCCGCATGTCACCGAGGCTGATCTGTCCCGACGTCCGGGCCGAGGGCGGCAGCAGCCCGATGATGGCGTGCGCCACCGATGTCTTGCCCGATCCGGACTCCCCGACCACGGCGACCGTCTCGCCCGGCTCCACCACGAAGCCGACGCCACCGACGGCCTCGGTGTCGGTTCTGCCCATGCGGTAGTGCACGCTCAGGTCGGCGACGTCCAGCACCGGGCTCATCGGTCCTCCCCCGCCGAGATGCGGTGTCCGATGGTGTGGGCCGCCAGTACGACCGCGACGATCGCCAGACCCGGCAGCGTGGTCATCCACCAGGCCGTCGCCAGATAGTTGCGGCCCTCCGAGATCAGCGAACCCCATTCGGGTGCCGGCGGCGCCGCCCCGAAACCGAGGAACGACAACGACGAGATCAGCAGGATCGCCATCCCGAATTCCGCTGCCGCCAAGGCGAGTACGGGCGCATACGAATTGCGCAGGACGTGGCGGACCAGGATCACCGGGGTCGGCACACCGAAGGCCCGCGCCGCCTCCACGTAGGGCGCGTGACGCACCCGCAGCACCTCGGCACGCATCACGCGCGCGAAGCTCGCGATCAACACCACCGCGACGGCGATCGCCACCTTCGTCGTCCCGAATCCGAGGGCGGCCACGATCGCCAGTGCCAGCAGAATCTGCGGGACGGCGAGCATCACGTCGATGGCCCGCATGATGATTCCGTCGGCGACCGGTCCCGCGGCACCGGCGAGCACGCCGAGCACCGAGCCGATGACCAGGGCCACCGCGACTGCCCCGATCGTCGCGGACAGCGACAGTCCGGCACCGTGGACGAACCGGGCGTACACGTCACGTCCGAGGTTGTCGGTGCCGAACCAGTGCTGTGCGCTGGGCGCCGAGAGCTTCTCCGAGGGCACCGCCAACAGCGGGTCGCGGCTGGTGAACAGCCCTGGGAACACGGCGAATCCGAGTGCCAGCAGTACCACGACCGCACTGAGTGCCACGGCGATGTTGGCGCGCAACCACGTCCACACGACGCCGGGGCGCAACCGGCCAGGGGCCCACGACCACGACGCCGGCGAGACGCCGGTGTTGGATGACTCAGACATTGGTCAACTCCGTAGCGGTGTCGTCGGTATCCGCCCGACCGTTCGCCGGGCCGTTCGCCGACCGACCGTCCCGCGACCGGCCGGTGAGAATGCGGGGATCCAGGAACGGATAGACGACGTCGACAGCCAGGTTGATGCAGACGAAGACGAGAGCGGAGAACGTCACCAGGGCCAGCACCACCGGAATGTCCTGGGCGAGAACGGCACTCTGCGCCAGCTGGCCGACACCGGGCCGCGAGAACACGGTCTCGACGACGACGGCACCGCCGAGCAGATTGCCGACGATGACACCCGCGACCGTCAGCGCGGGCAGCGACGACACCCGCAGGATGTGGCGAGCGATGACGCGGCCGCGACTCGCACCTTTCGCGGTGGCGGTCTGCACGAACGGCTGGGCGTCGGTGGCGGTCATACTCGTGACCAGCACCTGTCCGAGTACCCCGGCATAGGGAATCGCGAGGGTGACCGCCGGCAGGACGAGCGAACCCGGCCGGGTATCACCGAACGCCGGGAACCATGCCAGCCGAAAGGCGAAGACCTGCAACAACACCAGGCCCACCCAGAACGTGGGGAGCGCGACGACCAGCGACGGTATGGACAGCAGGATGCGGCGCAACGCCGAGAACCGCGTCCACGTGGCCAGTACGGCCAGACCCACGCCCAGCACCACGGCCAGTGCGACCGCGGTGAGGGTGAGGGCCACCGTGCTCGGCAGCGCGTCGAAGATGACGTCGGTGACCGGCCGGCCCTGGGAGATGGAGATCCCGAAGTCGCCGTGCAGCGCGCCGGTCAACGCCGACCAGTACTGCTCCCAGATCGAACGGTCAAGCCCGTAGCGCGCTTTCAGCGCAGCCACCGCCGCCGGGTCCACCGGCGTGGACGCATCCCCGGAGGTGGCGATCGTCACCGGGTCCGAGGGCAACAGGATCAGGATGATGAACGCAACCGTGAAGGCGGCCCACAGCACCCCGATCGCCGCAGCGATCCGGGTCGCGAGATAGCGGACCATCCCGGTCACCGACCCGAGAGCCAGGTGTCGTGGAACTGCAGTCGTGCCGACGCGTCGAAGGCCACCTGATGCGCATTGCCGGCCGCACCGATCGCCTGCGACAGCTCGATGGTGGGGATGAACAGACCGTGGTCGACGATCTGGGTCTGTGCGGTCGCCAGATCGGCGTTGCGGGCGGTGATGTCGGTGGTGGTCTGCTGCTCTGCCAAGGCGGTGTCGAGGGCCGGGATCGGGCCGCGCCGGTTCAGGTTTCGGGCGTTCAGCCCGAACTGGGTACGCAGGATGTCGCCGTCGGCGCGGGTCACGTTGTAGTAGATCGCGTCATAGTCGCCGGAGTTCTGGCGGACGGTCGCCTCGGCCGCCGGGACCACGTCCAGCTTCATCTCGACGCCGACGTTCTTCAGCTGCTGCTGCAACAGTTCCAGGATCGCCTGGTTACCGGCGAACACCGGACTGTAGAGCACCGAGAACGACAGCCGCTGACCGTTTTTGGCACGGATGCCGTCCGGGCCGGCGGCCCAGCCGGCCGCGTCGAGGATCTGCTTGGCCTTGCCTGCGTCGAAGGCCAGTGCCGACGTCTCGGCATGGAAGCCGGGGGTGTTGGCGGCGAGCACTCCGGTGGCCGGGTGGAAGTCCTTGTCGAGGACGGTGTCGACGAGTTCTTGGCGGTTGATCGCAGGCAACAACGCCCGGCGCACCTGCTCATCGGCCAGTGCACTTCGGGACACGTTGGGCTGCAATCCGAACGGGACGCCCGGGTTGACCGCGGTGAGAACCGAACCGCCGGCCGCGGTGATCTGCTGCTTGTCGTTGGGCAGGGCGTCACTGATGACGTCGAGTTGCCCGGAACCCAGCGACCCGGTGCGCACACCGGACTCGGGCACGACGGTGAAGTCGATGGCGTCGAGGTACGCCTCACCCTGATGCTTGAACGCCGCCGAACCCCAGGCGTAGCCGGTTCGTTTGCGCAGCGCCGCCGAGCGGCCCTGCTGCCACCCGCTGTAGACGAAGGGCCCCGAGCCGACATTGGTGCCCTGGCACCGCGCTTCGGCCGACTGGGCGGTGGTGGCGTCGGATTGCAGGCCGAGCTGCGGCGTCGAGGTCGACTGCAGGAATTGGGCATTCGGTGCGGAGAAGGCGATCCGGGCGGTGAGCGGATCGACCACCGTCGTCCCGGTGTAGCCGCTGAGATATGTTGCGGCCAACGGCGCCTTCGCCCCGCCGAGCGTGTTCACGATGGCGTCGAAGTTCTTCTTGACCGAATCGGCGGTGAGCTTGGTGCCGTCGCTGAAGGTCACATTCGGCTTGAGGTGGAAGGTGAACACCTTCGCGTCCGGGCTCACGTCCCAGCTCTGCGCGAGCCACGGCTTGAGTTCACCGCTGCCGGGCACCTGATCGGTGAGCGAGTCGACGATCTGCCGCGTCACATAGATCGTCTGGTTGGTGCCGCTCTGGGCCGGGTCCGAGCAGGTCGGTGCGTCGGACAGGCCGTAGCGCAGGGTGCCGCCGGACACGGGCGGGCCGGCGTCGTCGGAGCTCGAGGAGCCCGACCCGCAGGCGGCCAGACCGGCAACTGCCAGCGCGGCAACAGATGCCGTCGCGACCCGGGCGACGACGGAGGTGCGCACGCGCATCAGATAAGGCCCCATTTCTTGGCGAGAAGTTCGTGTGACCGGAGTCGGTCGTGGTGGTCATAGGTGACCGAGGTGATGACGAGTTCGTCTGCGTCGGTGAGCTTTCCGAGTGCGGCGAGGCGGTCGACGACGGTATCGGGGCTGCCGACGAATTGGGTCTCGATGCGATCGGCGACCAATGCCTGCTGCTCGGGGCTCAGCGGGGTCGCGGTCCGCGGGTCGGGATACGGGATGGCCCCGTGTCCGCTGCGAATGCTGTACACCCAGTGGCCGTAGGTGGACGCGAGGCGCTGTGCGGTCTCGTCGTCCTCGGCGACCACCACGTCGGCGGAGACCACCACGTAGGGCTCCGACAGCGTGTCCGACGGCCGGAATGCAGCGCGGTAGGCCTGCACCGCCTCGAGCGTGGTCCCCGGGCTCACGTGGTAGTTCGCGACGAACGGCAGCCCACGGGCGCCGGCCACCTGTGCGCTCTGGCCCTTGCTGCTGCCGAAGATCCACAGTTCGACGTCGGCGCCCTCTCCGGGTACGGCGTGCAGCTCCAACCCGGACGGGCTCTGATAGGTGCCGTCGAGCAGTGCGGCGATGTCGGCGACCTGATCCGCGAAATCGGGCGGCTGCGCACCCGGCTGGGTGAGCACCTCGAAGCTGCGGGCAAGCCTCGAATCGGCCAGCAGCGCAGTCACATCGACGCGTTCGGGGATGATCACGCCGTCGACGGTCCGGCTCGGCGGCCGGGTCGCGGGTGGCGCGGGTGGTGCACTCTTCGCCGGTCCCTTCTGCGCCGCACCGAGTGCCTCGGCCCGACGCTGCCCCGATCGGCCGAGACCCAGGTCGATCCGGCCCGGATGGAATGCGTCGAGGAGGCCGAACTGCTCCACCACCGACACCGCCGTGGTCTGGCCGACCTGCACGGCCGCCGACCCGACCCGAATGCTCTGGGTGGCCGAGGCGATCTGGCCGATCAGCACCGCCGGATTCGAGCCGGCGACGGCCACGAAGTGGTGTTCGGCCACCCAGTACCGGCGATACCCCCACTGCTCGGCGTGCCGGGCGAGGTCGATCGCATTCGCCAGCGCGGCAGCAGCATTCGATCCCTCGCTGATCGGTGCGAGGTCGAGCACCGACAACGGGGCACGGTCATGGAAACCCACGGGGTATCTCCCATCGATCCCGGCGTTAGCACCCTGACGGGTTGCTGCGACGTCGACAAGCCGGGTCTCTCGGTCGCTCCAGATGGTCGATTCACGGTAGGGCCGCCTCGCGACGCGCGGCAAGGCAGCGCGGATGTGACGACGATCGACCGCTTTCCCGCCATCGATATGCTGGCCGGAGTTTCGACCACTGTGCGGAAAAGGCGGCGCCCACCTCCCCTGCCTGGCCGCCGAAATCGATTCATCTCACCGGACGCTTCGCGAATGGCCGAGTTGCGCGCCTTCTCTGAATTAGGCGAGCCTCACCTCATGCTCATACGGTGTTCTCGCCTGCTGCTGATCCTGACCGCCGTGAATCTCGGCCGAGCGCGTCGACGTGTTCGGCTCCAACCTGCCGGCGCCGTCAGGCGGCGCCGCGCTCCTCCATCTCCTCCAACCGGTCGATCACGATGCGGGCGAATACTTCTTGCTCGGTGACCGCGAGTTGGTTGCGGCTGCGCGAGGTGAAGGCGAAGGTCCAGTCGACCACCGTCGTGAAGCGATTGCGGAATCCGACGAGATAGACCAGGTGCAGGAACAGCCAGCCGAGCCACGCGAGGAACCCCGAGAACTCGATGCGTCGCGAGGTACCGGGAATCGGTACGGTCGCCACCGCCGAAAACCGCGACACCGTCGCCATCGACCCTTTGTCCCAGTAGGCGAAGGGCTTTCGGGTGCGGTATGTCCCGGCCAGACGTGCAAGGATGGCGTCGGCTGCGTAGCGGGCCGACTGGTTGGCCGCAGGTGCGAGCCCGGGGACCCCGTCGAGCGCCATCATGTCGCCCACGACGAACACCTCCGCGTGACCGGGCAGGGACAGGTCGGGCTGCACTCGCACCCGGCCGGCGCGGTCGATCTCGGCGCCGCTCTGCTCGGCGAGCCGAGCGCCCAGCGGACTCGCCGACACCCCGGCCGACCACACCTTGCACTGACTCTCGATGCGCCGGATGGCGCCGTCGGCATCCTTGACGACCAAGCCGTCGTAGTCCATGTCGACGACCATCGCACCGAGTTGCACGTCGACTCCCAGCGCACGCAAACGCTTTTCGGCACGCTTCCCGAGTTTGCTGCCGAACGGTGGCAGCACCGAGGTAGCGGCGTCGAGCAGGATGACACGCGCCTGCGTCGGGTCGATCGACCGGAACGTGCCGCGCAGGGTCTTGGCGGCCATCTCGGCGATCTGCCCGGCCATCTCGACGCCGGTGGCACCCGCGCCGACGACGACGAAGGTCAGCAATCGGGCACGCTCGTCCGGGTCGGTGGACAGTTCGGCCTGCTCGAACGCCCCGAGGATCCGTCCGCGCAACTCCAGCGCATCGTCGATGGTCTTGAGCCCGGGCGCGAACTCCGCGAAATGGTCGTTGCCGAAATAGGATTGGCCGGCACCCGCCGCGACGATCAGGCTGTCGTAGTTGGTGACGCTGTCCCGCTCCAGCAGCCGCGAGGTCACCGTGCGGCGGTCGAGGTCGATGTTCTCGACGTCGCCGAGAACCACCTGCACGTTGCGCTGCTTGCGCAGCACCACCCGCATGGCCGGCGCGATCTGCCCCTGCGAGATGAGGCCGGTGGCCACCTGATAGAGCAGCGGCTGGAACAGATGATGGGTCGTCCGCGCGATCACGGTGACGTCGACGTCGGCCTTCTCGAGCCGGCGCGCGGCAGCCAGTCCCCCGAAGCCGGAACCGATGATCACCACGTGGTGGCGACCCGAAGGCGCGTCGGCGATGGGGTCGAGATGATTCTGCATTGCGCGTGGATCTGGCTCTGCCATGGCACGTTCCTTCGTCGAGGATCGACACCCAGGCGGACGATGTCGGGGGAACGTGCTCCTTGCCGGTCGATTCCGGCTGCGCCAGTCGCACCGTCGAGGTTAGCGCACGATCGCGCCCGGCGCGAGGATCTGCTCGCTACCGAACGGCGACGTGTCAGGTGATGGCCTTCATCACCCGGTCGGCCAGCGCGGGCGACAGGTAGTCGAGGACCGGAAGCAGAGTCCGCAGCCCGGCCGGGGTCACCTCCTCGGGGCGGTGGGTGATCGCACGTACGATCCAATCCGCCGCCTCGCCCACATCCAACGCATGCAGGTCGTTGTATTCTGCTGTGGGAGTGATCATCTCGGTCCGAACCAGCGGAAAGTAGACATTCGTGGCAGACACGCCCGGATGCGGCCGTTCGGCATTGAGACTGCGGCCGAAGATCGCAAGTGCATCCTTTGACGCCGCGTAGGCCGAGAAGCGGGGAAATGTCCCGGCCATCAGTCCCCAGGTGCAGATGTTGACGATCTGCCCGGACCCGCGCTCCACCATCCCCGGCAACAATCCGAGCGATAGTTGTACCGCGGCAAAGTAATTCAACGCCATGGTGCGCTGATAGTCGTGTAGACGATCGGTCGACTCGATGATCGGTCGCCGGATCGAGCGGCCCGCGTTGTTGACGAGAACATCGATGTCCCGCTCGACCAGTTCACCGAGGAGTCGACGCACATCGGCCTCGTCGGCGAGATCGGCGACCGCATAATCACAGCCGGTCTCCTCGGCCAGCGCACGGAGTTCGACCTCGCGCCGGGCGACGGCGACCGGGTGCGCGCCCCGGGCGACAAGCGCTCGCACGGCCTCGCGGCCGATCCCGGCGGAGGCGCCGGTCACCACGATGGTCAGGCCGGCGAGATCGCGGCCCGGACCGGTGACCCTCTCCTCTAGCACCGTCGGCAGCAGTGACCGGCGCTGCATCAGGTCGAAGAGTGCGCCGCTCACATCCACACCCATGATCTGACCTTCCCTCGGCTATCGGGTCCCCACCTTATTCGGTCGGGTTCTGTGCGCGAGTCCGGCCCCGTCACCCGCGAAAATCGGGCGCCATCGTGGGCTCCGCAGGAAAGCGAACCGAGTTTTCACGTACGTCACATCGGCGCAACGGCCTGGGCACGAACCGCTCATAGCTTCGTATCGCTCGTACAACGCCCCCGGCTCCGCGCAGGAACTCGTCGGTAGTCGGGGACCGAACCCAGGAGTACCCATGAGTGGCAGCATGTCGCGACGTCAGGCCATCGAGGCCGTGACCACCTACGAGATGGAAACCGATGGCTTCCCCGAGCCGTTGGCCGACACATTCGGCCGCAACGTCTTCACGTTGTCGGTGATGAAGTCGCGTCTTCCCAAGCATGTGTTCAAAGCGGTGTCGGCCACCATCGGCAAGGGTGCACCGCTGGATCCGACGCTCGCCGACTACGTCGCCTCGGCGATGAAGGACTGGGCGATCGAGATGGGCGCCTCACACTACGCGCACGTCTTCTATCCGCTCACCGGCTTCACCGCCGAGAAACATGACTCGTTTCTCGAGCCCGACGGCGCCGACGGGGCACTTGCCGAGTTCCAGGGCAAGACGCTGCTGCAGGGCGAGCCCGACGCATCGTCGTTTCCCAACGGCGGCCTGCGTGGCACCTTCGAGGCCCGCGGCTACACCGGATGGGACGTCACCAGCCCGGCCTACATCCTCGAGAACCCCAACGGCAACACCCTGTGCATCCCCACGATCTTCATCTCGTGGACCGGTGAGGCCCTCGACAAGAAGACGCCGCTGCTGCGCAGTCAGCAGGCCATGAGTAAGCAGGCCATGCGGCTGCTCACGTTGTTCGGCCACACCGACGTCGACACCGTCGTCTCCTATGCCGGCGCCGAACAGGAGTACTTCCTGGTCGACCGCCACTTCTACTTCGCCCGGCCAGACCTGATGACCGCCGACCGCACGCTCTTCGGCGCACAGCCGTCCAAGGGTCAGGAGTTCGACGACCACTACTTCGGCGCGATCCCCGACCGGGTGCTGGCCTTCATGATCGAACTCGACCGCGAGCTGTTCAAGCAGGGCATCCCCGCGAAGACCCGCCACAATGAGGTCGCGCCCGGCCAGTTCGAACTCGCCCCGGTCTTCGAGAAGTCCAATCTGGCGCACGACCACCAACAGCTGATGATGACGACGATGAAGCGGGTGGCCGAACGCTACGGGATGGTCTGTCTCCTGCACGAGAAGCCCTTCGCCGGCGTCAACGGGTCGGGCAAGCACGTCAACTTCTCGCTGGGCAACAGCAACCAGGGCAACCTGCTGAATCCGGGCGACACCCCGCACGAGAACGAGCAGTTCCTGGTGTTCTGCGCGGCGATCATCCGCGGCGTCCACAAATTCGGCGGACTGCTGCGGGCCTCGATCGCGTCGGCCTCCAACGACCACCGGCTCGGGGCAAATGAGGCACCGCCGGCCATCATCTCGATCTTCCTCGGCGAACAACTCGCCGACGTCTTCGACCAGATCGCCAAGGGCGGTGCCAAGGAGAGCAAGGCGACCGGGGTCCTCGAGCTCGGCGTCGACACCCTGCCACCACTCAAGGCCGACGCCGGCGACCGCAACCGCACCAGCCCATTCGCGTTCACCGGCAACCGATTCGAGTTCCGCGCCCCCGGCTCCAACCAGTCGATCGCCGATCCGATGATCGCCATCAACGCGATGCTGGCCGAATCCCTGGACCACGTGTGCGACTTCCTCGAGAAGGAGACCGGCTCGGGCACCGCATTCGACTCGGCGGTACAGAAACTGCTCGAGCAGATCATCACCGACCACGGCCAGGTCGTGTTCAACGGGGACGGCTACTCCGATGCCTGGCAGGCCGAGGCGGCCGCGCGCGGCCTGCTGAATCTGCGTACCACCGTCGACGCCATGGCCCAGTTCGACAAGCCGGAGATCAAGGCCCTGATGAGCAAGTACGGCATCCTCTCGGAGCGAGAACTCAAGGCGCGCAAGGAAGTCGTCCTCGAGCAGTACGCCCTGGCGCTACTGGTGGAGGCCAAGGAGACCCTCGAGATCGCCAAGACGATGATCTTGCCGGCAGCGACCCGCTACATGGGTGAGCTGGCCTCGACGGCCGCGAGCCTGAAGGCCGCGGGCATCGACATGGAGACCCCGGCTCTGCTGACGATGACCACCTCGGTCAAATCGCTCAACAAGAAGATGGACGTGCTCGAAGAGTCCATCGGCGGATTCCATGGCGACAGCGTCGAAGCAGAGTCGGAATATGCGCTCACCACGCTGATCCCGGCGATGACCGAAGTACGTGCCGCCGCGGACAAACTCGAGACGATCGTCGCCGACGACCTGTGGCCGCTGCCCACCTACTGCGAGATGCTGACGATTCTCTGAGCTGTCGGGGTTCGCCGACGGTATGCACCCGAGATGAATCCAGCCCGTTTGCTGGCCGACTTCGCGAATGTGTGTCCTACAGCGCACACATTCGCGAAGTCGACCCATATCCGCTGTGCAGCCGGGTCGGTGACGGTCAGCGGCCGGCGGCCTGGACGCGGGCCTGGATCGCGTTGACGAACACCGACGATATGTCGGCGGCGGTCTTGGCGACGTAGGTGGTGCCGCCGGTGGCCGCGGCGATCTTGGCCAGCGCGTCGGTGTCGGCGTCCTCGGAGATCCCGATCGTGAGCACCAGCACCGGCCGGGCCGGATCCTCGAGCTTCTTGAGCTGCGCGAGCAGTTGGTCGAGGCTGATGCTCTCGGGGTCCTCGTTCTGTCCGTCGGTCATGATGATGACGCTGTTGGAGTAGTTCGGGTCATAAGAGTTCTGGACCTCTTTGAACGCCGCCAGCGTGGTGTCGTACAGACCGGTGTTCCCGCCCAGCTTCTGCGGGGCCAGGCCGTTGCGTACCGCGGTGTCGATTTCCTGGCGGTATGTCTGGCCGTTGGCCGCGGGTGCGTCGAGGCGACGGATGGGGGCGATCTGGTCCCAGTCCTGGCCGTTGGGTCCTTGGTCGGTGCTGAACGTCCAGACCCCGATCTGCGCGTTGTTCGGAAAGAGTTGCAGCCCTTGATGAGAGGCGTCGATGAGTAGCTGCGCGCGGGTCTCCGAACCGATCGCGGTCTGCATCGAGCCGGACGTGTCTTGCGCCACGAGGGTGCGGATCGGCACGCCGAGCACCTGCCACTGGCGCAGGGCCTTGTCGACCTGGGCCGGATCGCGCAGCGAGAGCACCTGCACCGGCGCACCGGTGCCGTAGGGATGATCCACGTCGGCCGGCTGACCGCCCGGCTTGCGGAAGGCGGCCTGCGCCAACGGCTTTCCGTCGTCACCGGCGATGGCAGCGGCCAGCGCCTTACCCGCGTCACCGGCGGTATCCCGGCGGGACGAGCCCGCGGTGTTGACCAGTGGGTAGTCGAGCAGCACGGTGCCGTCGGCGGGGATCGCGAACTTCAATTGGGATCCCGGATGAGTGCGCATGAACATCACGTACTGCTGTTCGGTGGTCACCACCGGTACCTCGGAGGTGTTCGCCAGATTCAGCCGTGTGCCCTCGCTATCGCCTGCCTGGCGCACGTTGTTCTGCTGTACCGCGAGGACGGTCATACCCTGCAGCAGCTGCGTCTCGCTGAGCTTGCCCGCATTGACCTCGGCGAGCGCTCCGACGATCGGCGCGTCACCACTGCTGGTATCGACGGGGCTGCCCGCACGCAGGTCGGGCAGCTTCATCACCTGCTCCCAGCTGGTCAATTGCGGGAGATTCTTCCCGACGACGATCGTCGGGGTCGACGCGAGCGACGGCGAGGTCAGATCGAGTTGCTGACGCACCTGCGTGATCACCCGGCGCGCCTGCAGTTGCGAGTCGGGCACCCACAGATCGGGGCGCTGCTCGCCGCTGGTGAGCTGCCCGGGCACGTCGGCGCCGGCGACCGAATTGACCGTGTAGTCGTAGCAACTGTCCGCCGACACGGACCCGGCCGCATCACGCAACGCCGAGGCGATCGTCGGATCGGCCGCGACGGTCACGCTCTGCCGGTCACCGTCGCAGGTGCCCGAGCCCCCGAATGCCCGCCAGAGGATGAATCCGGAGACCAGCGCCGCGACCACCACCAGGGCCCCGAGCCCCCACAGCCAGGCACCTCGACGTGCCGAGCGGACCTTGCGGTGTTCGAAACCGAAATCGTCGCCGCCGGCACCGCGCGCGGCCGCGCGCTGACGGCCGGTGTCACCGGTGGCCGCGCGTTGGGGTCCGGTGTTACCGGTGGCCGCGCGCTGACGGCCGGTGTTACCGGTGGCGGCGCGTTGCGAACCGGTATTGGATGCGCCGGTGTTGGATGCGCCGGTGTTGGATGCACGCTGACGACCGGTGTCACCGGAAGCCGCACGCTGCGGGCCGGTGTCACCGCGGTTCGGTTCCGGCCGGTTCCCGGAATTCCCGGAGTCAGAGTTGTGCCGCCCCATGTCGTCCCCCTCGTTCTCGCCGACGTGCCCTGTCGGTACTCATCGCTGTCGGTTGGTCATAGCTGTCGGTGTGATGGCCGCGGTGGGCCGTATCAGCCGAACTTCTGCTGGAACGTCGCGAGCGACGTCTGCAGATCCCCGTGGATGACCTTTGCGGTCGCCATCCCGATCGGCCCGATCATCGGCAGTCCACCGAGGTCGACGGCGAACGTGATCACCGATCCCGCCCCGCCGGGCCCGACCGACAGGTCCAACTTGACCTTGATCCCGCCCTTGCCCGACCCCTTGAGACGTACCTCCCGGCCCGTCACATATTTGTCGATGACCCAGTCGATGCGCACGGGATTGCCCTTGACCTTCACGATCGAGGTGATCTTGGTGCCCTTGCCGAGTTCGTCCGGGCCCGGGACCGCGCTGCGCCACCCGCCATGCAGAACCAGCCACTCATCGAAGCGCGACAGATCCGACGCCGCGGTCCAGGTGTCCTCGGGTGACAGCTCGAGTTCGATGGAGTCGCTCGTCTTTGCCATGGTGTCGAAGCCTAACCTGTGATGACGGTGAACAAACCACGAGTATCTGACCAAGGCGATCCCCCGGTCCTTGCCGCAGCCCGATCGCTGCTCGGAATGCATCTCGTCGGTCATGGGGTGATCGCGCGGATCACCGAGGTCGAAGCCTATGCCGGCCCCCTCGACCCGGCGTCGCACGCCTTTCGGCGGACGCCCCGATCGGCGATCATGTACGGCCCACCGGACCGGTTGTATGTGTATCGCATCCACGGCCATTTCTGCGCCAACGTGGTGACCGGGCCGGACGGTCAGGCGTCGGCGGTGTTGCTACGGGGCGCCGAGGTGATCGACGGGCTGCGGCTCGCGCGCCGGCGACGCACGCCGGGTGCGGCCGACGCGGCACTTGCGCGCGGCCCGGGAAACCTCTGCCGGGCACTGGGCATCACCATGGACGACCTGGGAACCGACCTCACCGATGGCCGGCCGGTGTGCCTGCGGGCCGCGCCACCCCCGTCGGGCCGGGATGCGGTGCGCAGCGGCCCACGCGTGGGCGTCCGGCGCAACGCCGACGTGCCTTGGCGGTTCTGGATCACCGGCGACCCGACGGTGTCGGCACACCGCCGTCATCCGCGGGCCGAGGCCTGATCCCGGCGCCCGGTACTACGGGTTCTGGGGCGGTTGGGGTGGCTGGTTCTGGGGTGGCTGAATATCGTGGGGCGGCTGATCCTGAAACGACTGGTCGTGGGGCTGATTCTGGGCGTCGCCCCCGCCGGTGGCCTTGCGGGCCGCATCCTGGGCCTTGTCGACCTGCGCGGCGTACTTGCCGTGCGTCGCCTTGTCGATGTCGTCTCCGCCCTTGTCGATCAGACTCGGATTCTTCTGCAGTGCGGCCTTGGCCTTGTCGACCAATCCCTTCAGATCCATTGCCGTCTCCTCGATCGATGTTGTGGAAAGAACGGGCCCCGAGTCTATGGCGCCTCGCATGCCTCACGCCAGGGTTTGCCCGCCGGATCGGCCTCGCGGGCAGCGCGGCGATCGATCACGCGCGGCAGAATCCTCGACACCAGCTCCACGCACGCGATTCCGCATGCGGCCGCGATGAACGCGACGCTGTTCATCTGCCAGTTCGACGAATCGAGCTTGAACATGTGCTGGGTCCACGGCCACGCGAAGATGATCACGTAGGCACCGACGGAGGCGGCCATCAGCGCCGCTTTCCACCACGTGTAGGGCCGCGCGACCACGGCGAGCACGTAGAGCGCGACCGCGATCAGACAGATCAGGGTGGCGGTGGCAGCCTGGGTCTGCGGCGGCGCCAGGTTGATGCTGTCACCGCCGAGACTGACGCCGGTACCGCCGGGATTCACGATGACGTAGGTGACGAAGGCGGCGAGTCCGACGATGATGCCGTTCGGGACCGCTTGGGTGAGAACACGTTTGACGAATCCGGTGCGGGCCCGCTCGTTGTTGGGGGCCAGCGACAGGATGAAGGCCGGGACCCCGATGGTGAACCACGCCGAGATGGTCACATGGATCGGCTGGAACGGGTAACTGAGCGAGGTGAATCCGAAGATCTTCCCGGCGATTCCGGCGATCCCGACGAACAAGGCGAGCAGCACCGCGTACACCGTCTTGGTGAGGAACAGATTGGAGACGCGCTCGATGTTCCCGATGACCCGCCGGCCCTCGCCGACCACATAGGGCAGGGTGGCGAACTTGTTGTCCAGCAACACGATCTGGGCCACCGCGCGGGCAGCCGAGCTACCCGATCCCATCGCGACGCCGATGTCGGCGTCCTTGAGTGCGAGGACGTCGTTGACCCCGTCGCCGGTCATGGCCACCGTGTCGTCGCGGGATTGCAGCGCCGCAACCATCGACCGCTTCTGGTCGGGGCGGACGCGGCCGAAGACGATGCCGTCGGAGACCGCGTCGGCGAGTTCGTCGAGGTCGGTGGGCAGCTTGCGCGCGTCGACGGCGGTCTCCGGCGACCCCAGCCCCAGCGATTGTGCAACGGCGCCAACCGATCGCGCGTTGTCACCGGAGATGACCTTGACGTCGACGTGCTGCGAGGCGAAGTAGTCGAGGGTGTCGCGGGCGTCGTCCCGGACTCGTTGTTCGAGGACGACCAGGGCCACCGGGGTGAGTGTGCCCGGCACCGTGCCGGCCGCCGCGTCTGTCGCACTGTCGTCGGGTTCGGTGTCCACCGGCACGTCGGTGTGTCCGAGCAACAGCACCCGCAGCCCCGTCTCGCCGAGATCGGTGGCCAGGGTGGCCGGTCCGGAGTCCGGGTCGAGGAGCACGTCGGGCGCACCGAGAATCCAGTTGCCCTGCTCGGCATCGGACGCGTCGGCGAACGACATGCCGCTCCACTTCTTGGCGGAGGTGAACGGCTCGAGGGCGGTCAGGTGCCAGTCGGGGGCTTTCGGGTAGGCCTCGGCCAACGCGAGCACGCTGGCGTTGGGGCTGCGGTCGTTGGCGGCGAGCGCGGCCAGCACCTCCTCGACACCGGCCGGCGCGGCGGTCCCGTCGCTGTCGCTCCCGAGGCCGCGCACCTCCGACAGGCGCATCCCGTTCTCGGTGAGTGTGCCGGTCTTGTCGGCGCAGACGACGTTGACGCGGGCGAGGCCCTCGATCGCCGGCAGCTCGTTGACCAGGCACTGCCGGCGTCCGAGGCGCACGACGCCGACCGCGAAGGCGATCGAGGTCATCAGCACCAGTCCCTCGGGAACCATCGGCACGAGTGCGGCGACCATGCCCAGCAGCGACGCGCGTAACCCGTTGCCGCTGATGAACAGCTGATTGACGATGGTCAGGATGCCGGCCGGGACGAGCAGCCAGGTGATGACCTTGAGGATCTGGTCGATACCGGTTCGCAGTTCCGAGGAGACCAGGGTGAACTTCGACGCCTCGGCGGCCAGCGAGGCGGCGTAGGCGTCGGCGCCCACCTTGGTGGCCCGGTAGGCACCGGAACCGGAGACGACGAAACTGCCGGAGAGGATCTTGTCGCCCTCGGCCTTGTCGATCGGGTCGGCCTCGCCGGTGAGCAACGACTCGTCGACGTCGAGGACCAGCGACTCGACGACCTCACCGTCGACGACGATCTGATCACCGGCACCGACCTCGATGATGTCGTCGAGCACCACCTCGTCGGGCGGGATCTCGTCGACCTTTCCGTCGCGACGCACCCGCGGCCGGGTCTGCCCGACGATGGCGAGCCGGTCGAGGGTGCGTTTGGCGCGGACCTCCTGGATGATGCCGATGCCACTGTTGGCGACGATGAGCAGGCCGAACAGCCCGTTGATGAACGATCCGGTGAACGCGACGATCAGAAACAGCGTCCCGAGAAGGGCATTGATGCGCGTGAAGACGTTGGCTCGGACGATGTCGCCGACGCTGCGTCCGGACCGGTTCGGCATCGTGTTCGCATGACCCTCGGCGACGCGCTGGGCAACCTCGTCTGCGGTCAGACCCGGCCGCCGGGTCTGGGCCTGAAGGGGTTTGCTCATGCCGACGCTTCCCACCACTGCGGGTCGGTGAGCCCGGTCCCGGTCCGGTGTTGCAGGTCGATGGTGCCGCCGGGCTGCGGAACCATCACCGTGGTGGCGTTGCGGCCGGCATTCGGGAGCAGCCGCGTGATCGGGTCCGCCCAGGAGTGGCGGGCCAGCGAGAAGGTTCCCCAGTGGATCGGGATCAGCACCGCGTCGGTGCCCGCCGATCCGGACACCATCCGGTGGATCGCCACGGCCTCTTCGGGATCGACATGGACGTCGGGCCACACCGAGTCGTAGGCGCCCACCGCGATGAGGGTGAGGTCGAAGGGGCCGAGCAGCTCACCCAGGTCCTCGAAGCGTTCGCTGTACCCGGTGTCGCCGGAAAAGAACACGCGGTGAGTGGGTCCGACGATTCCCCAACTCGCCCATTGCGTCAGGTCACGGTCGAACATGCGGCCGGAGAAATGCCGGGCCGGTCCCACGGTGAAGCGTGCCTGACCGGTCCGGCCGGTGACCTCCACGCTCCCCCACAGGTCGGCTTGGCGGATGCGATCGGCCGGCACTCCCCAGGCCAGGAGATGTGCGCCGACCCCGAGCGGCGTCACGAACACGACGTCCGGCTGGGTGCGCGCGATGGTGGTCACGGTGGCCATGTCGAGGTGGTCGTAGTGGTCGTGGCTGATCAGCACCACGTCGAGTGGCGGCAGGTCGGCGGCCTCGACCGGAGCGGGGTGCATGCGGGCCGGGCCGAGTGTCTGGCTCGGGGAACATCGCTGGGAGAACACCGGGTCGGTGAGTACGCGCACCCCGTCGATCTCGACGAGTGCCGACGCGTGGCCGAGCCACGTCACCGCGAGGGCTGCGACCTCATCGGCAAACCGGGGTCGCTCCACCCGGATCGGATGCGTCGGGCGGCCCGGGCGTTTGGCCATGTCCATCGCAACCCGCAGGTCGGGCGCCACCCCGGCCGAGGGCGGCTCGGGATTGACGAAGGTGCGGCCGACCAGGTTCGGCGAGCCGGCCACCTCGCGCCAGATCGTCTCGGGATCGGCACCGATGGCGCGGGCCGCGGGCAGCCCCGCCGACGCCAGCGATCCGACGGCCGCGCCGGCGGCACGCGCACCGAGCACCCCGACCGAGCTCTTGACCCGCCCGAACACTTCGGTGGGCGTCCATTCGATGGGCATCGTCACGTCCCTCAGCGTAATGGTCCGTCCCGACGGGGACCCGCGCACTCGCCGGTAGTGCCACATTCACCGTCGGCGCCCCCATGCCCGGGTATCGCTGCTCGGGTATCGCTGCTCGGGTATCGCTGCTCGGGTATCGCAGAAATTCCGGCGGACGGCTTGGTAACCTTCTCGTCTGCAACCAATTCGCGCATGTGCCGGTTCACATGCGGTCGGGAAGTGATTCTTCGTTGGCACGGATGTCCGTCACGGATCGGCGCTCGGCGCTCGTCGAGGCCGCCTACCGGGTCATCGCCGACCACGGCGTCGAGGGTGCGACCACGCGCCGGATCTGCGCCCACGCCGACATGCCGCTCGCCAGCTTCCACTACGCCTTCGAGTCGCGTACGGCTCTGCTGTGCGCGGTGATGGAGACAGCCGTCCCCACCGACATCACCCAGATGCTGCACACGATCCAGGCGTCCGACGACACCCTCGCGGGCTCCGCGGTGGAGGTCATGGAGGCCAACATGCGCCGCCAGCTCGAGGCCTTCTACGCGATGCTCAAAGCCGACCCGGGACGCCTGCAGGCCACCATCTCCCTCGGGATATATGCACACAACCATCCCGAACTGCAGCGGCACGGCATGAAGATGTACGAGGATCTCTACGCGGTCGCCGCCGTCGGCCTCGACGAAGGAGCGGCCCGATACGGTGTGCGGTTCACCGCACCCGCCACCTCCATCGCTCCGACGATGATCGGTGCGCTCATCTCGATCACCCTGATCTACCTCAGCACCGCCGACGACGACGTTGTCGACACCCTGATGGATTCCCTTGTCCGCCAGGTCATGTCGTTTGTCGTTGCCGACGACGGATCGGCCGGCGGGACCTCATGAGCGACACCGCAGCCGCCGGTCCGGGATTATGGGACCGCGATCCACAGCGGTACTGGACCGGATTCACCGAGGCCGTCGTCGCCGGCGGCATCGACAGTCCCGCTCTCGTTCTCGATTCCGCCGCCCTCGAACACAACGTGGCCGATCTGCTGCGCCGCGCGGGGGGCGTGCCGATCCGCCTGGCGTCGAAGTCGCTACGCGTCCGTTCTGTCATCGCCGACCTCGTCGCACGCCCCGGGTTCGCCGGCGTGCTGGCGTACGACCTCGACGAAGCCCGTTGGCTGGCAACACGATCCGGCATCACCGACGTCCTGATGGGATATCCGACGGTGCGGACCACCGCGCTGGCGAATCTTCTGGCCGACGAGATCGCTACGTCGCGGGTCACTCTGCTCGTCGATTCGACCGAGCATCTCGACGCGATAGACGCGGTGACCGGCGCGCAGGCGCGGCCGAGTGTGCGGGTCGCGATCGACATCGACGCCTCGCTGCGCCTGTTCGGCGGCCGGGTACACATGGGTGTGCGCCGCTCGCCCGTCCACGATCGCGAGGGCGCGCTCGCACTCGCCCGCCACATCGTGGACCGCCCCGGCTTCGACCTGGTCGGCGTCATGTCCTATGAGGCGCAAGTGGCCGGCGTCGGTGACGACGTGCCGGGCAAGGCCATGAAGAATCACGCAGTCGGCGCAATGCAGCGTCTGTCGATGACCGAGATCCGCCGCCGCCGTGGCCGGATCGTCGCCGCGCTGCACCAGATCGCATCGCTCGAGATCGTCAACGCCGGCGGCACGGGCTCGCTGGAGCAGACGGCGCGCGACTCCTCGGTCACCGACATCGCCGCGGGCAGCGGCGTCTTCGGCGGCCACCTCTTCGACACCTATCACCATTTTCGGCCGGCACCGGCACTCGCGTTCGGACTCGATGTCGTCCGGATTCCCGCCCCCGGCTACGTCACCTGCGCGGGTGGCGGCTGGATCGCCTCGGGACCGCCGGCCGCCGACCGGCTGCCCCGGCCCGTGTGGCCGGCGGATCTGCGATATGTGGGCACCGAGGCCGCCGGCGAGGTACAGACACCGCTGCACGGCCCCGGCACCGCAGGGCTGTCCATCGGTGACCGGGTGTGGTTCCGGCACACCAAATCCGGTGAGGTGTGCGAACGTTCACCGCAGGTGGTGAAGATCGCCCGAGATGCCGACGGCACCGCGCGGGTCGAGGAGGCGGTACCGACATACCGCGGAGAGGGGAAGTGTTTTCTGTGACGGTCTCCAACGGGACGGCTGCCGCACGGCCATGGCGTAACTGGGGCGGCACCGCGCAATGTACGCCGACCGCCGTCGAGTCTCCCGGCAGCGCCGACGACATCGCCGATCTGGTCGGCCGTGCGGTGCAAGCGAATTCGACCGTGAAGGCGGTCGGTGCCGGGCACAGTTTCTCCCCGATCGCGCTCGCGCCGGCGACCCAGCTCGACATGTCGCAGTTGCAGGGCCTCATCGGCGTCGACGAGGCCGCGCGGCGTGTGACGCTCCGTGCGGGTACCCGGCTCTACGAGATCCCCGACCTGCTCGGCGCCCACGGTTTGGCGATGGCCAACCTCGGAGATGTGGACCGGCAGACGATCTCTGGTGCCACCTCCACCGGAACCCATGGCACCGGACTGGATTTCGGCGGCCTCAGCACTCAGATCGTCGGCGCCACCCTGGTGTCGGGTACCGGTGAGATCGTCACGGTGGCCGAGGACGATCCGCGACTCGCGGCGGTGGCGCTGGGCCTCGGCGCACTCGGCATCCTCGTCGACCTGACGATCCAGTGCGTTCCGGTCTTCTCCATCCGTGCCGACGAGTATCCCCTCGACGCCGACGACGCGATCGACGGCTTCACCGAACGCGTTGCGACACAAGACCATCATGAGTTCTATTGGTTTCCGCACACCCGATGTGCGCTGGGCAAGACCAACACCCGGCTCGAGGGTCTCGCCACACCCTCCGGAGCCGGCCGGGTACGCCGTTACGTCGACGACGAGATCCTCGCCAACCGCGTGTATCGAGTGTTGTGCGCGTTGGGTTCTCGCGTGCCCGCAGCCGTCCCGACGATCAGTCAGGTCTCGGGCCGGGTGCTCTCGGCCCGCACCTACACCGAACGATCCGACCGCGTGTTCATCTCGTCACGCACGGTCCGGTTCCGCGAGATGGAATACGCGGTTCCACTGGAAGCCACCCCGTCGGCACTGCGTGAACTGCGGCAGATGATCGAGCGCAAGCGCTACCGCATCAGCTTCCCGGTCGAGGTCCGGGCGGCCGCCGGTGACGATCTGATGCTCTCGACCGCATCGGGCGGCCCGCGCGGCTACATCGCGGTGCACCGTTATCACCACGACGATCCGACCGACGCCGCCGCGTATTTCGCCGATGCCGAGGCGATCATGACCGACCATGGTGGCCGGCCGCACTGGGGCAAGATACACACCCGCGACGCCGCGTACTTGCGGTCGGTGTACCCGCGGTTCGACGAATTCCGCGCGGTGCGTGACCAGTTCGACCCGAACCGGGTGTTCGCCAATCCCTACCTCGAGCAGGTCCTCGGGTCCTGACCGCCACCGGCGCGGCCCCCGTGGGTCAGCCCAGCGGCTGATACGCAGATTCACTTGTGCCGTAGATCGGTGTCACCCAGCGACATCGATCTACGGCACTGAATCGTTGGATCGGCCGAATCCGGTCCTCTCCCCACCGCTCGACTGGCGCCTTCGGGCACCGCGTCGGACACTGGAGGGATGCGTGATGTCCTGCCGGCGTTGATACACCGCCTCGAGCATGGTGCCGTCGCCCTGGCCCGGGTGATCTCGACGACCGGCGCGGCGCCGCGGTCGGTCGGGTCGGCGATGGCGATCACCGCCGACGGCGAGGTGATCGGCTCCCTCTCGGGCGGGTGCGTCGAATCGGCGATCGTCGAGAGCGCGCAGCAGGTGTTGACCGACGGGATCGCGACCGTCGAGTATTTCGGCGTCGCCGACCCGGATGGCATCGCGATCGGCCTGACGTGTGGCGGTGAGATGGAGGTCGCCGTCGAACGCCTCGACGCGACACACCTGCCCGAGCTGCGGCGACTGGCCGCTGCGATCGACGACGGCACCCCGATCGCCTGGGCCACCACCCTCTCGGATGCCCCGGCCTGGTATTCGGCCACCCGAGAGAGCCGTCGGCCCTGGTACCGGCTCGACGCCGACATCGCCGATCTGCTGGCGACCGGGCGCAGCGGAATCGTCGGCGTCGACGACTGCGACGAGTCGACTGCCGCAGATGTGCCGGGTTCGGGCCAGGCTCGCCCTCGTGCGTTCGTCCAGACCTTCGCGCCGCGAGCGCGGCTGATCCTGGTGGGCGCCAACGACTTCGTACGGGCACTCGCCACCCTCGGGTCGACGCTGGGCTATCGGGTGAGCGTCGTCGACGCCCGTCCGGTCTTCGCCACCCCGGCACGGCTGCCCGGCGCCGACGAGGTGATCGTCGAATGGCCCGACCGCTACCTCGCCGACGAGATCGCGCAGGGCCGGACCGATCGCTCGACCTGCGTGTGCGTGATGACCCACGACACCAAGTTCGACGTCCCCACGCTGCGGGTCGCCCTGGGCACCAACCGAATCGGCTTCGTCGGGGCGCTGGGTTCCCGCCGTACCGTCGCCGACCGGAACGCACGCCTGACGGATGCGGGCGTGAGCGACGACGCGCTGGCACGGTTGCGCTCGCCACTCGGCCTGGATCTGGGGGGCCATACCCCCGCCGAGGTCGCCGTGTCGATCGCCGCGCAACTGATCGCCGACCGGCACGACGCCTCGGGAAGGTCGCTAACCCTGGGGGGTGGCCCCATCCACGGCTGATTCCCCGACCGTCTTGTCCCCGACCGCTCCATCGGCGCCGACCGGGATGTCGGAGGTGGCGCCGGAGCTGGTGGGTCCCGAATCATCCTGTGCGGGAAGGACATGCTCACCCGACCGGTCGCAGGACAGCGCCAGCGAGGAGATGTATTGCTTCTCACCGTTCGGTCCGGGTACCGCCGAGGCGATCATGTCCGGCCGCTCGAACTCGATGCCGGTGACGCAGCACAGCAGCCGCACATCGGTCGGGTTGCCGTGTTCGTCGTACATCGGGATATCGATGCCGTCATCGGTGCGGCGCAGGTAGTACTTACCCTTGGTGGCCAACGCCAGGATCGGGGGCATGGCCACCGCGAGCACGAGCGCCACCAGCGGCGAGTACGGCTGGATCGCATCGCCGAACACGTGGAAGTACACCAGGATCGACGCCCCGGCCGCCACGAGCAGGGACCCGAACCCGACCGGGTTCACGCTGTAGAGCATGCCGCGCCGGAATTCGGGCTGCTTGGGTGAGATACCCAGCAGATACTTGTTGATGGCGATGTCGGAGGCAACGACCGCGATCCAGGCGATACCGCAGTTGGCGTAGAAGTTCAGCAGATTGTTGAGGAAGCTGAACATGTCGGCCTCCATCAGCACGATCGCGATGAAGACGTTGAAGAACAGGAACACCAGTCGGCCCGGGTACGTCTTGGTGACCCGGGTGAACGCGTTGGTCCAGGCCAGCGATCCGGAGTAGGCGTTGGTGACGTTGATCTTCACCTGGCTGATGACCACCAGGATCACTGCCAGGGTCAGTGCCAGCCAGTGCGGCAGGAAGTCTTGATAAATCTCCACGAACTGGTGCACCGGCTGGTTGGCGATGCCGGCGTTGTCGATGCTGATACCGATCAGGTAGACCGCGAGGAACAGGCCGACGATCTGCTTGATGGCGCCGAAGAGCACCCAGCCCGGGCCGGCGGTCAGCGTGGCGATCCACCACTTGCGCTTGTTCTCCGGGGTCCGGGGCGGCATGAACCGCAGGTAATCGATCTGCTCGGCGATCTGCGCGATCAGCGACAGACACACACCGGCCGCGAGCATGGTGCCGGCGAAGCTGACGCCCTTGCCGAGCGCATGGCCGTGGGAATCGACACCGCTGAACGCAAAGAAGTCACCGATCGCCGCGGGATGCTTGATGACCAGGTACAGAAACGGCAGCACCATCATGATCAGCCACAGCGGGGTGGTCCACACCTGCAGCTTGGCGAGCGTGTTCATGCCGTAGATGACCAGCGGGATGATCAGCACCGAGGAGATCAGGTACCCGATCCAGAGCGGGATGTGCAGACCCAGTTGCAGACCCTGGGCCATGATCGAACCCTCGAGGGCAAAGAAGATGAACGTGAACGACGCGAAGATCACGTTCGTCAGCACCGAGCCGTAGTATCCGAAACCGCTGCCGCGGGTGATCAGGTCGAGGTCGATGTTGTATCGCGCGGCGTAGTAGGCCAGCGGGTAGCCGGTCAGCACGATCACGACGGCGAAGAACAGGATGCCCCACAAGGCATTTCCGGTCCCGTTGGCGATGCCGATGTTGGCACCGATCGCGAAGTCGGCCAGGTAGGCGATACCGCCGAGCGCCGAGATCGCCACCACACCCGGACCCCATTTGCGGTAGCTGCGTGGCGCGAAACGCAGCGTGTAGTCCTCGAGGGACTCACGAGCGGCCGCCGCCTGGGCGCCGGTGGCGATGATGCTGTGTTCGGCGTTCTCTATCGCGCCTACCTCTTCGGTGAGGTCATCGACCCCATGATGTCGTTTCGACACGCAATCCCCTCCTTGGACAATGGATTGCGATCACGCTAGGAGGTGGACGTTTCTGGCATATACCTCGGCATGTTTCGGGAATGTTACGCGCACGGCGAATCGGGCATATCGAACCCGGGTGCGCGACAACTACTTTCCGGTGAACCGCGGCCGGCGTTTCTCCGCGCGCGCCGCGCGCCCTTCGGCGAGGTCCGCGCTCTGCCAGGCACGCAGCATCGCCGCCCGATGCTCGGTGGGCGCCGGATCGCGCGCACCGTCGCCGTTGAGGACGGCTTTGTAGTGCGCCAGGGTGAGTGGCGCGAACTCGGCGATGGTCGCGGCCCACTCCTGCGCGTCGGCGAGATCGCCGACGCGGTTGGCGAATCCGAGTTCGTGGGCGCGCTCGGCCGTGAGGTTGTCGCAGCCGATGAACATGCCCCGCGCCGGGCCGCCGCCGACCAGTGACACGAGTCGCCGTATCGTCCATTCATCCACCGCCACACCGATCTTCGCCGCCGGAATGCCCGCGAGGGCATCGGGGGACATGACGCGCAGATCGGCGGCCATGGCCAGTTGCAACCCGGCACCGAAGGCCGCGCCGTTGACCGCGGCGATCACCGGCACCGAGATCGACTCGATCTGCGCCAAGGTGACGACGAGCCGATCGAGGAAGTCCCGATCGTAGACCGGGCCCGAGAGGTCTGCACCCGCCGAGAACGCGGTGCCACGACCGGTCAGCACGATCGCCCGCGCACCGGACTCGACGGCATCGGTGAACGCCGCCCCGAGCGCCTCGATCACCTCACCGTTGAGGGCATTGCGTTTGTCGGGACGATCCAACTCGATTGTCGTCACCGCACCATCTGCACTCGTCGCAATCATGACTTGGAAGCCTACCGGCCATGATCTGGCGGCCGTCCGACCCCGGATACCCCGACGCACCGTGCCGCGCCCACGTGACAGGCTGACGTGGTGCGGACCGACAGTGGTGACGACGGCGGCGATGCGATCGAAGCGGGCGATGAGAACGTACGGCCGGACTCCGACGTCCTCGTCATCGGCGGCGGCCAGGCGGGACTCTCGGCGGCATACTTCCTCGATCGTTTCGGACTCGGCGGCCGATATCAGGTCCTCGACCGCTCACCACATCCCGGCGGCGCCTGGCAATACCGGTGGCCGACCCTGACCCTCGCCGGCGCGAACCATGTGCATGATCTGCCCGGATACGGCCTCGTCGAGGCGCTCGGGGTCGACTGCGACCAGTTCCCCGCGGCCACCGCGGTACCGGACTACTTCGGCCGCTACGAGGACAAATTCGGGCTGACGGTGCGTCGGCCGGTGCGCGTGAACTCCGTACACCACGACGGCGACGGGTTCCGGGCGCACATCGCGGCGCCGACGGCAGGCCCCTGCTCCCCGCGCGCCTCGGCGGTGACCGCGCGGGCGCTGATCAACGCAACGGGCACCTGGGACCGGCCGTTCATCCCGCACATCCCGGGTATCGCCGACTTCGGTGGCCGGCAGTTGCACACGCACGACTACACCGGCCCCGGCGAGTTCGCAGGCAAGCGGGTACTCGTCGTCGGCGCCGGGATCTCGGCGATCGGCCTGCTCATCGAGATCGCGCGCGAGGCGCCGGGCGTCACCACCTTCTGGTGTTCGCGGACCGAACCGTATTTCCGGCCCGGTCCGTTCAACCCGGCCGAGGGCCGTGCGGCGGTCGCGCGCGTCGAGGAGCGGGTCCGCGCGGGGTTGCCGCCGACGTCGGTCGTCTCGGTGACCGGCCTCTCGCGTACCCCGGCGATCGCCGCCGCCCAGCGCGACGGCATCCTGGCCTGGCGGCCGATGTTCACCCGCATCACCGAGACCGGCGTGTGCTGGGACCGTGGCGGTCCCGACACCCCGGCGGGCACCGAGCTCGACGTCGACGTCATCTTCTGGAACACCGGATTCCGCAGTGCGCTCGACCATCTCGCGCCGCTGCATCTGCGTGCACCGGGCGGGGGCATCACGATGACCGGGCGGTTGGCGACGACGGTGGCCGCCGACCCACGCGTGCAGCTCCTCGGCTACGGGCCCTCGGCGTCGACGATCGGCGCCAACCGGGCCGGGCGCGAGGCCGCGCGGAACGTGGCCGAGATCCTCGGCACGCACTGATCCCTGGAGAGCTCGATTCCTCGGCAACCGTTTGGTGAACTCTCTTGACATTCTGTTGGGTTTTCCCAACACTTAGTTGTGTGAGTCCGGTCCGGCGGGGTGACAAGCTCCCGATCTACAACCGCATCGGCGTCCTGCGCGCCGAACGGCGGATGACGCGGGCCGCCCTGGCCGAACTGGTCGACATCAATGTGCAGACGGTGGGTGCGCTCGAACGGGGCGATCACTATCCGAGCCTCGACCTCGCGATGCGCATCTGCGATGTCTTCGGCCTCCCGGTGGAGGCCGTGTTCAGTCGCACCGAGTTCGGGGCGATGTCGGCCGAGCTCTACGCACGCCGAACCGACGGCGAGGGCACCGGCCGCCGGCCCGAGTGAGCGCCCGGCGCCGGCTCGCCTCAGCGAGCAACCACCGAGAAGGAGGTGCACGATGTACGACCCGAATTCGGCGATCCCCGAGGACGCGAAACCCGAACTGTGGCGTCGGTACGACCAGTGGCGCGGGGATCGGCACCGCCGGTTCGCGCAGCGCACCGCGCACCAGCTGACCCGCTGGCGCAATCGACGCGGCTACCGCACTGTTGTTGTCGCACAGGCAGTCTGCATACTCATCCTGCTCGCCGGGGCGGTGGTGTCGTTTGTCAGTCCGACATGGTTCTTGCTGCCCTTCCTCGTGGGCGTGGCCGGCTCGCTCGTCTGTCAGCGGACCCTGCGGATCATCACCGGTTCGATCGGCGACGCGCCGGTCACCGCACTCGACGAGATCCAACTGGCACAGCGCAATTCGGCGCGGTCATTGGCCTTCATCGTGTTGTTCACGCTGATGTTCGTGCCCTACATCGCACTTATCGTGCTCTCGATCCCCGACCATGTTCCCGGCCAGGTGATCTATGGGCTGGGGATGCTGACGATCTCGCTGATGCTCGCCGCCGCGGTGCTGCCGTCCATGCTCACCGCGTGGTGGATGGCCGACCCCGATCCCGAGGACTTCGCCGACGAGTTCGGCCACGACCCCACCACGCCGACTCCCCCGATCACCCCGACCCACACCGACCCGAGAGGAGAGCGCCGATGAGCCGAACACCGGTGACCGGAGCATTGATCATCGACGGCCTGCACAAACGTTATGGCGACGTGATCGCGTTGCATGACATGACCTTCCAGGTCGAACCCGGTGAGATCTTCGGATTCGTCGGCAGCAATGGCGCGGGCAAGTCCACCACCATGCGGATCATCCTCGGCGTGCTCGCCGCCGACGCGGGCCGGGTCCTGCTGGGTGATCGGCCCATCGATCTGCCCACGCGCCGGCGCATCGGATACATGCCCGAGGAACGCGGGCTGTACCCGAAGATGAAAGTCGGTGACCAGCTGCGCTTCCTGGCCCGCCTGCATGGGATGAGCGCGGCCGATGCCGACGAGTCGGCGCGCCGCTGGACCGAACGACTCGGCGTCGCAGAACGGTTCGGTGACAACATCGGCGAGCTGTCGCTGGGCAACCAGCAACGCGTGCAGTTGGCGGCGGCACTGGTCGCCGATCCGGCGGTACTGGTTCTCGACGAGCCGTTCTCCGGCCTCGACCCGGTGGCCGTCGACGTCATGAGCGACGTCCTCAAAGAAAAGGCGGGCGAGGGCACTCCCGTCGTGTTCTCCTCCCACCAGCTCGACCTCGTCCAGCGGCTGTGCGACCGGGTCGGCATCGTAGCCAAAGGACGTATGCGTGCACTCGGCAGCGTCGACGACCTGCGTCGCCGTGGTGGGGTGACGCTGGAGGTCACCGGCCCCGGGTCCGAGATCGCCTGGGCCGACGGCATTCCCGGTGTCCTCGAGACCCACTACGGCCAGACGACGCGGTTGCGCGTCGATCCGGCGGCCGTCGACGACCAGCAGGTTCTCGCCGCCGCGCTGCGCCACGGTCCGGTCCACCGCTTCGCCACGTCCACCCCGTCCCTGACCGACATGTTCCGAGAGGTGGTTTCGGCATGAACTCCCCCAGCCCCAGTTCCACCGACACCGGCGCCGGCGCCGGCGCCATGACCTCGATACGGCTGATCGCCCAGCGCGAGATCAACACCCGCACCCGCACCAAGTCGTTCCTCATCAGCACCGTCGCGCTGATGGCTGTGATCGTCATCGGCCTGATCGTGTGGAAAGCCTTCAGCGGTGGCGGTACCGACACCGAACGGGTGGGCCTGACCGGTCCGCAGACCTCGCTGTCGACGGGCATCGAAGCGGCCGGAAAGGCCGCTGGGACACCGGTCGACGTGGTGTCGGTCGACACCGCCGAACAGGCCCGCACCCGGGTCGACTCCGGCGATCTCGACGCCGCGGTGGTCGTCACCCCCACCGGTTCCTACACCCTGATCAGCAAGGACGGCCTCTCGGAGTCGTTGTCGAGTGTGCTTCCCACCTCGATCCAGCAGACGAATCTGGCGGCCGTACTCGCTCAGCGCGGCGTCGACGCGGCAAGTCTGCCCGCACCCGCGATCACCACCGTGCAGACTCAGCCGACCAGCGCCGACAAGGGTCAGCGCATCGTCATCGCACTGGTCGGCTCGATGCTGCTGATCATGGCGATCATGCTGGGCGGCAACATGATCGCCGTCGGCGTCGTCGAGGAGAAGACGTCGCGCATCGTCGAGTTGCTCCTCGCGACCGTCACACCGCTGCACCTCATGTGGGGCAAGATCGTAGGCATCGGTGTGGTCGCACTCGGGCAGGTGATTGTGCTGGGTGCCACCGCCCTGATAGCCGGTGCCGCCACCGGCATGCTGACGATCGCGGGCACCGCGGTCGGGATGTTCGCCGCGACACTGGTGTGGTTCCTGCTCGGCTTCGTCTTCTTCGCGACGCTGTACGCCGCCGCCGGCGCGCTGGTGTCCCGGCAGGAAGAACTCGGCTCGACGATCATGCCGCTGACCGTGCTGTCGATGGCCGTGATGTACGCGGGCATCTTCGGCGTCCAGGCCCTCGACTCGACCTTCATCAAAGTCCTGACGTGGATTCCGCCGTTCTCCGCGGTGCTCATGCCGATCCGGATCGCCACCGGTGACACCGATTTCGTGCAGATCGTCGTCTCCCTGGTACTCATGCTGGCGGCGTGCGCGATCGCCACCTGGATTGCCGCCCGGATCTACCAGCGTTCGATCCTGCGCACCGGTAGCCGGGTGAAGTGGTCGGAGGCGCTGTCGATGGCACGGTGAGCCGACGCATCAGGATGCGGTCGCCACGGAGCCGACTTGTGCAGCGTCACTGCCGGTTTCATTCGCCGGCGCGGGCGCGTGCGCGACGAAGTCCCGGCTACGGATCAGCGCCAGCGCACCGATACCGCCGACGATCGCGACGGCGCCACTGACCACGAACAGCAGGTTGAGGGCGTCGGCGTAGGCGGCATGCTGACCGCCGGCCGGGTGCTCATGCATCGACGACGACATCTGCGAGCTGAACAACGAACCGTAGACGGCGATGCCGACCGCGATGCCGATCTGGCGGAATGTCGTGTTGATACCCGACGCCATCCCCGACCGGTGCACATCCACCACACCGACCGCCGTCGCGGCCAGTGGCGGGTTGACCAGTCCGCTGCCGATACCGGCGACGATCATGCCGGGGATCAGATGCGTCCACGACGAGCCGGCGTCGAGTCCGCCCATCACGAGCAGTCCCACGCCGACCAGCATCAGCCCGGGGCCGATGAGCCAGCGCACCGGCACGCGTTCGGAGGCGCGGCCGGCCACGGTCGCCACCACCATCGTGCAGCCGGACATCACCAGCAGCCGCAGACCGGTCTGCATCGCCGAGTAGCCCAGCGAGTTCTGCAGATACACAACGACATAGAGCAGCATGGCGAACAGCGAGCCGTTCATGGCGAACGCCGCCAGCAACCCGCCGGTGAACGTCGGGGTCCGCAACAGCGAGAGATCGAACATCGGTTGCGCCACACGCAATTCGACCACGACGAACAGCGCCAGCAACACGGCGGCGGCGATGAAGCAGCCCACCACCAGCGAGTCGGTCCAGGATCGCTGCCCCGCCTCGGTGAGGCCGTAGACGAGGGCGACGAGCCCCGCGGTGAAGGTGAGCACGCCCGGCCAGTCGATGCGGCGCGCGTGCGGCGAGCGCGATTCGTCGACCATGCGCAGCGTGAGCAGCAGTGCCGCGATCCCGATGGGCAGGTTCACCAGGAAGATCGCGCGCCAGGTGACGCCGGTGGTGAGCACACCGCCGAGCACCGGCCCCAGGGCCGTCGAGATACCGGAGATCGCGCCCCAGGCGCCGAACGCGATTCCGCGGTCACGTCCGTGGTAGGTCGCGGCAAGGAGCGCGAGCGACGTCGAGAACAGCATCGCGCCGCCGACACCTTGCAACGCCCGCGAGACGATCAGCATCGTCGGGTCCTGCGCCACGCCGCACAACAGCGAGCCGAGCGTGAACACGACGAGCCCGATCGAGAAGACCCGGCGCCTCCCGAATTTGTCCGAAATCGATCCCGACGTCAGCAGCAACGCCGCGAGCGCGAGGGCGTAGGCGTCGGTAACCCATTGCAGCTGACTGAAACTCGCGCCCAGAGCATGCTGGATGTCGGGGAGTGCGACGACCACGATCGTGACGTCGAGGAGCAGCATGAAGGTCGCCGCACACACGACGACCAACGTCCACCATTTACGTGCCATGACTTTTTCGTACCTTTCGATGCCATCACCGGAGATCGAGGCCGTTGCCCGCCGGTGGGATGCGTCAAGTGTGAGCCCGTTTCTGCGTCGAGTCTCCCGCGACCGCCCAGGGCGTAGAATCGTGACGATGAGCAGTCCAGCAGCATTGAATTCCTCCACACTCGACGAGCTGGATGCACAAATCGTGCGCGCGTTGCAGGTCTCGCCGCGAGTGTCCTTCCGTGAGCTCGGAGAGGTACTCGGTGTCGCCGAACAGACCGTGGCCCGGCGCTACCGCCGCATGCGCCGCGAAGGCTACCTGCGCGTGACGATGGCGGCCGACCCGCATCGCGGAGGGAACTCCGCCTGGTTCGTCCGGGTCCGGTGCCGCCCGGAAGGCACCGACGCCATCGCGCGATCGGTGGCCGCCGACGATCACGTCTCCTGGGTGTCGATCTATGGGGCCGGGTGGGAGGTGGCCTTCAATCTGCGCGTTCCCGCCGACGCCGATGCCCACGAACTCCTCGTCGCCGCCCTGCCCAAGGCCGCACCCATCCTCGACGTCTCACCGGCGGAGATCCTGCACACGTTCGTCGGTGGATCGAATCCGCATCAAGAGATGTGGAGCGACGTGCTCACCGCCGAGCAGACCGCGGCCCTGGAGGCCACCTCTTGTCAGCCCGCGCCCGTCGGCGAACCCGTCAAGACCGACGTAGTGGATCAGATCTTGTTGGACGCCTTGGGAAAAGACGGTCGGTTGTCCTATTCCACGCTGGCCCGCGCCACCGGTGGCACACCCGGAAAGGTGACCCGTCGCGTCGAGCACCTCGTCGCATCGGGGGCCGCGTACTTCCACGTCGATCTGGCGACCGACGCCATCGGTCTGCGCAGCGCCTCACTCTGGCTGACGGTGACCCCGCGCCATCTGCGGACCGTCGGAGAAGCCCTGGGCATTCATCCACGCATCCCGTTCGCGGCGGCCATCACGGGGCGATCCAACATCTTCGCGCGGATCATGAACTCCGACACCGACGACATGTATTCCTTTGTGACCCAAAGCCTCGCCGAGCTCGACGGAATCACCGGATATGAGATCATGCCGCTACGGCAACAGGTCAAGAATGCCGGGACCATCGTCCGCGGCGACCGGCTGGCACCACCGTCGGCGTCGGGGCGAGTCCGGCGCTAGGTGGTGCGGCTTCCCGCTCAACGATTTGCGTCCCGCTCGACGATCTCGTCGAGCGGGACGCAAATGAGTGAGCGGGAAGTGGGGTCTAGCCGACGCCCAGCAGATCGATGACGAACACGAGGGTGCGGCCCGAAAGGCGGTGTCCCGTACCGGCCGGCCCGTAGGCGAGGTTCGGTGGGACGGTCAGGCGACGACGGCCGCCGACCTTCATGCCCGGAATTCCTTCCTGCCATCCCGGGATGAGCCGCTCGAGCGGGAACCGGGCCGACTGACCGCGGTCCCACGACGAGTCGAATTCCTCGCCGGATTCGAAATCGACACCGACATAGTGCACGTCGACGACGTCGCCCCGTTGCGCCTGCGAGCCGTCACCTTCGATGAGATCGACGACCTCGAGTTCGGTGGGCTCCGGGCCCGTGGGGAATTCGACTTCTGGCTTTTCGGCACTGGTCATCGGGACTCTCCTTTGAGTCGTCGGTGCAGGGTCATCGGTATCGGGTGCCCGTGCGGGGCCGTCGGTACCGAATGTCTCGGTCGCCTCGTTCAGCGATCCCCGAGTGTCACGTAGTCACGTTCGGTATAGCCGGTGTAGAGCTGGCGCGGACGCCCGATCTTGCCGGAGGGATCCGAGCTCATCTCACGCCAGTGTGCGATCCAGCCGGGCAGTCGGCCGAGCGCGAACAGCACGGTGAACATGCGGGTCGGGAAGCCCATCGCCCGGTAGATGACGCCGGTGTAGAAGTCGACGTTCGGGTAGAGCTTGCGCTCGATGAAGTAGTCGTCGGACAGCGCGACCTCTTCGAGGCCCTTGGCGATGTCGAGCAGATCGTCCTGCACACCGAGCGAGGCCAGGATCTGATCGGCGGTCTTCTTCACGATCGCCGCACGCGGATCGTAATTCTTGTACACGCGGTGCCCGAAGCCCATGAGCTTCACGCCGGCTTCCTTGTTCTTGACCTTCGTCATGAACGCCTTGGTGTCGCCGCCGGAGTTCTTGATCTCCTCGAGCATCTCGAGCACCGCCTGGTTCGCGCCACCGTGCAGCGGACCCCAGAGCGCGTTGATGCCGCCGGAGATGGACGTGAACAGGTTGGCCTGGCTCGATCCGACGAGGCGCACCGTCGACGTGGAGCAGTTCTGCTCGTGATCGGCGTGCAGGATGAACAGCATGTCGAGCGCCTTGGCCACCTCGGGGTTGACCTCGTAGGGCTCGGCGGGCAAGCCGAAGGTCATCCGCAGGAAGTTCTCGACCAGGCTCATCGAGTTGTCCGGGTAGAGGAACGGCTGGCCGGCCGACTTCTTGTAGGCGTAGGCCGCGATCGTCGGCAGCTTGGCCAGCAAACGGATCGTCGACAGTTCCACCTGCTCGGGGTCTTTGGGATCCAGCGAGTCCTGGTAGTACGCAGACAATGCGTTGACCGCGCTGGAGAGCACCGGCATCGGATGCGCGTTGCGCGGGAAGCCGTCGAAGAAACGCTTGAGATCCTCGTGGAGCAGCGTATGCCGCTGGATCTTGGTGGTGAATTCCTCGAGTTCGGTGGCGGTCGGCAACTCGCCGTAGATCAGCAGGTAGCTGACTTCCAGGAAGCTCGACTTGCCCGCGAGCTGGTCGATCGGAATCCCCCGGTAACGCAGGATGCCCGCGTCCCCGTCGATGTAGGTGATCGCCGACTTGGTGGCCGCGGTATTGACGAACCCGCTGTCGAAGGTCGTCAGGCCGGTATCGGACAGGAACTTACCCAGCTCGACCGAATCACTGCCTTCGGTGGCCTTCAGGATCGGGAGCTCGAGTTGCCCACCGGGATATGTGAATGTTGCCGAAGCCGGATCGGTTGTGCCGTCGGTCGGGACTGTCTGCGCGGAC
The DNA here is from genome assembly GCF_049847065.1 of Gordonia sp. DT219. Lineage (NCBI taxonomy): Bacteria > Bacillati > Actinomycetota > Actinomycetes > Mycobacteriales > Gordoniaceae > Gordonia > Gordonia sp. DT219. Next base: position 21,864 of record NZ_JBNCNR010000019.1, on the reverse strand, counting down.
ACTCGTGGACCCCTTTACTCAGGTGCGAGATTTTCCTCTTCGCCCATACGGGCTCTTGAGAACCTAACCTAGTCTCCCCCGAGCTCGCTCGCCCACGGAGGGTCGGCACCCGGACGGGACACCGTGATCCCCGCCACCGACACCGCAAAGGCGGCGATCTGGCGCCAGCGGTCGGCGTCGAGTTCACCGACGGCCGCCGACGACAGCGCACCCAGGTGATCCAGTTGATGCAGCACGGCACCCATGATGGCGTCACCTGCACCGATGGTGTCGGCGACGGTGACGCGCGGCGCCGGCACGTGGCTGACGCCGCCGGCGGTGGTGACGTGAATACCGTCGGCGCCGGCAGTTGTGAGGACGGCGGTGACGCCTGCGCCGATCCAGTCCGCCGCTCTCGATCCGTACGGACCGAGAGCCAGCCAGGCAGCGTCCTCGTCGGACAATTTCACGACGTCCACCGACTCCATCCACGAGGCGAAACGCCGCCGGTATGCGTCGGGGTCGGCGATGACGGCCGAGCGGATGTTGGGGTCGCAGACCACGAGCCGCCCCTCGGCGTGGCATCGGCGCAGCACGGTCTCGTACACGCTCGCACCCGGTTCGAGAGCCAACGAGAGTGTGCCGAAGCAGACCGCCGACACCGTCGGCGCGAACGGCCCCGGGTCGGTGACCAGCCGGTCCGCGGTTCCCTCGAGATAGAAGGAGTAGTGCGCGACGCCGTCGGTACCGATCGTGGCGAGCGCCAGCGACGTGGGCTCACCGCGCCGCTGCACCAGCGTGCTGCCGACACCGCTGTGCCGCAACGCCGACACGATCGCCTCGCCGTAGTCGTCGGTCGAGACCGCCGAGCAGAACGAGACCGCACTTCCCAGTCGGCCCAGGGTGATCGCGACGTTGAACGGCCCACCACCGAGGGCCGGCTGCAACGCAGGCAGCGTCGGGGCGTCCGAATTCGGCGCAGCGGTCGCCACCACGTCGACGAGCGACTCCCCGCACACCACGATCTCTCTCATCGGCCCATTCCCGGGCCACCTGCGCACGTCGGTCCTGCCGTCACGCGAATCAGTGTGCCACCGCATACCGGACGCATTCGCCGGGACGCCCAATCCGGTAGGTGGACGGGTAGATTCGACGGATATGAACGAGTTGCCCGCGGGCACCGATGCGGTGCTGCTCGACTTCGAGGACGACCGGCCCGCGGTTCGTCGGGCCGAGCGGGCACTGCGGGCCGCGAGCACAACGGGAATGTTGCGTGGCGTCACCGAGATCGTCCCGAGTGCGACGACCGTCCTCGTCCAGTTCGAGCTCGGATTCGGTGCGGACGCGTTGGGAATCCACCGGGTATTGCGAGATGCCTCCGGGCCCGGCGACACGGCGGCGGTGCCCGACGACGAGATCACGATCCCCGTCCACTACGACGGCGCAGACCTGACTGAGGTCGCCCAGCGTCTGGGCCTCGCCGCCGACGACGTCGTCGTGGCGCACACCGACACCGTGTGGCGCGTCGAATTCATGGGTTTCGCACCGGGTTTCGGATATCTGGTGCCCGCCGACGGCCGGGACAATCCGTTGCTGCGGCCGGGGCGTCGCGACGAACCGCGCACGCGGGTGCCTGCCGGGGCGGTCGCCGTCGCCGCCGGGTACAGCGCCGTTTATCCCGCGCCGAGCCCGGGGGGCTGGAATCTGCTGGGCCACACAGATATCCAACTCTGGGATGAGACCTCACAGCGGCCGTCACTGCTGACACCCGGAGCACTTGTGCGCTTCACCGATGTCGAAAGCACCCGATGACCGTGATCGAGGTGATCACCCCGGGACCGTTCGCGACGATCCAGGACCTGGGCCGCCCCGGACTGGCCCACCTCGGGGTACCACAGTCGGGAGCGGCCGACCGGGCGTCGATGACACTCGCCAATCGCCTTGTCGGAAACCAGGAGTCGGCGGCGACGATCGAAACGACGTTGGGCGGCCTGCGAATCCGGGCACACCACCGCGCAGTGGTGGCGGTCACCGGCGCCGGAGCACCGGTCACCGTGGACGACGCACCGGTGGGTCTGGGTGCCGCGATCATCATCGAATCCGGCGCGCAACTCGCGCTCGGCCCACCCGCATGGGGTTGCCGCAACTATGTGGCGGTGCGCGGCGGGGTCCATGCGCCTGCGGTGCTCGGCTCCCGAGCCACCGACACCCTCTCGGGACTCGGCCCGGCGCCGCTGCGAGCCGGCGACCGGCTCGCCATCGGCAGCGAGACCGGTGAGTGGCCCGCCATCACGCATGCGCCGCTGCCCGGTACGCCCACCGGCGTCGTCGAACTCGAGGTGACCGCCGGACCGCGCGCCGATCGTCTCCGTCGGGCCGCGGACCTGGCCGTCGGCGAGTGGGAGGTCAGTACCGAGGCCGATCGGGTGGGCGTGCGGCTCCTGCGTCCCGACGGCGCCGCGGCCCCGGTGCCGGCCCACCGCGACGACGTCGGCGAACTCCGATCAGAAGGGGTGGCGCACGGGTCGGTACAGGTCCCGCCCAACGGCGCCCCGGTGATCTTCCTCGCCGATCATCCCGTCACCGGCGGTTATCCCGTCGTCGCGGTGCTCACCGCGGCGTCGATCTCCCGAGCAGCGCAACTGATCGCTGGAAACCGGGTCCGCTTCCGGTCGCGATGAGGTCGTGCCCCGAATCGGTAGACATTGATCGCGGATTCCGGGAGCAATGTCTACCGATCGGCCGGCTTCGGCCCGCTTGACACTGCGACTGCTTGACACCATCCCTGCTTGACACCCTGGGTGAGACGCATCTACGGTTTTGTCTCATGACTCAGGTTGCGTCCGCCCCTACTGCCGAGACCGTCGTCGACGCCGGCGCGGCCGAGTACCCGCCGCTGGGCCCGGACTCGCTGACCTGGCAGGTCTGGGGCACGTGGACCGGTATGTTGCAAGGACTCTGGGCCGGGTCGATGCAGAACATGCACCCCAAGCTGGGTCAGGCGGTGTGGGATCACTCCGACTTCTTCGGGGAACGCTGGGAACGACTGATGCGCTCGCTGTATCCCATCGGCGGCGTCGTCTACGACGCGGTCGCGACCGACGGCGCCGCCGGAACCGGACACCAGGTACGCGACTACCACCTCACCATCAAGGGCACCATGCCCGACGGATCCCGATATCACGCGCTCGACCCGGACGTCTTCTACTGGGCGCACGCGACGTTCTGGTACGGCAACGTGCGGCTGTGTGAACGCTTCGGTCCGTGGCTGACCGAGGCACAGAAACGCCGGTTGTTCGAGGAGTCCAAGGCCTGGTACGCGCAGTACGGCGTCTCGATGCGACCCGTCCCCGACACCTATGAGGACTTTCTCGGGTACTGGGATCACATGTGCCGCAACGTTCTACGCGATCACGAGTCGGTGCGTACCGTCCTCGACATCGGCGCGCTGCCACCACCGCCGTTCATGTCGTTCATGCCCGCGGGGATCTGGCGACGATTCATCGCGCCACCCACCGCCCGCTTCTTCGTGTGGCTGACCACCGGCTTCTACGACGAGCCGATCCGCGAGATGATGAACCTTCCGTGGAGCGCGGCCGACGAACGCCGATTCCGGCTGCTGGGCAAGGCGGTCAATCTCGTCATGCATCGACTGACCCCGAAACGCTATCGGCGCCATCCGCGTTCACGCGATGCGTGGGATCGCATCGACGGCCGGGTGCCACGCGATGCGCCGCTCGTCGAGACCCCGGCCCGCAACCTTCCGTCCGAGGCGCAGCGCGACAATCCGATCCATTACTGCCCCGTCCACGCCGCCCGCCGGGCGACGATCCCCGGCCGCGTCAGCGAGCACTGACGTCGGCCGGTTCAGGCGTGCTGGCCGACGCGGTAGCGAAGGAAGGCCGGCAATACCAGGGCGGCAAGAAGTGTCAGCACGACGACGGCGACGCCACCGAATGCGGTGGTGGCCGCCACCCCGACGACGGCGGCTGCCGAACCATGCGCGACGTCGGCGATGCGCGGCCCGCCGGCGACCACGATGATGAACACACCCTGCAGACGTCCACGCACCTCGTCGTTGGCGGCGGCCAGCAGGATCGCCTGCCGAAACGCCGCCGATGCCATGTCGGCGGCGCCGCCGACCATCAGCAGCACCAACACGACCGGCAGCCACGGCATCGCCGACCCGCCCGCCAGACCCACGGCGACACCGGATGCCGCGATGGCGACACCCCAGATCAGGACGCATACGACCACCGCGTACCCCTGCCGCTCGACACGACTGACCCAGCCGGAGAACACGCCGCCGACGACGGCGCCGACCGAGATCGCGATGAACAGCAACGCGAAGGCGACGCCACCGGAGACCGGGCCACCGAAGTTCTCGTGCGCCATCTGCGGAAACAGTGCGCGCGGCATACCGAAGATCATTGCGATCAGGTCGAGCACAAACGACGCCAACAGCACCTTGTGCCCGGCGAGATACACCAGGCCGTCGATCACCGACCGCAGCCCGGCCACCTTGGGTGCATGCTCGCTCTCCGGCCGCAGCGTCGGCAGCAGTACCACCGCCCACAGGGTGGCGAACAGGAAGATCGTGTCGATCAGATACAGCACCGAGTATCCGAGCACCGGTATGAGCGCACCTCCGACGAGCGGACCGGCGATCGCCCCCGCCTGTATCACCGTCATGTTCAACGACAGGGCGGCCGGCAGCTCCCCGGCCGACAACAGCCGGGGCAGCACCGAGGTCCGCGCCGGCTGATTGACCGCGAAAAACCCCTGCTGAATGGTGAAGAGCGACAAGATGATCCACACATTGTTCCAGCCCATCGCCGACTGCACCCAGAACAATGCGCTGGTGCCGATCAGGCCCAGCGTGGTGACGACGAGGATCATCCGGCGGTCGAAGACATCGGCCAGCGCCCCGCCCCACAGCCCGAAGACGACCAAGGGGACGAGGCCGAAGACTCCGGTCAATCCGACATAGGCCGAGCTGCCGGTGATCTGGTAGATCTGGGCGGGTACGGCGACGACGGTGAGCTGAGCGCCGATGACGGTGATGATGTTGGCCGACCACAGCCGCCGGAAATGCGGATTGGAAAGTGGACGGGTATCGGCCAGTAGACGACGCACCGAAACAGCTTATCTATTCTCACCACCGCCCCCGCCGGTGGTCAGGGCTGGAGCCGGACCACCTCCCACACGCCGTCGACCAGCCTCAGCCGCACCCGGTTGTGCAGCCGATTGGCACGGCCCTGCCAGAACTCGACGCAGTCGGGGGCGAGTCGGTATCCGCCCCAGTGCGGCGGCACCGGAACCGGGGTACCGCCGTCGAGTCCCCCACACCGATCCGCGACGTCGGCGGCCTTCTCCTCCAGCTCCGTCCGGCTGCCGATCGGACGCGATTGCTCCGACGCCAGGGCCGAGAGCTGGGAACCGCGCGGGCGTTTGGACCAATAGCCTTGGGTCTCTTGCGGGCTCACCTTGGTCACCGCACCACGAAAGTGCACCTGCCGTTCCAGCGCAATCCACGGAAAAGTGATCGAGGCATACGGGTCGGCGGCGAGATCACGGCCCTTGTCGGAGTCGTAGCCGGTGAAGAAGACGATCCCGGTCGCGTCTGCGCCCTTGCACAGCACCGTCCGCGTCGCAGGCAACCCGTGGGGGTCGACGGTGCCCAGGACCATCGCGTTGGGCTCGGGAATCCGCGCATCGAGCGCCTCATGCAGCCACACCTCGAAAAGGTCGAGCCATGGCGGGTCGCCGCGCAGCCAGCTCGGGTCGAGGTTGTCACGAACGCCGTCTGCCCCGGCCGCGCGGTCGCCGTCGCCGACATTGGGCGGGATACCACCGCCGTACCCGACGCGCATTCCGGGCAGATCGATCGGCTCCCGCGCGGGCGCCGCGGAGTCCCTGGATTCGCTCACCGACCCGACGCTACTCCGGGCACCCCACGCTTACTCCCCGGTATGACGGGACCCGAGAACTGTCCTACAGTGCTGGTGGGGATGCCTCGCCCGGCATCGCCACAGGATTTCGGCACATCGCCGTGCGGAGAGAAAGTGGTCTGACACATGACGATCAAGGTCCCCGACGACTTCGTTCCCGGACTCGAAGGCGTCCTCGCCTTCACGACCGAGATCGCCGAGCCCGACAAGAACGGCGGCAACCTGCGCTACCGCGGCGTCGACATCGAAGACCTCGTCGAGAACAAGGTCACCTTCGCCGACGTATGGGCCCTGCTGGTCGACGGCCGGTTCGGCGACGGCCTGCCCCCGGCCGAACCGTTCCCACTGCCCATCCACACCGGCGACGTCCGCGTCGACGTCCAAGCCGCCCTGGCGATGCTGGCGCCGATCTGGGGATATCAGCCCCTCCTCGACATCGACGACGCGACCGCCCGCGCGAACCTCGCCCGGGCATCGGTGATGGCGCTGTCCTACGTCGCACAGTCGGCCCGCGGTATCCATCAGCCCGCCGTCCCGCAGCACATCATCGATGAATGTCCCACCGTCACAGCACGTTTCATGACCCGATGGAAGGGCGATCCGGACCCGAAGCACATCGCCGCGATCGACGCGTACTGGGTGAGCGCGGCCGAACACGGACTGAACGCGTCGACCTTCACCGCCCGCGTCATCGCCTCCACCGGAGCCGACGTGGCGGCGGCGCTCTCGGGGGCGATCGGCGCCATGTCCGGTCCGCTGCACGGTGGCGCACCGGCGCGGGTGCTGCCGATGATCGACGAGGTCGAGCGCACCGGCGACGCCCGCGGCCTGGTCAAGGGCATCCTGGACCGCAAGGAGAAGCTGATGGGCTTCGGCCACCGCGTCTACCGCGCCGAGGACCCGCGGGCCCGCGTGCTGCGCCACACCGCGCAGCAACTGGGCGTCCCCCGATATGAGGTGGCGGCCGCGCTCGAACAAGCTGCGCTCACCGAACTGCGGGAACGACGTCCCGACCGGGCCATCGAGACCAACGTCGAATTCTGGGCGGCGGTCATCCTCGACTACGCCGAGGTGCCGACGCACATGATGCCCGCGATGTTCACCTGCGGCCGCACCGCCGGCTGGTGCGCGCACATCCTCGAACAGAAGCGACTCGGCAAACTCGTCCGGCCGGCCGCGCTGTACACCGGCCCCGCACCGCGGCGACCCGAGGACGTCGAGGGATGGGGCGACGTCGTCAAACCCGGTCTCTGAGAACCGTTCACGCGGCTTCAATTTGTTCGCGCGGGTGGTCGACCAGCCGCGCGAACAAACTCAGACCGCGCGAACCCGAGGGCCGATCAGTACCTCGGACAGGAGCTCGGGCAGGCCGAAACCGAGTGGCCCCGGCCACAGCCCTAGAATTGCGCCCATGAGCGACGCCGCCACCCCGATCACCATTCCCGCCGACCTGCTGCCCGCCGACGGACGTTTCGGTTGCGGACCGTCCAAGGTCCGCCCGGAGCAGCTCCAGTCCCTCGTCGACATCGGTTCGTCGGTGATCGGCACCAGCCACCGTCAGGCCCCGGTCAAGAACGTGGTCGGCTCGGTGCGCGAAGGACTCTCGCAGCTGTTCGCCCTGCCCGACGGTTACGAGGTGGTGCTGTCGAACGGCGGGACCACCGCGTTCTGGGACGCGGCCGCATTCGGGCTGATCAAGCGGCGTTCGCTGCATCTGACCTACGGCGAGTTCTCGTCGAAGTTCGCCACCGTCGCCAAGAAGGCACCGTTCCTGGATTCGCCGGTGGTGATCTCGACCGATCCGGGCACCGCACCCGACCCGGCGGCGTTGACCGCCGACGACTTCGGCGGCGTCGACCTGATCGGCTGGGCGCACAACGAGACCTCCACCGGGGTGGCGGTCCCGGTGAGCCGGCCCGACGGCGCCGACGACGCACTGATCGCCATCGACGCCACCTCGGGAGCCGGCGGCCTGCCGGTCGAGATCGCCGACACCGACGTCTACTACTTCGCGCCGCAGAAGTGCTTCGCCGCCGACGGCGGCATCTGGCTCGCAGCGATGAGCCCGGCGGCCCTGGCCCGCATCGACCAGATCGCCGGCACCGACCGCTGGTGCCCGGAATTCCTCTCGCTGCCGACCGCCGTCGACAACAGCCGCAAGAACCAGACCTACAACACCCCCGCACTGACCACACTTCTGTTGCTGGACAACCAGATCCAGTGGATGCTCGGCAACGGCGGCCTGGACTGGTGTGTCTCGCGCACCGCCGACTCCAGTTCGCGGCTGTACTCGTGGGCCGAGAAGTCGGAGTTCGCGACACCGTTCGTCACCGATCCGGCGCTGCGCAGTCAGGTCGTGGGCACCATCGACTTCGACGACGAGATCGACGCCGCCGCGGTCGCCAAGACGCTGCGCGCCAACGGCGTCGTCGACACCGAGCCGTACCGCAAGCTGGGCCGCAACCAGCTCCGTATCGGCATGTTCCCGGCGATCGACCCCGAGGACGTCAGCAGGCTCACTGCCGCCATCGACTACATCGTCGAGCGTCTGTGACACCCGCGCGCCACCTCCGGCGCCGGTTGCGGCGTTCGGCGACCACCGGCAACACCGGGCCGCACGCACGCTACTGTGGAACCCATCCGCACCATCCGACGCATGGGTCACCTCCGCCACACCTGGGCTGAACTGCGCGTATTCGGCGACAGCCGAGCGTTCCCGGTCCGCGTGTCCGACTGATACCGCGCGTTCGGTGGTCTAACCTGAGCCCAATGCCCGCACTCGTGGTCAACCGGAGGAGGAGCAGATGCGCGAACTTCGAGTGGTCGGCGTCGACGCCGGCGGCTCCCGAGTCATCTGCCAGGACGTCGAGTCCGGTGAGAGATTCACCCTCCCCGCCGATGAACGACTGCGCGCGGCCGCGCGCGGCGACCTCTCCCGGCTCGGTCAGATCGAGATCGAGATGACCAGCACGCTGCGGCCTCGCGAGATCCAATCCCGCATCCGCGCCGGCGCCACCGTCGCCGAGGTGGCCGCGATCGCCGGCGTCAGCACCGACAAGGTCGAGCGGTTCGCGCACCCGGTGTTGCTCGAACGCAGCCGGGCCGCCGAACTCGCTGCACAGGCACACCCGCTGCGCCACGACGGTCTCGCCGAATCGACCCTGGGCGACGTCGTCACCGAAGGAATCGTCGCCTTCGGACAGACGCCGTCCGAGGCGGTCTGGGATGCGTGGAAGGGCGAGGACGGACATTGGGCGGTGCAGGTCGCCTGGCAGGTCGGCCACACCGAACACCGCGCCCACTGGCGTTACCAACCCGGGTCGCACGGCGGGACCGCCGATCCGCTCGACGACCTCGCCGAGGAGTTGACCCACCCGGAGTTGATCGAGCCGCGCCGCCGGCTGACACCGGTGGCCACCCCGGTGATCGCCCCGGTGCCCGGCCCGGCGGTCGACGACTCGGGCCGCGAACAGGTCACCCTCGACGCCGACTCGATCATCGGGGCGCAGCGCAGCCGGCACGACCCGCAGCGTGCCCCGTTCGACGAGCACGGAACGTACGCGCTGGACTTCGATGGCGACGAGAGCACCACCGACTCTCGCGGGCCGGCCGGGGATGGGCAGCACACCGACGCCGCGGACACCGACACCGCAGACACCCACACTGACACCGAGCCGCAGCGATCGGCGGACACCGCCGCCGAGGTGACCGACGACGACCGTGATGATGCGCCGCGGCCACCCACTCCGGTCGACGCGCCGCGTCGCCGGAAGTCACGCAAGCCACCCGTACCAGCATGGGAGGATGTCCTGCTGGGAGTCCGTAGCCATCCGAACAGCTGAGGGGGACGATGTCGGCGCGCGCAGTAACACTCTGGTTCATCGACACCGACGATCCGGCCGGCCTGGTGCGCGGCGGACTCGCCAATGACGTCACCGCAGCCCAGCGGCTCGCGTCGGCCATCTACGGCGACAGTGTCTTGTTGCCGGTGGCCGACACCGACCTCGCCTCGGCGATGACTGCCGAGACCCCGCACGTCTACGCCGGCCATTACGGGCGGTTGAGTGTGGTGTCGTGCTCGTTGTTCGCCACCGGGCGGCCCAGCGAGCTCACCCGGACGATCGCCTCGATTCACCGCAGCGCCGCGACCACCCTGCTGTACACCGATCCGGCCACCGGCACCGGCACCTTTGCCCGTTGGGAGGACGGCGAGCTGCGACGGTCGTTCTCGGCGACGCCGGTCGACTACCTCGAGGACGAGGGTGTCCCCTACCCGTTCGAGGGCCCGTTCTGGGGCGGCGAACACCCGTTGCGTTACGCCGAGGGCGTCGGCCCGGATCTGCTGGCGCTGCCATTCCATCCCCAGCAGCTCGCCGAGGAGTCCAACCGCACGTGGCTCGGCTTCCGGTTCACCCATCCGCTGGCACCGGCCGACGCCGATCCCGCGCGGATACCGGTCACCGCATATGCGATCCATCCCGCCGACTATGTGCCGACGCCCGACGACATCGACCGGTACCACGCCGTGTCGGCGCAGGGGGCCGCCGCGCAGGGGCTTGCCGGGCAAGACATCTCCGGCCACGGTGTCCCCGGGCAATCGGGCTCGGCGGCACCGGCGAATACCGCAGGCGAGGCGGACGCCGCACCGAAGCCCAAGCGCGGACGACTCGCCCGCTACTTCGGCTTCGGCAAGTCCTGAGAGCGGTCCGGGTTCACTGCCCGAGCGCAAACAACGCAATCGCCGATCCCACGCCGGCGAGCAGTCCGCTCAGCGCCCCCCATACGATCCAGCGCCACACCGGGCGGAATCGGAGAATCCAGAGCGTCCAAGCACTCGCGGAGGCCAGAACGACCACGGCGAGCAGCCCCACGCCGCGTGCGAGGGATTCGGCCAGGCTGTACACGCCGACCGTCACCAGCGCACAAAAGGCCATCACGATCGCACTGACGAGCAGGCCCAGCGACCACGGTGTCGGTTCGTGGTGCCGCCATCGCTCCAGGTCGACACCGGATCCCGACCCGGCGATCACCCGTTCGCTCTCGGGGACGTAGAGCGTCCACGCCGGTGCCTGCCACGACGCCGGCTCGGCGGGCGGCTCCGCCGGCCCGTGTGCCTCGTGCGCTGCCGGCGCCGTGGCTGCAGGGGAATGCCGGTCGTCACCGGGATCGCTCATCGTGTCATCGTGCCTGATCGGACGCGTTCATAGAAGGCGATGGCCGCGGCGGTCGCGACGTTGACCGAATCGGTGCCCCGGCTCATCGGGATTCGGGCCTGCACGTGGGTGGCCCGCATCGTCGCCTTGGCCAGGCCCGGGCCCTCGGCGCCGACGAGGAAGGCCACCCGGTCGGCGTCGAGGGCGTCGGCCAGCACGGTTGCGTCCGGATCCGGTGTCAGCGACACCGTGGTGAACCCATGCCGGTGCACGTCGTCCAATCCGGCGGGCCACTGATCGAAACGGGCCGAGGGCACCAGCAGCGCGTGTCCCATCGACACGCGCACGCTGCGGCGATACAGCGGGTCGGCGCATCCCGCGCCGAACAGCACCGCGTCAACCCCCAGACCGGCGGCGTTGCGGAAGATGCTGCCGATGTTCTCGTGGTCGTTGACGCCCTCGAGGATCGCCACGGTCCGCGCATTCGCGAGTACCTCGTCGACACCGAGAACCGGTGCCCGGCGCGCCACCCCGAGCACCCCCCGATTGAGGTGGAACCCGATGATCTCGGCCATCACCTCGGCAGTGGCCCGATAGAACGGGACGGCTCCATCGGCAGTGGTGTCGTCGGGCACCGGGCGCACATCACCGATGAGTTCCTCGAGTCGCCGCGTCACCCCCAGGAAGGCGTGCGGAGCGAATCGCGACGCGATCATCCGCCGGGCCACCAGCACGCCCTCGGCGATGACGAGGCCGCGGCCGCGCCGGCCACCCGGCAGAACCGGCAGATCCGGGCGCCGGTCGACCGAGTTGAGATCGCGGAAGTCGTCGACGCGCACATCGGCGGGATCGTCGATGTCGACGACCCGCACCGGTAGCGGCACCGCGGCACGGGGTGCAGGAGCAGGAGGTGCGGGCGTATCGGACACGAATACCCAGTCTGCCAAACACCGCCGTCGTCGCAGCCACTGCGCTCGCCCCGGCACGCGCACCGCAGTCGCCCGATCCGGCCCGCTGATCACCATGTTCGCGTCGATATGACAACGTGGAGGGGTGAACAGTCCCGAGACCACGACCGATCACCTGAGCCTGCGCCGCGCCTCGAACGACGACTGGGACGACATCATCGCCGCCGACGCCCGGGCGTTCGCGATGCGCAACCCCATCGCCGACGACGAGCGAAACGACTTGCGCGCCAAGGTCTCCGACTCCGACGTCATCGTCGTGCGTGACACCGACCTGCCCTCGGCACCACTCGTCGGGGTGTCGATGTTCTACCGCATGTCGATGACCCTGCCCGGCGGCGCCACCGCCGCCGCGGCCGGACTGTCGTGGGTGTCGGTGGCCGCCACCCATCGCCGGCGCGGCATCCTGCGCCGGATGCTCACCGAGCTTACCGGCCAGTGGATCGACGAGGGACAGACCTTCGCGATCCTGACCGCCTCGGAGGGCACCATCTACGAGCGCTTCGGCTTCGGCCCCGCGTGCTTCGCGCACACCATCACCGTCGGCTCCGCGGCGCGGATGCGGCACGCCCAACCGGCGCATGCGCGGGTACGGTTCGCCGGCGCCGACGAGATAGCCGCCGCGATCCCCGATATCCACCGGCGCTGGACGGCGACGCGGCCGGGTGCATTACCGCGGACCGAGCAGTGGTGGGCGCCCATCCTGGCCGACCGCGACTCGGAGCGCTCGCCGGGGGCCAGTGGGCTGCACTACCTGCTGCACGATGACGGCTACGCGAGCTATCGCATCATCAAGGACGCCGACGGCGGCGGGTTGCACGCCGAGGTCGAAGAGGTCTTCGCGGTGACCGAGGACGCCCACACCGACCTGTGGCGGGTCCTGATCTCCCTCGACCTCATCCCATCGCTGCGCGCGACGATTCCCGTCGACGACCCGCTGCCCCGCAAATTGGTCGACCTGCGCTCGGTGGAGGTGACCGGGCTCGTGGACAAGATGTGGGTGCGCATCCTCGACGTCGGTGCCGCGCTCGGTGCCCGCCGCTTCGGCGCGGACCTCGATGCGGTCATCGAGGTGACCGACCGGTTCGCCGAGCGCGGTGGAACCTTTGCCGTCACGATCCGCAACGGTGCCGCGGTCGCTGTCCGCACTGACGCGCAACCGACTGTGCGACTGAGCATCTCGGTCTTGTCGAGCATCTATCTCGGCGGCATCGGCGCGCACGAGTTCGCGGCCGCGGAGCGGCTCTGGACCGATACCCCGGAGACCCTCGACGCCGTCGCGAAGGCCTTTGCCACCTCGCGGGCGCCGTTCGCCGGCACATTCTTCTGAAGCGGTCGGCCTGCCCTGCCGTCAGCCGTCGGCCGACACGATCCGTTCGAGGATGGGTACGGCGGCATTCAGGGTGGCGCGCTCCTGCGCCGACAGCGCCGCGAGCCGGCCGTCCAGCCATTCCGTACGGGCGGCCACCTCGTCGGTGATCACCCGCTTTCCGGGCGAAGCGAGGGTGACGATCACCTGCCGGCCATCTGTCGGGTGCGCGGCGCGTTCGATCATCCCGAGGTCGGCCAGCGAGGCGAGCACCCGCGTCATCGACGGTGGCTTGATCCGTTCGGCCGCGGCGAGCGCGCCCGGCGTCATCGAGCCCTCCTGATAAAGGGTGTTCAGGGCCGACAACTGGGTCAACGACACGAGCTCGCTGTCGCGACGCAGTCGTAGACGCCGGGCCATCCGGACGATCGCAAGAGAGAGCGGCCCGGCGAGCTGTTTGTCGCCATCAACTGGTTCCACGGCGCAATAATAGATCGCCCGCGGCCGCAGCCGCTGCTCACCCGACCAGATCCGAGATGGGTTGGCGCGCGAAGTAGGCGACGAAGACGATCGCGACCAGCCACATCAACGGATGCACCGACCGCGCCTTGCCCGCCGCGGTGGCCATCACCACCCAGCTGATGAAGCCGACGCCGATGCCGTTGGCGATCGAGTAGGTGAACGGCATGGTGACGATGGTCAGGAATGTCGGCAAGGCGATCGCGAACTTGGTGAAGTCGATGCTGCGGACCTGGCCGATCATCAGGCCGCCGACGATCACCAGTGCCGGGGCGACGGCCTCGCTCGGGATGACCTCGTAGACCGGGGTGAAGAACATGGCCACCAGGAACAGCACGCCGGTGACGATGTTGGCCAGACCGGTCCGCGCACCCTCGGCGACGCCGGACGCCGATTCCACGAACACCGTGTTCGACGAGGCCGATGCGACACCACCGGCGATCGCGCCGGTGCCCTCGACGACCAGGGCCTTGCCGATGTCGGGCAGGTTGCCCGTCTCATCGGCCAGCCCGGCCTCCTTGCCGAGCCCGGTCATCGTGCCCATCGCGTCGAAGAAGTTCGACAGCAGCAGCGCGAACACGAGCACGCATGCCGCGAGCACCCCGATGCGGGTGAACGCGCCGAACACGTCGACGTCGCCGACGAGCGACAGGTTCGGCAGCCCGCCGGCCGAATGCGGGATCGACGGCACCGACAACCCCCACCCGCCGGGCTTCTCGGCCCCCGAACCGAGATGGAGCACCGACTCCAGGATCACCGACACCACCGCGGTCACGACGATGCCGATGAGCAGCCCGCCGGGCACCTTGCGCACCACCAGCACCCCCATCAGCAGCACGCCGATGACGAAGACGAGGGTGGGCACGCTGGTGATCGAGTTGCCGCTGCCGAGCTGGACCGGCACGTTGGTGTCGGCGGCGTCGGGGATGCGCCGCACGAACCCGGCGTCGACGAAGCCGACGAAGGTGATGAAGGCGCCGATGCCGGCGGCGATCGCCGCTTTCAGTTCTGCGGGAACGGCATTGAAGACCGCGGTCCGGAATCCGGTGACGGCCAGCACCACGATGATGATGCCCTCGACGACGACCAGACCCATGGCCTCGGGCCACGTCACCTGCGGTGCGATCGTCACCGCGAGCAGACTGTTGACCCCCAGCCCCGCGGCGATCGCGAACGGATAGTTGGCGACGAGGCCGAAGATGATCGACATAACGCCGGCGACCAGGGCGGTGACCGCGGCGACCTGCGCGATCGGCAGCACGTGGCCGAGTACGTCGGCATTGTGCGGCGACCCGGAGATACCACCGATGATGATCGGGTTGAGCACCACGATGTAGGCCATCGTGAAGAAGGTGACCAGGCCGCCGCGGAATTCACGGGCAAATGTCGAGCCGCGTTCGCTGATCTTGAAGAACCGGTCGACCGGATTGGTGGGCCCTGTCTCGGTGGGCCCTGTCTCGGTGGGGCCGCTGCCGGTCGGTGGGGTCGTGGGTTTGCTCGGGGACTCGTCGGGCGCAGAATCGCTGGGCACACGGGAAAGCTACCCTGAGCGCATGTCCGATGCAGCACCCATACCAGAACTCCCGCGAGCGCTGCGCGCACCCGAACCGGTGATCGTCGTCGGGATGCTGGCGTGGCTGGTGGCGTCGATCGTCGTCGGCGTGACGGGCTGGGGCGGTGGCCGCACCCTCGCGGTCTGCTTGACCGGACTCGGGGTCGGGGTGCTGGGCACCGCGATCTTCCTCGTCCAGCGGGCCGCTTCGCGCCGCGGCTCGCGGAGCGCACAACGCGGGCTCGACTGAACCGCCCGTGACGTCGGCCCTATGCGCGCACCCGGACGAGGGTCGCAGCGAGTGCGGCCACCGATGCCCCCGCGGCATGCACCGGGGTCGGCGAGCGCAGCGTCCGCGCGAGCACGAACGCACCTTCCAGGGCCCCGATCGTCGCTGATGCGAGCGTCGTCGCGTCGTCGTCGGTGAGCCCGCGCGCGACGAACAGCGCGGTCCCGGCATCGATCCAGGAGATGAAGATCTCGGCGGTGACCTCTCGGAGCCCGGGTTCGGCGTCGGCGATCTCGCCGGCCACGGTGCCGACCGGGCACAGGTTGAGCCAGCCGGAGCCCGCCATGGCGTCGGCGGCCTCGTCGAACGCCGCGGCGAGGACGGCGGGCAATTCGCCCTCGACGGCGAGCAGTCCGACGACGAGTTCGAGGTAGACCGCGGCCATCTGTCGCAGCGAGGCCGCCGCCAGCTCACGCTTGCCGCCCGGGAAGTGGTGATACAGCGAGCCGTTGGGAGCGTCGGCGGCGTCGAGGACGTTCTTGATCCCGGTGCCGGCATACCCGTTGCGTCGTAGCGACTCCCCCATCGCCGTCGTGATCCGCTCGTCGTTTCGCACCTTCCCAGCGTAGATCAATTGCTCTAGAGTGGGCACTCTAGAGCATCCACTCCACAGCGCTCGCTCCACAAGTCCAGTCCGTCGACGGGAGACCCGATGACCACCGCAACGCCCCGGCGACGCCGGATAGAGATCTCCGCCGGAATCATCGAATACCTCGACGAGGGCGCCGGCGCTCCCGTCGTCCTGTTACACGGCCTCTTCATGGACGAGCGCCTATGGGATCCGGTGATGCGCTACCTGCCGACGGGCTTGCGCTATCTGCGCCCGGTGTTGCCGCTCGGTGCGCACCGCATCCCGATGAATCCGGGAGCCGACCTCTCGTTGACGGGCCTGGTGCACGTGCTCGCCGACTTCCTCGACGCTCTGGATCTGCAGGAGGCGACCCTCGTCCATTCCGATTGGGGCGGCGGACTTTTCCTCACCGCCATCGGCCGGGACGAGCGGGTGGGTGCGATGGTGATCCTGCCGTGCGAGGCATTCGACAATTTTCCGCCCGGCCTGCCGGGAAAGATGGCCGAGATCGCCGCGCGTCTCCCCGGGGGCCTCACCCTCGCCGCCCGCAACATCCGCAGTCGCCTCCTCCGCCGTCTGCCTGTGGTATTCGGATGGATGACACGCCAGCCGATTCCCGACGAGCTGGCCCGCCACTGGACCGAGCCGGCGCTGTCCATCCCCGGCATTGCGGACGACTTGGCCGCTTATGCCTCAACACATTTCGAGTCGGCCGAACTCGTTCGCGACACCGAGGCATTGTCCCGGTTCGACGGTGCGGCGCTGGTGCTGTGGTCCCCCGACAACCGGGTCATGCCGCCGGCACACGGCCACCGGCTCGCCGAGCTGATCCCCGGCGCCCGCTACGCCGAGATCCCCGGCGCCGCAGTGCTGTTGTCGATCGACGACCCGGCAGGTGTCGGCCGCGAGATCTCGGCGTTTCTCACCCGATCGTGATCGCTACCGGCTAGGGCTCGACACAGATGGCGTCGGTGATGTAGGTGGCCAGCTGGGCGTGGGTCAGATACCTCCCCGGGGAGAGGAGGTCGGCGTAGATGGCGCCGACCATGAATTCGACGGCCGCCTCCGGATTCGGCCGAAGGTGCTGGGCCAGAGGCGAATCCACGATATAGGCCAGTGCGCGCTCGGTGACGACGTCGACGAGGGTCGGCTGCGAACCACTGCGGATGAGCCAGCCGAGCAGATCCGCGGCATCGATCCGCAGCGCCGCGCCCAGCACCTCATTTCGCGAATTGTGGTCGAGCACTTCCCGAACGAGCATGTGAACGGTCTGACGCGGCTCGTCGGCGAATCGCAGTCGGCTGCGCACCAATCGCTCGAGTTCGTCGAGTTCCGCGGTGACCAGCGCGGCGATGAGCGCGTCGCGCGAGGCGAACCGCCGATACAGCGTCGCCCGGCCGATACCGGCCTCGCGGGCCACCGCCGCCAGGGTCAGCGCGCCGACACCGACCCGCCCCACCACCCGGCGAGCCGCGGCGAGGACGTCATCGCTTCCGGACACGACGAGGAGTCTAATCGCCCAATGGTCGGACATCTATTGCGTATTGCGACTCTAGTTTGAGACACTTTTTGCCATGAGGGTCTCACGGATCGACGGTGTCCCTGTCTCCAACATTTCGGGAACCTCGCCCTGGGATACCCAGCTCCACGAGTTCGACTACGCCGTCAGTGACGTCGAGGGCGCCATCCCCGAGCAGTTGCGCGGCACCCTCTACCGGATCGGTCCCGGCCGGTTCGAGGTGGGCAACCACCCGATCGAGCACATCTTCGACGGCGACGGCATGGTGTCACGCTTCGACATCACCGACCGTGGGGTGCACTTCCGCAACCGATACGTCCAAACCAAAGCGCATGGGCGTTCCAACCGGACCTCGTTGCCGCCGAAGGGCTTCGGCACCCAACGCGCGGGCGGCGCCCTCGCCAATGCGTTGCGGTTCCCGGAGAACATGGCCAACACCAACGTGCTGATCCACGACGACAAGCTCTACGCACTGTGGGAGGGCGGCCGGCCACATCGGCTGGACCTCGACACGCTGTCGACCCACGGGACGGAGTCGTTCGGTGGAGCGCTCAAGCGGCTCGGCGCCTTCTCCGCGCACCCCAAGACCGATCCCCGCACCGGTGAGGTGTTCAACTTCGGTCTCGACTTCTTCCCGCGCCCGATGATCCGGTGCTATCGCCTCACCCCGCAGGGGCGGCTGACCACGATCTCGACGATCCCGATCCCCAGGCTCGGCTTCATCCACGACTTCGCGCTCACCGACCGGTACCTCGTCTTCGTACTCGGTCCGCTGGTCGTCCGGCATCCGATCCCGGTCGCCCTCGGTCTGCGCCCGTTCGATCACGCGCTCTCCTACCAGCCGGACCTCGGCACCACGATCGTCCTCGTACCACGCGACGGGGGCGAGCACGTCAGGGTCGAACACGACTCGCTCTTTCACTTCCACGTGACCAACGCCTACGACACCGACGACGCAACGACCGTCGAACTCGTGGCGCATGACGGTGACGGCGGATGGACGCGATGGAATGGGCATCTGCGCGACTATCGCGACAATCCCGGCCCGGCGTTCGGCGGAACGCTGACGCGCCTGGTGATCGACCGACGGCGTCAGACGGTTCGCACCGAGGAACTCAGCGACCTCGGCGGCGAGTTCCCGCAACTCGATCAACGACGCACGGCCGCGGCACACCGGTTCACCTATCTGGCCCAATCCACGCGCCCGGGCGGCAATCCCGACATGATCACCACCATCGACCATGCCGACGACAGGCACCGCGCGTACCGCACCGATGGCGAAAGCACTGTCTGCGAACCACTTTTCGTCGCCGACCCGACGTCGCCGGCCGAGGGCGACGGCTGGCTGTTGACCGTTCTTCATCAGCCGGCGCGACGCACCTCGGCGCTGCTGGTGTTGCGCGCGGACCGGCCCGACGACGGGCCCGTCGCCACCGCCACCCTCACCCACCACATTCCGATGACCTTTCACGGGGCCTTCCGTCCGGCGTAGGTCCGGCGCCGTCGCGTCGTCGGAGGTTACGGCGCGGGCAGCGACCACTGTTGCAGGTTGCGTGCCTGCCGGTCGGCGAGTGCCGTGGGCGCCAGCCGGATCGCCGAGTCGCGCACGGTCGCGAGAAATGGATGGCGCCACTGCATCACGGTTCCGAGCAGTCGGGCCTGACGAGCGATGCGCTGCGTGCGGGGCCGTCGGAGGGCGTCGTATCGCGCGAGTGTTGCGGTGATGCTCCGGATGTCGGGCGCGCTGCCGAGGTCGCGGCCCAGGAGGTGGTTCAGCACGGCGGCGTCCTCGAGAGCCTGATTGGCCCCCTGTCCGAGGTTGGGTGTCATCGCGTGGGCGGCGTCCCCGAGTAGGGCACATCTTCCGGAAGCGAAGGTCCGCAGCCTTCGGGCCAGCTCCTCGATCGGCGCGTAGGAGACGGCCGCGGGATCGGTGGCGTCGAGGAGGGCACCGATCGGGTCATGCCAGTCACCGAAGCGTCGACGTACCTCGTCGAGGCCGCCGGCACGGTATGCGGGCGCGACCGAGACGCATGCGAACCAGTAGATGCGGCCGTCGCCGAGCGGCGCGATGCCGAAACGTGCTCCGCGGCCAAGTGTCTCGCCGGCCGCGTCGATCGGTACCGGATGCTCGGTGATCCCCCGCCAGGCGCCGTATCCGGCGTAGCGGATGCCCGGATCGCCGAATGCGTCGGCTCGCACCCGACTCCGTAGCCCGTCGGCGCCGACGACCACATCGGCGGCGAGTTCGGTGCCGCCCTCGAGCACGACCCCACCGTCGCCGAGACCGACCACCCGGCTCGCCGTGCGCACGGAGTCACGCGGGACCGCCGCGAGCAGGACCCGGTAGAGCTCGGCCCGGTCGATCACCCGCAGGTTTTCGGCAGCGCCACCCAGACGCATCAGCCACGAACCATCCGGGCGTCGGCTTCCCGATGAGTACGTGCCCGCGGCTCCGGCGGCCGTGCGTACGTCGTCACCGATCCCGAGTGCGTCGAGGGCGCCGAATCCGTTGGCGAACAACGTCACACCGGAGCCGTGCGCGCGGACCTGCTCGGCCTGCTCGACGACCTCGACCTCGATCCCCGCCCGCGTCAACCCGGCGGCCAGCCCGAGACCACCGATGCCCGCTCCCACAACCAGAACTCGCATCGTCATCCGGCCTTCTTGCCACGCAGCGCGATCCGGGTCGATGCCCACACACAGACCAGCACCCATAGCGCACCGCACATCCAGCCGGCGAGAACATCGGTCGCCCAGTGCACCCCGAGATACACGCGCGTGATCCCGATGGCCATCGACAGCAGCGGCGCGGCGATCAGCACCCAATCATGGTGGCGTACCCACGAACTGCTTCGATAGGCAACGACCGCGAGCAGGCAGTACACAACCATCGACATCATGGCGTGGCCGGACGGAAAGGAGAAACTCTCGATATGCAGTAGCCGTCCGGAAGGCGGCGGGCGATCGCGACCGACGACGGTTTTGAGCGCCACCATGATCACCCATCCCAGCAGTGAGCCGACGACGAGCAATACTGCCTCGTCGACACGCCGTCGCACCAGTAACGCGACTGCCACGACGACGCACAGGATAGTCAGGGTGAGCGTGTTGCCGAGAAAGGTCACCGCGTGCGCCAGCCCGACCCAGGGCTGCGTGCGCCCGTCGACCATCCAGCCGGTCACGTCGTCGTCGACGCGAAGGCGATCGAAGGCGAGTGTGGCTGTCATGGCGCCACCTTACCGAGGTGGTGCGGCGGGAAGTCGGTGGCTCTACCGGCCCTTCGAAGTCAGCCGGTCACTGCGGAACGACTCGTTTGACCTGCCGGCTCCAGGGCGTGGCGTGGGCGTTGGTGATCGCGGAGAGACTCACCGATCCGCGACGGATGCCGGTGCACACGAACCACTTCCTCGTGCCGGCCGCCGACATCAACCAGGGGCGATCGCCAGCACGGAGCGTCGGGGGGCGGTCCTTGTCGATCCAGGGCAGCAGAATCTTGTTCGATGGACCAAAACCCGCATCGAGTCCATCAGCGGTCATCCGGTAACCATCTTCAATGGGATAGGCCTGTGGACTTTCAACTGCGACCTGACATCCCACTCATCCAACTGGTGATCGACCACGCGGCCGGCAGGGTTCTCCAGCAGAGCCGAGATGACATCAGGATCGATATCGGGTTTGGTGAATTCACCTCGGGCACTTCAATCCCACAGATCTCCTTCCCTCGAATGAGGATTTCCTCGGCACATCCTCCATCGCCCGCCTACGACGGACGCCGACGTTCCATGAGATGAATTCTGTCAGTGAGGAAAGGCCAGATTTGTCATCGGCGGAAACCGCATTTCCCGCCGGTCGGCGGCGCCGTGATGCTGCTGTTCACCGCAGGGGAAATTGTGCACCGCAGGGACAACTGTTCACTGGTGGGGCGAAACCGGTTGCCGCCCTTGTTAATCAATCGTCGAACACCTGCGCGTCGAACGAATATTCTGCTACACTGGACTTATCGCAAGATCATCCAGGGGGGAATCCATGATCGACGACACCACCACTCTTTCCG
>NZ_JBNCNR010000018.1:0-59932 GCF_049847065.1 Gordonia sp. DT219 | reverse complement strand
TCACCCCCCAGTGAATACGACCAAAGTGAATGCGATCAAACATCAGTTCGTCGCTGGTGCGTTCGAGTCTACGCCCGTAATGTCAGGGCGGCAACAAAGATCGAATACCCGTTGAATATTCGAGATCGTCGCTGGTCAGGCCGGTAGTGTCGACCGCAGATACTCGAGGTCATCGGGGATGCCGTCGGCCGGTGTCTCGAGGATGACCGGGGCGTCGGCGGCAGCGGCCACCGCGACGAGGACCTCGGGATCGATATGTCCCGACGCGAGGTTGGCGTGCCGGTCGCGTCCGGAGTCGAACTCGTCGCGGGAGTTGTTGAGGTGCACCAGATCGATGCGGCCGGTGATCTCGCGGACGCGTTCGACGAGTCCGACGAGGTCTTCGCCGCCGGCCCACGCGTGGCAGGTGTCGAGACAGAACCCGGCCTGCTCGAAGTCGCCGACCGCCTCCCACAGACGATCGATCGCCTCGAGGGTGCGGGCCATCGCGTGGTCGCCGCCCGCGGTGTTCTCGATGAGGATCGGCACCCCGAAGCCGCCCTTGTCGACCTGGCGGTCGAAGAGCTTGCGCCAGTTGGCAAATCCCTCCGCGGAGTCCTCGCCGTCACGCAGATGGCCGCCATGCACGACGAGCCCGAAGGCCCCGAGCTCCGCGGCGGCCGCAGCCTGCTCCTCGACCGCCTTGCGGGAGGGCATGCGCAGTCGATTGTTCAGGCTGGCCACGTTGATCTGGTAACTGGAGTGCACGACGACGTCGATCGGCGAGTCGCGGATCGCCTGCGCGTCCGGCCGGGGAACCGGCTTCTTCCACTTCTGCGGATCCGTGACGAACATCTGGAACAGATCGATGCCCAGGTCCGACGCGGTGGTCAGCGGGTCGTCGTCCTCCCGCAGATGAGCTCCGATGCGCATGGCTCACAAGCCTAGTTGTCGGTGATCACCGCAGTCACGGCGACGCCGAACCCGCGACCGAGACTTCAGTCGTTGGGCTCGGTCTCGATGGTGATCGGCACCCCGGAGGCGATGAGCAGTCGGCACGGCGCCTCGGTGCTGGGGTAGAGGTTCAGCCACTGGTGGCCACCGCCGTCGGCGTAGACCGAGTCGAGTGCTCGGTCGAGGCGCGCCTCGGCCTCCTTGGTGATGATGTAGCGCTGGTCGCCGTAACGCAGGAATCTGTTCGGCATGGGGAACCTCCTGACCCGGGCTCGGCCGGTTGGTCCGAGCGTAAACGGACACACCCCGGCGATGTGACGTACGCCACTCGAGTGTAGGTCCACAGGGCCGGTCGCGTGCGACCGCCGTACTCCTTTGCGTCGGTGACAAGGGACTACGCCGCACGATGCGTCCCCGACGCCACATGTTCATTAGGCTGACTACGGGTTACGGACGGGTGATCGGGCAATGACGATGCGGGGTAGGCGTGAGTATTGACGAATCCATCGATGCGCCACGCCCAGGTGGCCGGCGCCGTGACGGCTTCGCGAAGTCCGATTCGCGCGGTGCGTCCGAACCGGGCGATACCGCCCCCGACGAGGATGAGACGGCCGAGCCGACGGGAGTGGAACCCATCCTGTCCGATCTCGCCGCCGCGGCCGAGATGGAGGCCGAACCGGCCAAGCGCCGCGACCTCACGATGGTGCGACGGATCGCGATCACCGCGTGGGTGCTGTTCATGGTCTGGCAGATCACCGTGTACGGCCTGGCATTCGACCGGACACGTCTCATCGTTCTGCTGTGTCTGGGCCTCATCGCAGCCAGCATCGGCCGGCGCAAGATCATCACCGTCCTCCTCGACTGGGCTCCGTTCGCGCTGATCCTGATGCTCTACGACTGGACGCGCAATATCGCCCAGATCATCCAGGTCCCCGTTGCCTGGCATCTGGCACCCGACGTCGACAAGGCGATTTTCGGTGTGGTGCCCACGGTGTGGCTGCAGGCTCATCTGAAGGAGCCGTCGGCACCGTGGTGGGAAGTCCTCACGAGCATCGTCTACATGTCCTTCTTCGTCGTCCCCTACGCCGTCGCGGCCGTGTTGTGGCTGCGTGATCGCGCGACCTGGCGACGCTTCGCAGCCTGCTTCATCGCAGCCACGTTCCTCGGCCTCGTCGGCTACACCTTTGTGCCCGCTGCGCCGCCGTGGGCGGCCGCCCGGTGTACCTCCGCGGAGGTCGCCGACGGGCCGCGCGAGGCGATCTGCATGACGACGCCGCAGGCCACCGAACCCGGTGGAATTCTCGGACCGATCAACCCGAGCCACGCCGACGCCGCGCCGTACGTCGAGCGAATCTCGGCGCGCGGCTGGGAGTTCCTTCACATCCATGTGGCGTCCGATCTCATCCAGATCGGTCAGGGCAAGTCGAATCTGGTCGCCGCGATCCCGTCGCTGCATGCCGGGTTGACGATGCTGCTCGCATTGTTCATGTGGCCGCGCGTCAAGGCGCTGGGTAAAACACTGTTCATGGGGTACGCCCTCGCGATGGCCTTCACCCTCGTCTATACCGCAGAGCATTACGTGTTCGACATCCTGCTCGGCTGGGCGCTCGCCGCGGCGGTCATCGCGGTGTATCAGATCATCGAACACAAGATCATCGGGCCACGCCAACGGCGCAAAGCCGCTGAAGCGGACGGTATATCGGACGAGTCCGCAGGCGCCGAGGCGCCGGCCACCTGAGTCGATGTCCATGTCGTCCGTGCGAATTCGGCATCGGCCGTGGTGGATTCGGGTCGTGATCGGTGTACTCGCCGTCGCGGTCTTGCTGATGCATGCACTGGTCACATGCTGCGGTGACCATCTCGTCGCGCGCGGCGAGATGCACGAGGTCGAACGCGGCGCGACTCCTCCGCGGCTGCCGCATGATGACGTGCCGGTGTCGATGACCACGGCGGGGGACACATCGACCGGTCACATGAGTGACGCCGGTGACTGCGTGATGGGGCACCACTGTGTCTTCGTACGCGGTGACGATGTTCCGACCCCACCGGTGATTCTCGTACTGCTCGTGTGGGGATTTGCAGCGTTGCCCGTCCTGGTCGGCATCGCGCCGGCCCTGCTCGGACATCTCGGTCGACCGCCGCCGTGGGCGCAGCCAACCCATCTGACCCTGTCGGTGATCCGCTGCTGATGGTCCTGCCCTTCGGGGCCGCATCGGACGCGCAATTCACCAACCAGACAGGAGTTTTCGGATGTACCTCACCACCACACGCAAGCTCGCCTCCGCTGCCGCCGCACTGGCAACGGCAGCGCTGATCGCATCGGCCTGCTCGTCAACCGATCCCGGGCCGGAAAGCACCGGCGCGGGCCATTCCGGGCACGGCAGTTCGGTCACCTCGGCGCCGGTCCCCTCTGCGCCGGTCACCTCTGCGCCGGGCATGTCGGCACACAATGCGGCCGACGTCATGTTCACCCAGATGATGATTCCGCATCACGAGCAGGCCGTCGCCATGGCCGACCTGGTACCCACACGGACGCAGAACGCCCAATTGCGGGCACTGGCAACACAGATCAAGAACGCCCAGCAGCCCGAGATCGACCAGATGACCGCGCGCCTGAAGTCGTGGGGTGTGGCCGTCGACGGCACCGGTCACGGCGGGCACTCGATGGATGACGGTCAGATGAGCAGCGGCGAGATGGGCGGGATGATGCCGCAGACGCAGATGGAGGCGATGGAGAAGGCCACCGGCGCGCAGTTCGACACGCTGTGGCTGCAGGGCATGATCGCCCACCACCAGGGCGCGATCGCCATGGCCGACGACGAGTTGAAGAACGGGATCAACCCCGAATCACGGGCATTGGCAACCCGGATCAAGACTTCGCAGCAGGCCGAGATCGATCAGATGAACGCGATGCTCGGGCGGTAGTACCCGATTCAGCCACGGCGCAACGGGAGTCGCATCAGGTAGACCTGATAGCCGGCGAAGATCGAATATGTGAAGTAGAGGGTCGGGCCGGATGTCGACCACGGGTGGATGAACGGCGCGTACCCCGAGTAGGGATCGTTGCGGGAGACGACGAGTTCGCCTGCCGACCACGGACCCTCGGGACGGTCCGCGGTGCGTAGCTTGACGCCGGGTTCGGTTTGCACCAGCGAGATGTACTTGCCCAGATACGAGTTCCACGCCACCGACATCTCACCGTTCTTGGGCGGCATCACCGGAGTGGCGGCCCCGGGGTTGCGCGCCACCCACCGGCCGTTCGAGAAATACTCGTAGGCACCGGCGTTCTCCATCTGTGCCGCCGGTACACGCGCCAGATAGACCGAGCCCGAACGACTGTCGGGAGTGCCGTACTGATAGACGGTGTCACCGACCTTGAGGTAGGAGGCCATCTGGAACTTGACGTCCCCGCCGGTGTTGGGGCGCTGTGGCCCGACCCGCCGCCAGGTGTTTCCGTTGTCGTCGGACCGTGCGAGGCCCGCATAGTTGGTGATCCAATGGCTGTCGCCCAACCAGTGTTTCACCGACATGAAGTTCAGGTACTGGGTGTTGCCGACCGACACCCCGGAGGTCGGGATCAGCGTGATCTCTTGGCGCAGATTGGGTTTGAGAAGGCGATTCGCGTATCCGGGCGGTCCGCTGTGACCGGTGAAGGTCATGCCGTCGGCGAGATTGTGATCGGTACTGCGCAGCAGCACATTCGAACGCCAGTGGAACAGTGACCCGTAGAGCAGGGAACGGCCGTCGAATGATTGGGTGTCGCCGAAGGCGGTGAGGATCTCGCCGCGGCCGTTGTCCCACATGACCCCGAGATCGGTGCCGACGATGTCGTATCGGCCGACGGTGTCGTTGATCGCGCCGGGCCCGGTGAGCCGCGCGACGGTGGTGCCCGACCCCGCGGCGTACGTCGCGGCCCCCGCCGGTCCGCCGAAGATTCCGCAGGCCGTGAGGGCGACCGTCGTGGCCGCGACGGCCACCGCGGTTCGTCGGTGCGATCCGATCACGCGCAGTCGATTCGACAGCTGCAGTGGGAACCGGATCATGGCGTGGACCTTAGCAAAGCTACCGGTCCGGTGTGTGCTCCCGGTCACTACAGTGGTGTGTGTCTCACGCCTCGCGGTAACGCCCGTGGAGGTCGACGCTGGTGAAATCGATCTCGGCGGCAGCGTTGTTCACCGCGGTCACCATCCCGACGCCCCACATCCCGTCGACGTCGTAGAGCCCGGCCGTCGACACCGAGATCCCGTCGTGCTCGGTGTGCGTATCGGCCTCGACGCCGATGCGCTCACCCCGCGGCAGGCGCGACAATGCCACTGTCAGATCGCAATTGATGAAGCCGATTCCCGACGAGCCCCAATTGCCGATGAGGCTCGTGGATTCCGCACTGATCGCGGCGCGGACGAACGGCGTCAGCTCGGCGCCTGCGACCGCCGGCGCGGCCCGCGTCCACACGCGCTTGCGCAGCCCGTTCTGGTGTCTGCGCATGTCGTCGTCCCAGTCGCCGACCTCGGCTGCGCCGGTGTCGGCCGCGTCGGTGTCGGCCGCGTCGGAGGAGAACCGCGGCGCGTAATCGTCGATCGGTCCGGCCGGCGGATGGAAGGTGCTCGCCTGCGCCGGCCGCTGCCAGCGCTGACCCGGCGGGTTCTGCGACTCACGGAGGAACACGGTGGTCGCCCGGGCCACGACGACCTCGGCACCGCCCTCTGAGGTGCCACTGCCGGGGGTGTCATCCGGGTACTGCACCACGTCGACCTCGGCCACCCGGATACGTCCGCCCGCGCGCAGCAGCCGCGTCCGGGTCTCGGTCGGCGCCTCCCGCGCCACCTTGAACAGGTCGATGGTGAATCGCGCGGCTCGGAAACCCGGTTCGGCGAACTCCGATTCGGCGGTGTGTGCGGCCAGCGCGCACACCGCGGGACCGTTGAGAGTGCCCGGTGCCCACAGGCTTCGGGCGTAGGGCAGTGGTGTCACCCGCCCGTCGGAATCGGGCCGGAAGAACGCGACGTCGCTCATCTGATCTGTTTACCGCTCCGTGCCATTCGCCCGACGCGCGGGGTACATCGTCGAAACGGTGACGTGAATTCTGCTGGTGTGGCGGTGCGGTGCGTAGGACATTGGACCCAACCTGGGCCGAGCACCCACCGCCGACGCCCATGACGGGATAATCTGCGGAAATGACATTCGGTGTGAACACCAAGCAATTTCCCAGCGAGATCGTCGGCGCGGTCCGCACCGCCCTGATCGTGACCTCCATCGTCGGCATCGTGCTCGGCCTCGTCGCCGTGTTCTGGCCCGGGGCCACCACTCTGGTGCTGGCGGTGCTCTTCGGCATTTCCCTGATCATCGCGGGCATCTTCCGCATCTATCAGGCGTTCGCGGCGTCGTTCCTCTCCGGCGGGGCGCGCGCGATGCTCGGCATCGTCGGCGTGCTGACGTTGGTGGTCGGTCTCATCGCATTGTTCAGCCCGGACGACGCGGTGTGGCTGCTCGCACTGTTCATCGGTATCGGCTGGATCTTCCAGGGCGTGCACGATCTGTTCGGTGCGGCGTCGGGTTCGCAGCACTCACCGACGTGGTTCCTGGTGCTCTCCGGGATCGTCTCGGTACTCGCCGGCATCGTGATGATCATCCTGGGGCAGTTCGCGGTCACCGTGGTGGTGTTCGTCGGCGGCATCATGCTCATCGTGCTGAGCATCGCCACCCTGTGCACCCTGCCCAAGAAGGTCGAAGGCGCCTGACCCCGACGCCGATTCCGACCTTCCGGCCTCACCCGAACCAGGGCGCGATCGGGTTGCCCTGCCAGCGGGTGTGGGCCGGGACCACGTCGCCGCGCATCACCAATGACGCGGGGCCGACCGTCGCCGACGTGCCGATCCCCGATGCAGGCAGGGCGACGCAGTGCGGCCCCATCGTCGCGCCGGCTTCCAGCGTGACCCGGTCGATGGCCATCACGCGATCGTGGAACAGGTGGGTCTGGACGACGCAACCACGCTCGACGGTCGCACCGTCGCCGAGTGACACCAGATCGGCCTCGGGGAGCCAATAGGTCTCGCACCAGACGCCGCGGCCGATCTTCGCGCCGAGCATCCGCAGCCACAGGTTGAGGATCGGGGTGCCGGTCGCCGCGTTCGCAAACCACGGTGCGGCAACGGTTTCCACGAAGGCGTCGGACAACTCGTTGCGCCACACGAACGAACTCCACAGCGGATGTTCGGAGACCTCGATCCGCCCGACCACGAGCCATTTCGCCGCTGCGGCGATGCAGCAGGCGGCGGCGCCGGCAACGAGCAGGATCAGTCCGCTGACCAGTCCGGCGATCACGTAATCGGCATGAAAAGCGATGTACTGCAGCCCGATCAACGTGAACAGCCCGAGCCCGAACGACACCATCACCGGGATCAGCCGCAGGGTCTCGATCACCGAACGGGCCACCTTGAGACGCCTCGGCGGATCGAAGGTGCGCGCGGTGTCGGTGTGAGCTGCGGTGCGACGCAACCGAACCGGGGGACTGCCCAGCCAGCTCGACCCGGACTTCGCACGGTCGGGGGCGGCCGAGAGTACGGCGACGAGACCGTTTTTCGGCACCTTGCGGCCCGGTCCGGCCATGCCGGAGTTGCCCAGGAACGAGCGCTTGCCGATCTTCGCGTCGTCGATGTGCAACCAGCCGCCGCCGAGTTCGTAGGAGGCGACCATGGTGTCGTCGGCCAGGAACGAGCCGTCGTCGATGGTGGTGAACTTCGGTAGGACCAGCGCCGTGGAGATCTCGGTGCCCTTGCCGACCTTGACGCCGAGAATGCGGAACCACCACGGCGTGAGCAGGCTCGCGTACAGCGGGAACAGGTACGTCCGTGCCGAATCGAGCAGCCGCTCGGTCATCCACACCTGCCAGCCCACCCGTGACCGGACCGGATGATAGCCCCTGGTCATGCCGATTGCGAGCAGGCGGACGAGCACCGCGGTGATGGTGGCGAACACGCCGAGGCTCACCAGGGTTGCCGCGGGCGTCAGGATCGCCGCCCGGGTGGCGACGTCGCGCAGCCGGTCGGCGCGCAATGCCCACGTGCCGATGATCACCAGGCCGGCGCCGAGGGAGATCAACGGGATCGCGGCGAGCAGTAGCGAAGACAAGCCGTAGACGGGGACCCAGCCCGAGGCCTTCGGCGGGCGGTGTTCGGGCCACGGATGCCCGGCGCGGCCCACCTTGATCGCCGGCGAACCGGCCCAGTGCTGTGCCTTCTTGACGCGCCCGAAGACCGCCGATCCGGGCGCGATCTCGGCGTCGCGGCCGATCACCGCCCCCGGCGCCAGGGTGGAGCGGGCCCCGACAGATGCTCCGCGTTTGATGACGATCTCGCCGATGCGGACGACGTCGCCGTCGATCCACCAGCCCGACAGATCGACCTCGGGCTCGATCGACGCGCCCTCGCCAACGGTGAGCATGCCGGTCACCGGCGGGATGGTGTGCAGGTCGACGCCACTCCCGACGGTCGCGCCCAGCGCTCGGGCCAGGTAGATCATCCACGGGGCGCCGGACATGTTCGCCGCGCCCGCGGCCTCGAGGAGACGCTCGGCCATCCACAACCGCAGGTGGACGATGCCGCCGCGCGGATAGTCGCCGGGGGTCACGCCCGCGAGCAGGGTGCGGGCGCCGGTTGCCGCGATGATCATCCGGCCCGGCGGCGTGATGAACACCAGGAAGGCGGCCACCACGACCCACCAGTTGACCTCGATCAGCCACGGCACCGACACATCGAGTTGCCGCGTCGCCCAGGCGGCGACGTTGTTGGTCACGCCCAGCCAGGTGGCCCACTGCAGCCCGGTCAGCGTGGTCATCGGCACCGACAACAGCACCTGCGCGACGCCGGTGCGCCGCGGGGTCGGGCGGACCTCGCGCTCGACGACGACGGTGGCCGGGGCGATGGCGTCGAGCATGCGGGCCAGCGAGCCGAGGCGTGGGTGGTCGTAGAGGTCGGCGACGGTGGCCTGCGGGTAGCGCTCACGCAAGGCGGTCACCAGTTGCGCCGCCGACAGCGACCCGCCGCCCTCGGTGAAGAAGTCGGCGTCGAGGCTGGTGATGTGTGCGCCGAGGACGTCGGTCCAGCGGTCGGCGAGCCACTGTTCGGTGGCGGTGAAGTCGTCGGCGTCATCGTCGTCGTCGGCGTTCGCGCCGGGCAGCGGCCACGGCAGCGCGTTGCGGTCCACCTTGCCGGAGGTCCGGGTGGGCAGTTCGTCGACGAGCGCGAGTCGCGGCACCATCGCGGCCGGCAACCGTTCGGAGAGCAGGGCGTGTGCGCGGGCGACGTCGAAGCCGGGATCGGCCGAGACGAGGTATCCGACAAGCAGGCTGTTGCCCGCCGCCGATTGCCGCACCGCCGCGGCCGCCCCGCTGACCCCCGGAAGGTGTTGCAGCGCATTGTCGATCTCGCCGAGTTCGATCCGCCGGCCGCCGACCTTGACCTGATCGTCGGCGCGGCCGACGAACACCAGGCCCGCGGCGTCGAGACGGACGAGGTCGCCGCTGCGGTAGGCGCGCTCCCAGCCCAGAGTCGGCATCGGCGCGTACTTCTCGGCGTCCTTTGCCGGATCGAGATAGTGTGCCAGGCCGACGCCGCCGATGATCAGTTCGCCGGTGTCGCCCTCGGTGACCGGCTGACCGTCGGGTCCGACGACTGCGAGATCCCAACCCGGCAGCGGCAGTCCGATACGCACCGGACCGGGCCCGCCCAGCGGTGCGGCACATGCCACCACCGTCGCCTCGGTGGGGCCGTAGGTGTTCCACACCTCGCGGCCGGGAACAGCCAGGCGCGCAGCGAGTTCCGGCGGGCACGCCTCGCCGCCGAAGATCAGCAGACGCACTGCCTCCAGCGCCTCGGGCGGCCACAGGGACGCCAGGGTCGGCACGGTGGAGACGACGGTGATGTCGCGTTGAACCAGCCACGGCCCCAGGTCCATTCCGCTGCGTACCAGTGAGCGCGGTGCCGGCACCAGACATGCCCCGTTGCGCCATGCCAGCCACATTTCCTCGCAGGACGCGTCGAAGGCCACCGAGAGGCCGGCGAGCACCCGGTCGCCCGGCCCGATGGGTTCGTCGCGCAGGAACAGCCGCGCCTCGGCGTCGACGAACGCCGCGGCGTTGCGATGGGTCACCGCAACACCTTTGGGTGTTCCGGTGGAGCCGGAGGTGAAGATGATCCACGCGTCGTCGGTGGGGGTGGGACGTGAGTTATCGGCTGCGGTAACGATATTCGCGGTCTCGGTGGCCTGTTCGTCCGCGTTCGGCCGAGTGCCCGCCGGATGAATGCCGTCGGCGTCGACGAGCGCATCGATCGCCGCTTCACCGAAGACCAGCTCGGCGCGTTCGTCGGGATCGTCGGCGTCGACGGGAACGTAGGCCGCGCCGGCGTAGAGCGTCGAGAGGATCGCCGTGTAGAGGTCACGGGAGCCCGATGGCATCCGGATGCCGACACGCCCGCCTCGTCGGACCCCGGCCGCGGCCAGCCGGTCCGCGCCCCGCCGGACGACCGCCCGCAACTGTGCGTAGCTGTACACGCGGTCGCCGTCATCGATCGCGGCGGCGTCGGGATGGCGAGCGGCGGTCGCGTCGAGAATGTCACACAGTGTTCGCGGGTCGCTGGCCTGCGACGACAGCAGATACTGCGCCGGTATCTCCACACTCACCACCGTTGTCTCGACATGGAACGAGCAATATATCCCGCGAACGTGGTGAGTTGCGGGGGACACGGGTGAACGTCAGGTGTCGATCGTCACCGATTCCCCGACCGGGGTGAGTCCGCACTCAAAGCCCGGCCATCGGCCGGAACCGATCCTCATCCAGGTGTAGGTTCACTTACACATGGGTCTCGTTCACGTAACGACACGTCCACGAAGTCTCCGAGGCCCCTGAGACCGGCAGCAGGAGGTTTTGTCATGCCGATCGTTGCACACCGCACGCCCAGCCGGCTGTCCTATCCGATCTGGATCGGTAGCCGGCTGTTTCTGAAGCCGCTGCTCACGCTGTGGCCGCTGAACCGGCCGGGTATGGCGGGTCTGTTCCTCATCGACCGCATGTTCGCCGTCGGAAAGAAGCCGCACGGAGTGGTGCGTGAGCAGGCCGAACTCGGCGATCGCCCGGCCGAGGTGGTCGTGCCGACGGGCCCGTCACGACGCGACGCCGACACGGCGATCCTCTACCTGCACGGTGGGGCGTTCGTGGTGGGCGGCCTCGGCACCCACCGGTCGATCGCGGCGCGGCTGTCGCGGGCATGCGAACTGCCGGTGTTCTCCCTGGTCTACCGTCAGTTGCCCGCCGCCGGGGTGGGTGCCTCGGTGGCCGACGCGATGGCGGCCTACCGGGAGTTGCTCACCGAGCGCGGGTATCGCCGCGTGATCGTCGCCGGGGATTCCGCGGGCGGCTTCCTCGCCGCCAAGGTCGTCGAGGGTGCGGCCGCGCAGTCGCTGCCGGCCCCGGCCGCGGTGATCGGGTTCTCGCCGCTGCTCGACCTCGAGCTGGGTGACAATCCGGACCGCAGCAGCCGCTGCGACGCCTACATCCCGCGGTCGGCGATGATCCGGCTCGCCCCGCACTTCTTCGGTGGGCCGGTGGCCTTCACCGGCGTGCGTCGCATCGGTGACCTCGACCTGCACGACTTCCCGCCGACCCTCTTGTTCACCGCGGAGAACGAACTGCTCGAGCCGGACGCCGTCGCGCTGGTGGAGGGCCTCGACGAAGTCGGGGTGACCGCGCAGGTCCACAGCTATTCGTGGCAGATTCACGCGTTCCCGGTCTTCGATTTCCGTCACCGGGAGACACTGGAGGCCATTGAGGCATCGGCCGAATTCACCGGCCGCGTGATCAGAGAGGCCAAGAACGCTGACGACCGAGAGAACAAGCGGGCCGGATGAGGGACGGGACGCCGGAGGCGACGTCTACGGTCCCGACGGCGTGAGATCGCCCGCGCCGCCACCCGGTGCACCCGACGCGCGGTTCACCCTTGCCGCCGAGCGGACGCTGCTCGCCTGGATCCGGACTGCGCTGGGTTTCCTGGCCGGCGGGGTCGCCATCGTCTATGTGGCGCCCGACGTCTCTGATCACGACTTCGAGACGGTCCTCGGACTGCTGATGGTGGCGCTCGGGTGTGTGATCGTGATCCTCGGCACGTGGCGGTGGCGTCAGACCGACAAGGCGCTGCGTACGGGCGGCGCGATGCCGGGGTCGTCGCAGGTGTTGGTGGTCGTCACTGCCATAGTGGTGGTGGCGGTGGCCATCGCGGTGGCGATCGTCATCCAGAACTGAGCAGCCCGAACAACCCAGGATCAGGAGGGTCGGCGTCCGATGACCGATCATCACTTCCAGAGCGCCGCGCAGGGCTTCTCGCGCGCCATGGTGACCATCGGGGCGATCATCGTGATGGTCTGCGTCGGCTTCCTCACCTACATGTGGTGGCAGGACGGCCGGTGGCTGTGGGTGACGCTGGGCATCGTGCTGATCGTGGTCAACATCGTCATGCTGATCATGACCTACCGCAAAGCGCGGCTTACGCCGCCGCCGGCGTCACACGACGACGCCGACGACGAGTAGCCCCGGTTACGCCCCCGCCGGGCAGCACTGCGTCTGGTCCCCGCCCGCCACCCGATCATCGTCGTCGGCGAACTGGGTGCGGTAGAGCTGCGCGTACCGTCCGCCCTTCGCGAGAAGCGTTGGGTGATCGCCCCGTTCGACGATGCGTCCGTCTTCGACGACGGCGATCTGGTCGGCGGCACGGATCGTCGAGAGCCGGTGCGCGATGACGATCGACGTGCGCCCGGTCAATGCCTCGCCGAGTGCCTCGGCGACCGCGGCCTCCGACGTCGAGTCCAGATGGGCGGTGGCCTCGTCGAGGATCACCACCGACGGCTTGGCAAGCAACAGCCGCGCGATCGTCAACCGTTGACGCTCACCGCCGGAAAGCCGGTAGCCGCGTTCGCCGACCACCGTGTCGAGACCTTCCGGCAACGATGCGACGAGATCGTCGAGGCGGGCCCGTCGCAGCGCCTCCCAGATCTCCTCATCAGACGCCTCCGGCTGGGCCAGAACGAGATTGGCGCGAACCGTGTCGTGGAACAGGTGGCCGTCCTGGGTGACCAGGCCGACGGTGCGGTGGACGGTCGTCGCCGTGAGATCGCGCAGATCGACGCCGTTGAGGCGGATGGCACCCGAGTCGACGTCATAGAGGCGGGTCGCCAGCGACGCGATGGTCGACTTGCCGGCACCGGAACTGCCGACGAGGGCGACCATCCCGCCGGCCGGGACGTCGAGATCGATGTCGTGCAGCACGGTCTTTCCGCCCCGGTTGTCCAGGTGCGCAACCTCTTCCAGTGAGGCCAACGACACCTTGTCGGCGGCCGGGTAGGCGAACGAGACGTCGTCGAACCGGACCGATACCCCGCGTTCGGGATGGGGTACCGGAACGGCGTCGGGCTTGTCGACGATGAGCGGTTCGAGGTCGAGCACCTCGAAGACCCGCTCGAAACTGACCAGGGCACTCATGATCTCGACGCGCGCATTCGCCAGGGCGGTCAGCGGCGCGTACATCCGGGTCAGCAACAGCGCCAGGGCGACGACGGCGCCCGCGGACAGATGCTGATGCACCGCGAGCCACCCACCGAGCCCGTACACCAGCGCCAGCGCCAGCGCCGACACGAGCGTCAGGGCCGTCATGAACACCGCCTGCAGCATGGCGCGGCGAACCCCGATGTCGCGCACTCGATCTGCGCGCTCGGCGAACTCCGTCGACTCCTGCTCGGGCCGCCCGAAGAGCTTGATCAGCGTCGCGCCTGGCGCGGAGAACCGTTCGGTCATCTGCGTCGACATCCGGGCGTTGTGTTCGGCCGCCTCGCGCGACAGCGCGGCCATCCGCCGGCCCAGGCGCCGCGCGGGAATGACGAAGACCGGCAACAGGATCAGTGCCAGCACGGTGATCTGCCAGCTGATCGCGATCATCACGCCCAGCGTCAGAATCAGCGTCACCACGTTGGACACCACGCCCGAGAGGGTGTCGCTGAACGCGCGCTGCGCGCCGATGACGTCGTTGTTGAGTCGGCTCACCAGTGCCCCGGTGCGGGTCCGGGTGAAGAACGCCACCGGCATCCGCTGCACGTGGTCGAAGACCGCGCGGCGCAGATCCAGGATCAGGCCCTCACCGATGTTCGCCGACAGCCAGCGGGTGCCGATGCCCGCGGCCGCCTCGGCCACGGCGATCACCGCGATCAGCACCGCGAGGCCGACGATGGTGCCGCCCGAGCCGTGCCCGCTGATCAGGTTCACCACCCGGCCGGCCAGGACCGGCGTCACGACGGTCAGCACCGCGGTGCACACCGACAGCGCCAGGAACACCACGATGCGCAGCCGGTGTGGTCGGGCGAAGGTCATGATGCGACGCAATGTGCTGCGCCGATCGCCGCGCAGTTGCTTGTTGGATGGCGCCGACGAGGACTTGTACATCATGTCCCAGGCGACGGACTGCATACTCATGGCGGCCAGCATAGAACCTCAAGTGAACTTGAGGTCCAATCGTGGCGATCGCACCGAGCGGTTGACGGATGTGCCGCCAGGTGAACCATTCGGCAACGTCTATGCCTGCGAACCTTGCCGACCATCCCCAAGCGCACCTGAGTAGGTTGGACACCAGAGCGATCATTCGGTCCGTCGTCCGCCGGTGCGTCCGGCAGTGAGGTGAAGCCATGGCACAGCAACTCAAACTCGGATACAAGGCATCGGCCGAGCAGTTCGATCCCCGCGAGCTGGTGGAGATCGCAGTGGCGGCCGAGGAACACGGCCTCGATTCGGTCGCGGTGAGCGATCACTTCCAGCCGTGGCGGCACAACGGCGGACATGCGCCGTTCTCGCTGGCGTGGATGGCCGCGGTCGGCGAGCGCACCAAGCGCGTCCAGATCGGCACGTCGGTCCTCACCCCGACGTTCCGCTACAACCCGGCGGTCATCGCGCAGGCCTTCGCGTCGATGGGCTGCATGTACCCCGGACGGATCATGCTCGGCGTCGGCACCGGTGAGGCGCTCAACGAGTACGCGACCGGCTTCCAGGGGGAGTGGCCGGAGTTCAAGGAGCGGTTCGCGCGGCTGCGCGAGTCCATCGCGTTGATGCGCGAACTGTGGACCGGCGAGGAGGTCAACTTCGACGGCGAGTACTACCACACCAAGGGGGCGTACATGTATGACGTTCCCGAACGATCCATTCCGGTGTATGTGGCC
The DNA here is from genome assembly GCF_049847065.1 of Gordonia sp. DT219. Classification (NCBI taxonomy): domain Bacteria; kingdom Bacillati; phylum Actinomycetota; class Actinomycetes; order Mycobacteriales; family Gordoniaceae; genus Gordonia; species Gordonia sp. DT219. Next base: position 44,752 of record NZ_JBNCNR010000018.1, on the reverse strand, counting down.
GCGGGTGGGCCGGTGGTCGCGCGCTATGCCGGACGCGCCGGCGACGGCTTCATCTGCACCTCCGGCAAGGGTGCGGAGCTCTACACCGAGAAGCTGATCCCCGCAGTCAAGGAGGGTGCGCAGAAAGCCGAGCGGGACTTCGCGAAGATCGACCGGATGATCGAGATCAAGATCTCCTACGATCCGGATCCGCAACTGGCGCTGGAGAACACGCGTTTCTGGGCACCGCTGTCGCTGACCGCCGACCAGAAGAACAGCGTCAACTCGTCGACCGAGATGGAACGCCTCGCCGACGAGATCCCCATCGAGCAGGTCGCCAAGCGCTGGATCGTGGCCTCCGACCCCGACGAGGCGGTCGAGAAGATCAAGTTCTACACCGACGCCGGACTCAACCACCTGGTCTTTCACGCACCCGGCCACGATCAGGACCGCTTCCTCTCCAACTTCGAGAAGGACCTCGCCCCGCGGCTGCGCAAACTGACCGTGGCGGAGTAGCTCGGATCGGTCCCGGTGATGGGTGGCGCGTGCGTTAGCACACGCCACCGACAGAAAGCCGTAGTGGCCGCGGCACCGAAACAGGTTGTCCACAAGCAGTATTCGGTACACAGGTGGTGCGACTTCTGCGTGCCGTTGTCCGTGGATGTGTGTACTCTGGAGTCATCGCAAGATCATCCAGGGGGGAATCCATGATCGACGCCACCACACATTCCGCGGAGCTTTCGGCTGAGTTGTTCGCGGGTCTCATCGCAGCGCTCGACAACCGTACGTTCCGCGCGGACATCGGTTCGCGGGAGGCGTTCGCGGCGATGCAGCAACTGATCATCTTGCGCAACAAGGTCGACCACCTTGCGGCGAGGGTGACCGGCGAGTTCGATCGCCTCAAAATGACCGCTCCCCAAGGCCGTTCCGTGCGACAACTGTTGATCACCATGGGATTGGCCCCGGCCGTTGCTGGCCGACTTGTTCGCGTCGGAACCGCCACGGATATCGACGGTCTGCGTATCCACACCGTGGATGGTGCGATATCCCTCGACCACGCCGACGCCATTGTTCTCGGACTCACCCATATCGACTCCCGCGCCGGCGAACCTGTCACCCCCGAAGAGCGTCGCGATCACACCCGCGCGTTGGTGTCGCAGGCGCTGTCGGGGATGAGTCCCGCCGAAATCGGTAAGCACGCACGCCAACTCGGCAATCTGCTGGCCGACGACACCGGCGGCACACCGGCTGCCGAAGACAAGACCGTCAACGAACTCGGCTACCACAAGACCAGCGACGGACGCCTCGATGTGCGTGCCAACCTCGATGCGGTTGCCGGGGAGAAACTCCACAGTCTCGTCGAGAGTTTGTCCGCGCCAAAGCCGCAGCCCGACGGATCACTGGATCCGCGATCTGCCGATCGTAAGCGCGCCGACGCTCTCGAAACCATCCTGGAGCTCGCCGAGAAGGGCCTCGCCGACGAGACCGTGTCGTGTAAACCCACCGGCGGTGTGCTGCTGACGATTCCTGCTGATGCCCCGAAACTTTCCGCGCTCGAGTTCATGGGATCGGTCACGCCTGCGACCGCGAAAACACTGAGGTGTGATGCCGGGGTCACCGTGGTGATCGTCGACGGCGAGCAGGTGCCGCTGAACGTCGGACGCGAGAAGCGCCTGTTCACTCCGGCACAACGAAAAGCGTTGCTGATCAGGGACGAATGCTGCATAAAGTGTGGTGCGCCGGCATCGCGGACGCAAGCCCACCATTTGCGGCATTGGGCTGACGGCGGGGCCACGGACCTCGACAACGGGTGCCTCCTGTGCACCAGCTGCCACCACGACGTCCATGACCTCGGCTGGGATGTCGTGATGGGGTTCGATCGGCACCCATGGTTGGTCCCGCCCGCGGGTGTCGACCCGAAGCGACGACCGTTACCTGCCTACAACCGGCGCACCCTGCACCTCGACGACGCTGCCTGAAGCTGACCGTCTGACACCAGCCACCTGAAACAGGTATACCCACAACGACTTCCCGACCCCGCACCCGGCTTGCCGGGACCGCGTCTGTTCGTTGAGAACTTCATAGGGCGGCCGCGCCGTGGGTTCGCCGAACCTGCTGATACAGCAGTTCGACGACCCGGTCGGCCACCGGATTGTGTGCGGCGCGATGGTGGCGTCGCACCGCGATCGCCCGGCGTGGCGTGGGCTCGGCGATCGCGATGGCGCGCACACCGGCAGGTAGCTCGACGACGGCGAGCGCCGGAACCACGGTGAGGCCGACCCCGGCGGCGACGAAGCGCATCGCGGTGCCGTAGTCGTGGGTCTCGACGCGAAAGTCGGGCGTGAAACCTGCTGCGGTGCAAGCTCTCAGCAGTCCTTCGCGGCAGGGTCCGCGTGCCACGTCGTTGTCGATCCATGCGCCGTCGGCGAGCTCACGCAACGTCACCTCGGACCGTGCGGCAAACGGCGACGCCTCGTCGACGACCACCACGTACTCCTCGGTGACCAGTGGCACGGCGTCGAATCCGGGCTGCGGTGTGAGGCTGCCGTGCCGGTCGCCCATGGTCTCCGGGCTCTCGACGTAGATCTCCACGTCGGGCGGTGTCGCATCGGACTCGGCGAGCTCGATCAGCCGCAGATCGAGTCGGACATCGGGGAATTCCCGGCCGAGCGCCGCGATGATCTCCGGCATCCACGCAGCGCCGGCCGAGGCGAAGTACGCGACGCGAAGCGTGCCCGCACGCCCGTGCCGCAGGTCGGCGACGAGACCGTCGAGACGGGAGAGTCCGTCGAACACGGTCGCGGACTCCGCGGCCAGGGTGGTGCCCGCGTCCGTGGGCACGATCCCGCGCCCCGAACGCTCCACCAGGGCAAGCCCGGTCTCGCGCTGTAACCCGGCGATGTGCTGGCTGACGGCCGACGGCGTGTAGCCGAGCGCGGCCGCGGCACCGCCGATCGAGCCTTCGGCGACGACGGCCCGGAAGATCCGGAGACGATGGGCATCGATCATGGCCACGACCATACAGTGATACTGATGGATGGGTTACAAATATGAAATTGTGCTGAAGTCTCGGGTGACCGACGATGGACCCCATGACCCTCGGTTCGCGCACCCCCGATCTTCCGGCGCTGGCCGCGCTCACCACGGTCGTGCTCTGGGCGCTGTCGTTCATCGGCATCCGATCGGCCGGGCACGCCTTCAGCCCGGGCGTTCTCGCGGCAGGGCGACTGGCCGTCGCGGTCGTCGCCCTCTGCGTGATCGCCGGAGTGTCGGTGCTGCGAGCCCGCCGGGTGCCGGCCGGGGAGCGCGCCCGCTCGCCGTTCCGCCCGCCGCGTGGACGTGCGCTGCTCTTGGTGATCGCCTACGGCGTGGCGTGGTTCGGTGTCTACACGATCGTGCTGAACTGGGCCGAACGCCACATCGACGCCGGAACCGCGTCGCTGCTGGTCAACTTCGCGCCGATCCTGGTCGCCATCTTCGCGGGACTCTTTCTCGGCGAAGGCTTTTCGACGCAGCTCGTGGTCGGGATCGCGATCGCCTTCGGCGGCGTCGTACTCATCACGTTCGGTGGCGGGGGCGCGCACGCAGACTGGCTCGGGATCGGTCTGGGGCTGCTCGCGGCGGTCCTCTACGCCACCGGGGTGCTGCTGCAGAAGGTCGCGCTGGCCGGCGTCGACGCACTGACCGCCACGTTCTGGGGAGCGGTGGCCGGACTCGTCGTCACGCTGCCCTTCGTGCCCGCCGCGATCGGCGAGATCGCCGCCGCGTCGGCCGCCGACGTCGGCTGGATGGTGTTCCTGGGCATCGGACCGACCGCGATCGCCTTCACCACCTGGGCCTACGCCCTGTCGCGCACCGACGCCGGCGCGATGGCCGCGACCACGCTGGTCGTCCCGGCGCTCGTCATCATCGCGTCGTGGTTGCTGTTGGCGGAAGTGCCGGCACCGCTGCGGATCGTCGGCGGGGTGGCGTGTCTGCTCGGCGTCGCCCTCTCGCGCGGACTGATCAAGCTGCCCGGCACAACCCGATCACCGGTCGGCGGGACCGCGCTCGTCGAGGGTGAGTTGAAGGAATGCGAGATCGAGCCATGACCCGAATTTGGTGCCCACCTCGGTGAGCAACCCGACGCGCGAGAACCCGAACCGCTCGTGCAGCCGGATCGAACCGGTATTGGCGGCGTCGATACCCGCCACCAGGACGTGGACGCCGCTCTCACGGGCGCGGGCGATCAGCGCGGCCATCAGCTCGCTGCCGACGCCGCGTCCCTGCTGATCATCGCGGACGTAGACCGAGTGCTCGACGGTGTGCCGGTAGCCGTCGTGTGGACGGTACGGACCGTAGGTCACGTACCCCAGGACCTGTTGCGGCCCAGCGTGTTCGGGCTCGACGGCGACGAGCACCGGGAATCGGCCGGCCTGCCGCTGGGTCAGCCAGCGGCGACGGTCGGCGGCGTCGACGAGTCGGTCGTTCCAGATCGCGGTGGTGTGTTCGACGGCGTGGTTATAGATCGCGGTGATGCCGTCGACGTCGTCGATCCCGGCGTCCCGGATGTGCATGGTGGCCCCCTTGATCGTCGGCGTGGTCTCGATTGTCGCCGATGCCGGCCAGATGCGGGCGAGGTGGTCTGGCACATGCTCCACCACCGACCACGCCGGTCCGATAACGTTTCGGCGTGGACCGCGATCGGATGGTGGAGGTGGGGGTCGGACTGGTGTCGCGCTTCGGCGCGAAGGCGCTGAGTCTGACGTCGGTGGCACGGCATGCCGGGGTGGCGCGTGCGACGGCCTACCGCATGTTCGGCGGGCGCGACGCCCTCGTCGCCGCCATGGTCGAACGCGAGGTCGCCGATCTGCGGGTGAAGCTGCGCGAATGGTCGGCGGCGGAGCCGGATGCCGCGGGCCGAATCCGCGCGCAGATACGGAACGTACTGCCCTACATCCGGGGGCACGAGGCACTGCAGTATGTGCTGCGCGAGGAGCCCGAGGAGATCGTCCGGGCACTGATCAGCACCGAGGACGCCGACGGGCCCTCGTTGGTGTCGCGGATCGTCGACGAGACCCTGCCCGACCTCGAACCGGAGATCGGTGAACACCTGCTGCCCGACGCGCGCGGCGGCGCCGAATTCCTGGTCCGCGTCATCTATTCGATGATGCTGGTCCCGGGAAGTTCACTGAGCGATGAGCAGATCGCCGAGCTGGTCGTGCGCGCGATCGTGGACGACTCGTCGGCTGCGCCGCGATCGGTGGATCGGCCGGCCGACTGAGGCCCGGCCCAGTCGCTAGGGTTACGACCATGGGTTCAGAGACGAACACCCCGGCGGTGGCGACGAAGATCTACATCGCCTCGGCCGAGGGAAACACCGGTAAGTCGACGGTGGCGCTCGGTGTGTTGGCGTTGCTCGCGGCGACGGGTGGCCGGGTCGGGGTGTTCCGCCCGATCTCACGCACCGGAGCCGGGGAGCGCGATTACGTCCTGGAGATGCTGATCGAGCACGCATCCGCCGAGGTCTCCTACGACGACTGCATCGGGGTCACCTACGACCAGGTCCATGCCGCACCCGACGGAGCGATCGCCGAGATCGTGGCCCGGTTCCATGCGGTGGAGTCGCGATGCGATGCGGTGGTGATCGTCGGATCGGACTACACCGACGTCGGCAACCCGTCGGAACTGGCGTACAACGCACGTGTGGCCGCGAATCTGTCGGCGCCGATCATTCTGGCGCTCAATGCCTCTGGGCGCAGCCCGGTGGAAGTGCGGGAGACCGCGGAGCACCTGCTCGCCGATATCGCCTCGATTCACGCGACGACGGCCGCGGTCATCGCCAATCGCTGTGACCCCGAACAGATGTCGGCGGTGCAGGCCGAACTGGCCACGCTCTCGGTACCGACCTGGTGCCTGCCCGAGGAGCCGGTGCTGTTCGCGCCGACGATGGCCGAGCTGCAGGAGGCGCTGCACGCGACCCTCTGCAGTGGCGACCCGGAGTTGCTGGAGCGGGAGGCGCTCAAGGTCATGGTCGGCGGCATGACCGTCGAACACATCCTGGAGCGGCTTTCCGAGGGCACCGTCGTCATCGCGCCCGCCGACCGCTCCGACGTCTTGCTGGCACTCGTCAACGCGGATGCCGCCCACGGCTTTCCGCGCCTGTCGGGCATCATCCTCAACGGTGGGTTGCGCCCCCATCCGATGGTCGACGCCCTCGTCTCCGGGTTGCGGTCGCCGCTGCCGATCATCATGTGCGATCAGGGCACCTACGACACCGCTCGGATCGCGGCGAACACCCGCGGCCGGGTGGCGGTCGGGTCGGTGCGCAAGATCGAGGCCGCGCTGGGACTGATGGAGCGCTACATCGATCCCGACGCGATGATGAACCTGCTGAAGGTGCCCACCACCGAGGTGATGACGCCGCAGATGTTCGAGTACGGCCTGATCGCCCGCGCCCGCGCGGACCGCCGATGCATCGTCCTGCCCGAGGGCAACGACGACCGAATCCTGCGTGCCGCCGGACGGCTGCTGCGCCGAAATGTGGTGTCGCTGATCATTCTCGGTGATGAGGCCGCGGTGTCGAGCCGCGCGCACGAACTGGGGGTCGATCTCGACGGCGTGGAGATCATCGATCCGGCGACGTCGGCGCTCACCGAGGAGTTCGCGCAGATCTATGCGGAACTGCGCAAGCACAAGGGCGTCGACGTCGAGCAGGCCCGCGAGCGGATCGGCGATGTGTCGTACTTCGGGACGATGCTCGTCTACACCGGCCGCGCCGACGGCATGGTGTCGGGGGCCGCGCACACCACCGCGCACACCATCCGGCCGGCCTTCGAGGTGATCAAGACGACCCCGGGGGTGTCGACGGTCTCGAGCGTGTTCTTCATGTGCCTGGCCGACAAGGTCCTTGCGTACGGTGACTGCGCGATCGTGCCCGACCCCACCGCCGAGCAACTCGCCGACATCGCGATCTCGTCGGCGACCACGGCGGCCGGTTTCGGAATCGAGCCGCGGGTGGCGATGCTCTCCTACTCCACGGGCAGTTCGGGGACCGGCGCCGACGTCGACAAGGTGCGCATCGCGACCGAGCTGGTACGTGAGCGTTCACCACACCTGTTGGTGGAGGGCCCCATCCAGTACGACGCCGCGGTGGAGCCGTCGGTGGCGGCGACGAAGATGCCCGACTCGCCGGTGGCCGGAAAGGCGACCGTACTGATCTTCCCCGACCTCAACACCGGCAACAACACCTACAAGGCGGTGCAGCGCAGTGCCGGTGCGGTCGCGATCGGGCCGGTGCTGCAAGGCATTCGGCGTCCGATCAACGATCTGTCCCGGGGTGCGCTCGTCGACGACATAGTGAATACGGTGGCGATCACCGCGATACAGGCACAGAACTTGGCGGCACGAGGGCGGCGAGAAGAATGAGTGAATCGGTCGACGGAGCGGTACTGGTACTGAACGCGGGCTCGTCCTCGCTGAAATATCAGCTGGTGCATCCCGAGAGCGCGGAGGTGATCGCCGACGGTGTCGCCGAGCGGATCGGTGATCACGATGGCTCGATCACCCACTCCCAGGGCGGCGATGAGTCCACCGAGACCCTCGAATTGCCCGACCATACCGCCGCGATCCGGCGGATGATGGAGTTGTTCACCTCGGGTGGCATCGATCTGGCGCATGCCGGCCTGTCGGCGGTGGGTCATCGAGTGGTCCACGGTGGCCGGACGTTCTACTGGCCGACCCTCATCGACGATCATGTGATCAGTGAGATCAAGCGGATCTCTTCACTTGCGCCGCTGCATAATCCGGCGAACCTGACCGGTATCGAGGCGGCGCGCGAGTTGCTGCCCAGGGTGCCCTCGGTGGCGGTGTTCGACACCGCCTTCTTCCACGGGCTGCCTGATGCCGCCGCCACCTACGCCATCGATCGGGGCGTGGCGAAGCTCCATGCCATCCGCCGGTACGGGTTCCACGGGACGAGCCATCAATATGTCTCCGAGCAGGTTCCGCCGATCCTGGGCCAGGATCCGGCGACGGTCAACCAGATCGTGCTGCACCTCGGCAACGGGGCATCGGCGTCGGCGATCTCCGGCGGCGAGCCGATCGACACCAGCATGGGCATGACCCCGCTCGAGGGGCTCGTCATGGGAACTCGCAGCGGCGACATCGATCCCGGCGTCGTCTTGCATCTGCACCGGGTCGCCAAACTCGGCGCCGAGCAGATCGACACCCTGCTCAACAAGAACTCGGGCCTCAAGGGACTTTGCGGCGACAACGACTTTCGTTCGGTCACCGAGCGCATCGGGCGAGGCGACACGTCGGCGCGTCTCGCCTACGACGTCTACATCCATCGCCTGCGCCGCTATATCGGTGCGTACATGATCGATCTGGGCCGGGTGGATGCGATCACCTTCACCGCGGGCGTCGGCGAGAACGCTGCCGGCGTGCGCGCGGATGCCCTCGCCGGGCTCGAGAACTACGGAATCGCCATCGACCCGGAGCGGAATGCGGTGCACCGCAAGGATGCCCGGCAGATCTCCACAGACGACAGTACGGTGAGGGTGCTCGTCGTACCCACCAACGAGGAGCTGGCAATCGCCCGCCAGGCCGTCGAGGTGGTCGCTCGATCAGAACCGGAATCCGGTTCGGGAACCTGAGTCGGCGCGACTCTCAGAAAAGACTGTCCGGACGCACATAGTTGGCCAGATCCACCAGCAGAAAGCGGTGGTCGCGGTTGTAGCGCATCTGACGCGCGAGGGCGCGCAGGGAATTTTCGGTGCCCTTGCGCAGGCCGCGTTCGGTGAAGGGGACGCCGAGGAGCGTGGCCGGGTCGCCGGCCTGCTCGGGGTGCGCCATGATCCATCCGAGTGCGGTGCCGAGCACGATGAGTTGCAGCCGGGCCTTGCGTGGCTCGCTCTCGGGCATGACATCCAGACGCCGTGCGGCCTCGACGATCTGACGCTTCTCCACCAGTTCCGGCGCACGCCCGTGGACGAGGGCGAGCACCGCGGTGGTGCGCGCGGTGTTGTAGTGCCGGCTGGTGGGCGGTACCTCGTCGAGGGGTTCGATGGCGGCGTCGAAGTCACCGCGCGCCACGGCCAGGCGGGCGAGCCCGAACGCGGCGGTCACGATGCTGTGATCGGTCAACCACAGATCGCGGTAGAGCCGGTCGGCGACGTCGTACATCTCGGCGATGCGCCGCGCCGGCGGCGTCGTGGAGCCGTCCTCGTTCGAATACTTCTCATCCGAGAGCCACCGGCCGATGATCTCGGCGGTTCCGGCCGTCGCGAGCTTCGGTGCGAGTTCGCCCGGCATCGTCTGCAGCACTTCGGTGAAACGCTGATGCGCGAGCTCCGGCTCGCCGTTCATCAGGCCGCAGATGCCCAGATACCAGTCCACTCGCCACGAATCACCGTGCTGCACGGACACATCGCGGAGAACGGCGAGTGCGGTGTCGACGTCGCCGAGCTCCAGATGGGCGCGCGCCTGCGCCAGATCGATCTCGAGCGACGGATGAGCGTTGTTCGACGGGCGGCCCAACAACGACGAGAAGCGCTCCGCGCGTGCGGCATTGATCGAGTCGAGGGTTTGCCGCGGATCGGAGAGCGCCGCCGAGTTCAGCAGTCCGGCAGCCGGATCGGCAGGGTTGACCAGCGGCACCGGCAAGGCGTGCGCGATGTCGACCGGATTGTAGAAGGCCGCGAGGTCCGGGTCGAAGAACCCGTCCACCGGGGCCAGGATGAGATCGGTGCCGTACGTGGATCGCTGGGGGGTGAACACCGTCGACAGCGAGGGCCGCGGCACACCGGTGTGCACGGCGACGGTCTCGCGCAGCACGTTGAGCAACTGGGTGGTCATCTCCTCGGCCGAGCCGAAGCGTTCGGCCGGGTCGGTGGCCGTGGCACGTTGCAGCAGCAGATAATACGACGGATTCGCCGCCAGCACGGGGGTGGTCTCCGGATCGGGCAACTCGTCGAGATATCGGCCCTGCTCCATCGGCATGTCCAGCGTCAGCACAGCCAGGGTGCGGCCGATGCTGTAGATGTCGGTCACCACCTGCGGTCCGGTCTGCACGATCTCCGGAGCCTGGAATCCCGGGGTGCCGTAGAGGTGTCCGTAGCCGTTGATCGCCGACACCGCACCGAGATCGATGAGTTTGACCTCGTCGCTGGACACCATCACGTTCTCGGGCTTCACGTCGTTGTAGACCAGGCCCACCGAGTGCAGATAGCCGATGGCCGGAAGCACCTCGAGGATGTAGGCCATGGCCTGCTCGATCGGCAGCAGAGCAGCTCCGCCGTCGGAATCGGATGCGGCAGCGGTGATCTCCTTGAGCGTCTGCCCGCCGATGTACTCCATGACGATGTAGCCGAAGCGTTGGTCGTCGTCGGCGGCGTACTCGACGAAGTTGTAGATCTTCACGATCCCGGGGTGGTTCACCGACGCCAGGAACTGCCGTTCGGCCATGGCGATCTGCTGGGCCTCGGAATCGGATGAGTTCAGCAGCCCCTTGAGGACCACGGGGCGATCGGAGACGTTACGGTCGATGGCCAGGTAGATCCAGCCCAGGCCGCCGTGCGCGATGGCGCCCGCGATCTCGTACTGGCCGGCCACCAGCGTGCCGGGTGCCAGCCCCGGGATGAAGGAGTAGCGGGCACCGCAATGCGGACAGGTGCCGGTGAGGTCCCCGGCGCCGGCACCCCCCTTGCGCCCGACCGGCCGGCCGCACCGCCAGCAGAACCGCTTGCCCTCGGGGATCACCGGGGAGTCCAGCACCGCGTCGGCGGGCTCGATGTCGACGATCTTCGGCAATTCGACGAGTCCGGTACCGAGTCGCCGATCATGCACTTGCGGTGGGGCTTTGGGAACGAATCGTCGTGCGTGGCCCGCCGCCGGCAACGTGTCGCCCGGGATGCGTGGGCGCGGGCGGAGAACCGGGTCGGTGGAGCCGGTCATCGGTGGGGTGGCCGAACCTCGGCCCGAGGCCGTCGCCCCGGTATCGGCGATCTCGAGGTCGGACAGATCCGCACGCTGCGTGCCGATGTCGAGATCACCCGGGTCGGTGCGCTGGGTCCGGTCGTCGGGCTCCTCGAGCTGCCCGAGATCCGCGCGTTGGGCGCCGACCTCGGGTTCACACGTGGCGTCCGGTGCGTCGTCGGCGGCGACCCGTGGCGGGGCGCCGGTGCGTTCGTCGTTCCCTGTCATCGTCGGTCAGTCCCGGTAGAACACTTGTGGTGGACCGTAACCGGGCCCGATGTCGCCCAACCAGCGGGCGTAGATCTCGTTCCATCGCCCGTCGGCCTCGGTCGCGGCGAGTACGCCATCGACGAATCGGACCATGTCGTCGTGTCCTTTCGGGAGCCCGATGCCGTAATCCTCCGTTCCGAGTCCGGGACCGACCATCTGAACCCATGGGTCCTGCTGGGCCAGGCCGGCCAGGATCGCGTCGTCGGTGGTGATCGCATCGACCTGCCCCTGCTGCAACATCACCAGACAATCGGCCCAGGTGACTGTCGTGATCATCTTGGCACGCGGTTGTTCGGCTTGCATTCGGCCGATCGAGGTGGTGCCACGAGCCGAGCACACACGTTTGTCCGCGAGACCGGAGACGTCGGTGATGCCGGAATTCCGTAGAACGAGAATGCGTTGGGATGCAACGTAATACGGGGAAGAAAAGCTGACCGACTGTGCGCGGTCGCACGTGATCGACATCGTCTTGACGACGAGGTCGACGGAGCCGCTGCGCAAGGCGTCGATCCGGTCGGAAGAACTGAGCACCCGGAATTCGATCCGGTTGGGGTCGCCGAAGATCGCTCGGGAGACCTCCCGTGCGAGGTCGACGTCGAAGCCCTGGAGGTCGCCGCTGAGCGGGTCCCGGAAGCTGAACGGGCTCGAGCCGATGTCGGTGCCGACGATGAGCCGTCCGCGTGCGGCGATCGCCGCCATGGTGCTGCCCGGCGGCATCTGCGCCGGCTCGGGCATGGGATCGGGCGGACGCAGGGCGGCGGTGGCGTCACAGGAGGTGGGCGCGGGCTCGGTGCTCACCTCGGTCGCCGCGCCCGGCGGGGTCGGGGTGACCGCGGGTGCCGTCGGGGGAGGCGACTGCGGCGCGGCGAAGGTGACGCAACCGGAGGTGAGCAACGCGACCACGGCGAGTACGGCGCCGAGGATCATCGTCGCGCCCGAAGTCTTGCGGCGGGCGCGCGCGGGCGGCCGGCGACGGGTGAAGGGGATCGGTGTGTGCGTCATCGGTACTCGCGGACACGGGGAATCAGGCCGATGACCAGCGCTACGGCCGCGAAGATCGTCAACACGAGAATGCCGGTACCGGTGTAGCCGATCAGGCGCTGCGCGGTGTTGATGTCGTCGCGGAATGACGTGCGGGTGGTGGTGATGGCGTCGGTCAGCGCGGAGTCGACGGCCGCGTAGCTACCTGCGGTGCTCTCGGGCGTCGTGCCGATCGTCAGCATGCGGGCCTGCCGGAAGTCGCCGCGCTCGATCGCCGCCCGCGCCTGCTGGTCGGATTTCTGCCACTGATCGAGCGCCGAGGTCACCGACTGCACCTGCGCCGGCGTCAACGCACCACCAGTGGAGCTGGTCCGTCCACCCAGATCGGTGAGCAGCGCGCTGATGCCGGACGTGGCGGTGGCAAAGGTCTGATCGAAGTCGCTCTGATCGGTGCGCCGGATGAGCGAGAGCGTCTCCGCCGAGCGGGCCTGCTGGGTGAGGATGCGGGCCTCGGTCAGCTGCCGCAGCGGGTCGGCACCATCGGACTTGGCCGAATTGGTCGCGGCCACCGACGTCAGCCCCGATACCAACAGCCAGATCAGTCCGCCGACGATCGCGGTGAGGGCAGCGAGCACCCCGATGTTGAAGCGGCGGCGGGTGCGTCGCCTCAGGTAACGGGACACCGCGATGAGGGCCAGGGCCAGGATGAGCAAGCCGGCGTAGACGCCATAGGGCGGGACGGTCAGGGTGTGTTGCGGGTCGGCGATGGCCTTGGAGCGGCGTTCGTAGAGTCGTTGCGCGGCGGGCAGGATCTGGTCGTGCATCAGTGCCGACGCCTGGCCGAGATAGGCGCTGCCCACCGGGTTGCCGAGCCGATTGTTGGTGCGCGCGGTCTCGATGAGCCCGCTGTAGACGGGGATGGTGGTCGCCAATGTCTTGAGGTCGGCGTTGACCGCGCGGGTGTCGGCGTCGTCGTCCTCGCCGGGTGCGCCCGAACTCCCGGCGGCGCGCATCAACGAGGCCGACGCGGTGGCCAGGGCATTCGAGTAGCGGGTTCGTAGATCCGGGGACTCCAGGCCACCGGAGATGAAAGCGGAGTTCGCGGAGGCGTCGGCAATCGACAGCGAACTGTAGAGGACCTGCGATGCCTCGGCGAGCGGTTCGCCCCGGTCGATCATGCTCTTGAGGGAATTGGTGCGGTTCTCGAGGACGTTCGAGCCGTACCAGCCGGTGCCGAGGATCGCGAGCGCGAGCACCACCGCGATCAGGACGAGTTTGCCGGGGGTGGTGCGCGCGTAGTGGCGCATGGTGGTCAGCGGTGACTGGGCGCGCGTCCGGCCCGACGACGTCGACTCGCGCCGGTCGGCCAGCGCCTGCCGCAAGGGTGGCGACGACGAGCCCGGGCGGATGGTGCGGCCTGCACGGGTCAGCACCGTCCGCATGGGAGATGCCTCGCCGGTCACCACACGATCCCTTCTTCGCTGATCGGTCATTCGTCGTCGTTGTGGTTCGCCGACATCCCCGCCCGGCGGGGGCGACATGCCCGAAAATGACCCGTGTTCGGTGTATCGCTCCTGCGGTGCCGGTCTGTTTCAACCCTAGCCGCGCCGCGGTGACGAAGGCCTCACGTCGCCGGGGCGTTTCCCGCCCGGGGGAGATCTCGATCCCGCGTGCGCGGAACCTGGTTCCGGTGGGCCCGGTCACATACGGTGGAGGCAGCAGACGGTGAGCAGAAGTCGGATCCGCAGGTCGGGTAACAGGAGGCACGGTGCGAGGAGACGGGGACGGCTGGGTCATCGACGCCGATGGTTCGCGGTATTGGGGTGTGCACGGGGCGGCCGGTCTGTTGCTGCGGACGCTGCGGCCCGACGGTCACACGCTGATCCTGCTGCAGCACCGGGCCGCGTGGTCGCATCAGGGCGGAACCTGGGGAATCCCGGGCGGCGCGCGGGACTCCCACGAGGGAGCCGTCGACACCGCGTTGCGCGAAGCGCACGAGGAGGCGGGGCTCGATCCGGCGCCGGTGCACGTCACCGCCGCACTGATCACCCATCGCGCCGTGAGCGGCTGGACCTATACGACCGTCATCGCCGACATCGACAACCCCGTCGCCACCGTGGCCAACGGCGAGTCGGCGGAACTGCGCTGGGTCGACGCGTCCGACGTCGACGCGTTGCCGCTGCACCCCGGGTTCGGTGCGGCGTGGCCGGAACTACGCGACCGCATCGCCGCGCTCGACCTGTTGAACTGACCGCCGACCGAACCGACCGTCTACCGGGGCAACAGGCGGTTCGCCCCCGCGATCAGTGCGTTGATGTTGGCTTCGTCGCCGGAGGCGCCGGCACCGTAGGCCCAGCACTGCCGATCGTCGCCTTCACACAGCAAGAAGGTCGCGAAACCCTCGTCGGTCCGGCGCTGACGAAGCGTGACGATCCCGACGCGAGCACCCATGTCGTGCAGGATCGAGGTCATCGCACCCACCGGACCGGTGGCCCGCGCGGACAACGACATGATGCGGTCGGCGCAGGCCATGGTCGCCCGGCATTCGATCATGTCGGCGGGCGCGGGTGTGATCGACAGCGAACCGAGCCGGATGGTGCCGGTTGCGCCGTAGACGTCGGTGAACTCGTCCCAGGTCATGCCGTCCACCTCCGCGTGAATCGCTCGGGGGAGCCGGTCGGCAATCGAACCGGACGGTTGCGTGCTCGGGTGGGTCGAGTCGGTGCCGGGCAGATAGAAAAGTGTGTGCATCGTGGTCAGCATTTCGGTCGAATCGGTGACCGGCGAGAATGCGCGACGACCCCGCAGCGGGGGGTCGGTCAGATCGGACCCCGCTACGGGGTGAGTACGAGCGCGATTCGAATGCACATGATCGGGCCACTGTAACGCCGTGGCGACGGGTCGGCAAACAGTATTTGCCCGGCGGTCAGCCGAACGCCAGACCCGCGCGGAGGCCGGCTGCCGCGGTGGCCGGATCGGCGGCGGCGGTGATGGCACGCACGACGACGAGCCGCGCGGCACCGGCGTCGACGACAGCGGGTAACCGCGCCGCGTCGATGCCGCCGATCGCGAACCACGGCTTGTCCGTCGCGGTCGCGGCCACCTCCCGGACGAGATCCAGGCCCGGGGCGGCGCGTCCGGGTTTGGTGGGCGTGGGCCAGCAGGGGCCGACGCAGAAGTAGTCGACGGCGTCGTCGCCGATCGCGCCGCGGGCCTGCGCCGCATCGTGGCTGGACAGTCCGATGATCGTGTCGGCGCCGACGATGCGCCGGGCGTCGGCGGGACGCAGATCGCCCTGGCCGAGATGCAGGACGTCGGCACCGGCGAGCAGTGCGATGTCGGCGCGATCGTTGACCGACAGCAGTGCACCGTGGGCATCGACGACGCCGCGCAGTGCCGCCAGGATCTCCAGTTCCTCGCCCGCCTCCAACACGCCGAACGCCTGCTCGCCGCGGGAACCCTTGTCGCGCAATTGGACGATGTCCACACCGCCGGCGAGAGCGGCGTCGACGAACTCGATCAGGTCGCCGCGTTCCCGGCGCGCATCGGTGCACAGATAGAGCCGGGCCGCGGCCAGACGCGATCGCAGCGGGTGGTCGGCCGCGGCGGCGTCGCGCGCAATCAGGTTCTCTCCGGGCATGTCTCACACCCTAGCCATGGCCGGTGCCCGTCGGCGGAAGCGATGGGCACCGGCACCGGGTCCATCGCCTGCGTTAGTCTGGAAGACACGACACGGGAGTCCGGGGTACGCCGGGCTGAGAGTGCGGGACGCCCCCGCTGACCGTCACACCTGATCCGGATCATGCCGGCGAAGGAAGGATGCGCAAGCATGCAGGGCACCGAAGAGCAGGGCACCGGCGCGACCACGTCGCGCGCCGCGGGCACCGGCCGGACACTGGCCGTCATCGGCGGTGGCGTCATCGGTCTGACCTGCGCCCTCGCCGCCGCCGACGCCGGCTGGCATGTCCGTGTCCTCGACGCCGGCCGGCAGTGGCGGGCCGCGTGGGTGGCCGGCGGGATGCTCGGCTCGCTCGGCGAGGGACATCCCGGCGAGGACGCGTTGCTGGCGATCTCCGAACAGTCCGTGCGTGGCTGGCCCGCCCTCGTCGAGCGGTTGGGCGACCCGCAGATCATGACGGCGACCGACTCGCTGTTCGTGGCGACCGGCGCCGCCGACATGGCCTATCTGACCCAGCTCGCCGACTACGTGTGGTCGGCCCGGCCATACGCCGCCGACCGGCTGAGCCGGGTCGACGCCGCAGGCATACGTGCGCGCGAGCATGCCGTCGGCGCTCGTGTGCGCGGCGGCTATCTCGCGACAGGTGAAGGCGCCGTGGACAATCGGCGTCTGCTGACCGCGCTGGCCGCGGCGTTCACCGCGGCCGGTGGGGAGATCGTCTCGCGCCGGGTCGAGGACCTCGCCGAACTCGACGACGCCGACCAGATCCTGATCGCCGCGGGGGCCGGGGTCGGGCAGCTGTGGCCGTCGGCGCCGATCCATCTCGCCAAAGGCGAGGTGCTGCGCCTGCGGGCGGACCGGTGGACGGTGCCGCCGCCGCGCCACGTGATCCGGGCCCGGGTCGACGGCCGAATGGTGTACGTGGTGCCGAGGCACGACGGAATCGTCGTCGGCGCAACCCAATACGAGGGCGATGCGGAACAGTGGCGGCAGGGCGACGCGGCACCGCAGGCGGGTGGGGTGGCCGATCTGCTCGCCGATGCGATCGAGGTCTTCCCGGGGGCGCGCGACTACACGCTGGTCGAGGCGGGTGCCGGATTCCGGCCGTGCTCACCCGACGGACTGCCCATCATCGAACGCATCGACGACCGCGTGAGCGTCGCCGCCGGACATGGACGGAACGGAATCGTGTTGGCGCCGTACACCTCCGACGTGGTCACCCGCATTCTCGGTGCGGAGATGCCCCTCGGAGCAGGCGCGGAGAGGAGTGCGATATGACGATCACGGTGAACGGCGCGGAGGCCGCCCTCGACCCGGGCGGGTCGGTGCGAGATCTGCTGACCTCCATGGGTTTACCCGACCAGGGGATCGCGGTGGCCGTCGACGGCGCGGTGGTGCCGCGCAGCCGTTGGGGCAGCGTCGCCCTGGCCGACGGGACCGCGGTGGAGGTCGTGACGGCGGTGCAAGGTGGTTAGCATCCCCGACACGCTGCGGATCGCCGACCGGGAGCTGTCGTCGCGGCTCGTCATGGGTACCGGCGGGGCGAGCTCCCTCGACGTCTTGTCCCGAGCGCTGGTCGCCTCCGGTACGGAGCTGACGACGGTGGCGATGCGCCGAGTGAGTGCCGGGAGCACGACCGGCGTACTGGATGTGTTGCGGCGACTGAAGATCCAACCGTTGCCGAACACCGCGGGCAGCCGCACCGCGGCCGAGGCGGTGCTGACCGCACAGCTCGCGCGGGAGGCATTGGATACCTCCTGGGTGAAGCTGGAGGTGGTGGCCGACGACCGGACGTTGTTGCCCGATCCGGTCGAACTCCTCGACGGTGCACGGCAATTGGTCGACGACGGATTCACCGTGCTCGCCTACACCAACGACGACCCGGTACTCGCGGCCCGCCTCGAGGATCTCGGGGTGGCCGCGGTGATGCCGCTCGGGTCGCCGATCGGGACGGGGCTCGGTATCCGCAATCCGCACAACATCGAGATGATCGTCGCCGCGGCGACGGTCCCCGTGGTCCTCGACGCCGGGATCGGTACGGCCAGCGATGCCGCACTGGCGATGGAACTCGGTTGTGATGCAGTGCTTCTCGCGTCGGCGGTGACGCGGGCCGAAGATCCGGAACGGATGGCGACGGCGATGCGTCATGCGGTCACCGCGGGCCGGCTGGCCGCCACGGCGGGCCGGATTCCCCAGCGCCGGTGGGCCCTCGCGTCCTCGCCGGTCATCTGATCGCCTGCATTTGACGTCGCCCTTGCGTGGTCGCCCCGTGTGTGTGCCGCTGTCTGACCATCGCTGTGTAGTCTCGTCGGCATGTTGAGCGTCGAGAACCTCACGAAGGACTTCGGCAACGTTCGTGCCGTCGACAACCTCACCTTCGAGGTCCGCCCCGGACTCGTCACCGGCTTCCTCGGGCCCAACGGCGCCGGGAAGTCCACCACCATGCGGATGATGCTGGGTCTGGACCGGCCGACGTCGGGCCGGGCCACCATCGACGGCAGGCCCTATCGTGAACTCGACCATCCGTTGCGGCATGTCGGCGCGCTGCTCGATGCCAAATGGGTACATCCCAATCGCAGCGCCCGCTCGCATCTGCGATGGCTGGCCGCCAGCAACGGTATTCCCGCCTCCCGGGCCGATGCGGTCCTCGAGACGGTGGGTCTGACGCAGGTGGCCCGCAAACGCGCGGGTGGCTTTTCGCTGGGTATGTCGCAGCGCCTGGGCCTGGCCGGTGCCCTGCTCGGCGATCCGCACACGCTGCTCTTCGACGAGCCCGTCAACGGGCTCGACCCCGAGGGCATCGTCTGGATCCGCAACTTCATGAAGTCCCTTGCCGCCGAGGGCCGTACGGTTTTGGTGTCGAGTCACCTGTTGACCGAGATGTCGCTGACAGCCGACCGGCTGGTGGTGATCGGGCAGGGCCGGCTGATCGCCGACAACTCGGTGTCGGAATTCACCGCGGCCGCCAAGACCATCGTGCGGGTGCGTACCCCGCAACCCGAACAACTGCATACTGCGCTCGGCTCGGCGGGATTGTCGGCGCGTGTCGAGCACGACACCCAGGGCCGCACCCTGTTCGCCCTCGACGACGTCACCACCGACCGGGTCGGCGACATCGCCGCGGCGGCCGGCGTCACCGTGCATGAGCTCGTCGCCCAGACCGCATCGTTGGAGGAAGCATTCATGGCGATGACCGCCCACGCCGTCGAGTATCACGCCGGTGCCGAGGGGCCGGGTGGGGCGCCGGGTGTGCTGCCGCCGGGCCAGTTCCCACCGCCGGGCCAGTTCCCACCGCCGGGCCAGTACCCGCCGCCGGGCCAGTCCCCGCCGCCGGGCCAGTTCCCACCGCCAGGCCAGTGGGCCGTCCCGCAGCAAGGTCCACCGCCGGGCCGATATCCACCGCCGGGCGAGTACCCGCAGGGTGGGGGAGCCCGATGATCGACCTGTTGCGTGCCGAACAGATCAAGCTCACCTCGATCCGCTCGCCCTACTGGTGCATGGGGCTGGTGGTGATCCTCAGTATCGGGATCACGTCGCTGTTCGCCGGGTTGGCCGGCAACGTCAACGACGCATCGCAAGGCGCGCCGCCGTCGGCCGGGGTGGACGGCACCTCTCTGAGCTTCGTGCTGATCGGTCTCGACCAGTTCGCCGTCATCGTGCTGATGATCATGGCCGTCCTCGGCATCACCAGTGAGTACCGATTCTCGACGATCCGCGCGACGTTCCTCGCCGCCCCCAAGCGGACGTCGGCACTCCTGGCCAAGGCCGGGGTATACGTCGGTCTGACCCTGGTCACCATGCTGGTACTCACCGTCGTCTGCCTCGGGATTCTCGTCGCCGGTATCGGCGGATTCGGATTCGGTGACGGGGCGGTGATCCGGCAGATCTGGGGCATCCCCGTCTACGCGGCGCTGTGCGTCCTGCTGTCGCTCGGCGTGGGCGCGCTGGTGCGGCAGACCGCCGGTGCGATCTCGCTCGTGCTGGTGTGGATGCTCGTCATCGAGACGATCCTCGGGTCGGTGCCCAAGGTGCGTGACTGGATCGGACCCCTCCTGCCCTTCGCCAACGGCACGCGTTTCTTGACCGGTGGCACGGCCGACGACGACTTCCACTGGAATTCCGGTGTCTCACTGGTCTACTTCGCGGTGTGGGCGGTGGTCATCTTCGCCGCGGGGGTATGGGCGGCCAATCAGCGCGACGCCTGACACCCGGGCGCAGTGGCGGGTCACTACCTGATCGGCTGAAGACAAGGCTGCGTTTTAGCTGATAAAAGGACTAAAATACCCGCATGGCGAACTGGCCTCTGGTCGAGCGCGAAAAGGAATACCGTGCGATCTCGGCCGCGCTGCGCGACGAGACGGCTGTGTGCGGTGTCGTGCTGACCGGTGATTCGGGCGTGGGCAAGACCACTCTCGCACGCCACGTGACGGCCGAGATCGGCGCCGGTGTGCGCTGGGTCGCCGGTACCGAGTCGGCCCGGTCGATCCCGCTCGGGGTCTTCGCCCATCTTGTGGGCCCGGCGACCTCGAGTGACCCGGTCACCTACCTGTCGGCCGCCCGCGAGTCGCTGCTGGCCGGGGGCAACGCGGTGATCGGTGTCGACGACGCGCATCTGCTCGACGAACTCTCGGCAACGCTGCTGCATCAGCTCGCCATCGACCGAGCCGTGCACATCGTGGCGACCGTGCGCAGCGGCGAGTCCGTCCCGGATGCGGTGACCTCACTGTGGAAGGACAACCACCTGCTGCGGATCACGTTGTCGCCGTTCACCAAAGCCCAGAGCGTCGAGCTGGTGGAGTCGGTGCTCGGTGGTCAGCTCGAGGAGCACTCGGCGGACCGGATGTGGGCGGCCTCGGGCGGCAACGCGCTGTTCCTGCGGCACCTGGTCGACGGTGCCCGCCAAGCCAACACGCTGCGTCAGGTCAACGGGGTATGGCAGCTGCGCGGCCGGGCCGCGATCACCTCGGAACTGGCGTCGTTGCTCGACGGCCGGATCGAGCAACTCGACGAGTCGGTGCTGACCGCCCTGAAATATCTGAGTCTGTGCGAGCCGCTGAATCTCGACGTCCTCGCCGAGGTCGCCGGCGAGGAGGCCGTCGAACAGGCCGAGATCGACGGGCTGGTGCGGCTCGAGCGGGACGGCCGCGAACTCAACGTCGGCTTCCATCACCCGCTGTTCGGGGAGGTGATCCGACGCCGCCTGGGTTTTGCATCCTCGCGCCGGCTACGCGGCAACCTGGTGCGTGCGCTGCGGCAACGACCGTTGTCGACGCCGCTCGACCGGATCCGGCTGGCCGAATTGGCGTTGGAGAGCGACCGGTCGGCCGTCGACCTCGGATTGTTGTCGGCGGCCGCAGACGACGCGCTCAACCTGGCACAGACCCCGATGGGTGAGCGTTTCGCGCGGGCCGCGCTCGAGGAGGGTGGCGGACCGGCCGAGGCCGAGTTGCTGTCGAGGGCACTGATGTGGCAGGGACATCCGGACGAAGCCGAGGAGATCCTCGCGCACATCGACACGACCGGTCTGGACGTACCGCTGCGGCTGCGGATCGGATTGCAGCGCGTCGGAAACATGTTCTGGGTGATGAATCATGCCGAACCGGCCGAGAAGATCCTTGCCCAGGTGCGTGACGGGGTCGACGACGAGAATCTGTTGCGGATCGTCGATGGCATCGCGTCGGCGTGCGCACTGTTCGAGAACCGTATCGATGATGCGATCGCGCTCTCGGATCTTGCACTCGAATCGCCGAACGCCCTGCCGTGGGCGGTCGAATGGGGTGTATTCGGCGGGATGCTGTCACGCGCGCTGTCGGGGCGAGGCGGTGCACTCGATCCGCTCGCCCGGCGTGCCCGCGAGGCAGAACGGTTCACCGATGGGCTGTTGCGATATCCGGCCGCGATCGGTGAGATCCTCGGACTGATCCTGACCGGCCGGCTGGACGAAGCCAAGGTGGCGGTGCGGCGTTACGTCGCATTCGCCGACACCGCGCAATACCTCAGCTGGGCGATGTCGGGGATCCTCGTGTCGGCGGTCGATCTGGCGCACGGCGACTGCGCCTCGGTGGTGCGGCGCATCGAACAGACCTTGGCCACCCTCGACGGCGACGAGTACTCCGCGTCGTGGAACTTTCCGGCGTATGTCTTTCTGGCCCAGGCGCTCAGCGCGCTGGGGGAGGCGGAGCGCGCCGAAGTGGTACTCGGCCGGGCGGCCGCGCGCGACGGTGCGCATGTGGCGGTGTTCCGGCCGATGCTGTGGATTGCGCAGGCATGGCAGGCCGCGGCGGCCGGGACCTTGTCGATCGGTATCGAACGAGCTTGTGCAGCAGCACGACTGGCGGCCGAGACAGATCAGTTCGCGATCGAGGCGGAGGCGCTGCACACCGCCGTACGCTTCGGGGATGTCAGCGCCGGGCCACGTCTGGCCGAGTTGGCCGAACAGATCGACGGACCGTCGGCGCGACTCTACGCCCGCCATGCGGCGGCGCTCGCAGCCGGTGACGGCGTCGAACTCGACGTCTGCGCCGCCGATCTCGAGGCGCTCGGCCTGCGGTTGTCGGCGGCCGATGTGGCCGCGCAGGCCAGCCGTATCCACGATCGTTCGGGTAGCAGGTCGGCGACGGTGGCGTCGTCGTCGATGGCGAATCGGCTGGCGTCGGCCTGTGGCGGGTTGCGCACCCCGGCGCTGATCGAGGCGGCGCAACCGCTGCCCCTGACGACCCGCGAACGCGAGATCGCCAACCTCGTCGCGTCGGGCTTGTCCAACAAGCAGATCGCCGCACGGTTGACCGTGTCCGTCCGTACCGTCGAGGGGCACATCTACCGGGCGTGCACCAAACTCGATGTCACCGATCGCGACGGCATCGCCGACCTCATCCTGCGCGAACGCTGACGGACCGTCTCTGAAAGTTCTTCCCCCACTTGTTGTTTCTTCCTCCAGAAACTTGCAGAGGACGAACAGAAAAGTGGGGGAAGAGTGGCTCTTCCCCCACTTTCAGCGGCTGGTTGGGCGGCTACTGGGCGCGGTTGCGGGCGTTGCGACTCGCGGCGGGACCGTCGTCTTCGCGCGGACCACCGAAATCGGCTTCGAGGTCGTCCTCGACGAGGGTGAAGTCGGCGTCGCAGAACTCGTCCTCCACCGATCCGTACTCGCCGCCGCCGCGCTCGGTGTCGGCGGTGCGGGCGGTGTCGGCGGTGCGGGTTGTGTCGTCGTCGGGGTCGCCGTCGAAATCCTCACGGCCACGGTGCCATCCGCCCTTCATGGGCGGTGCCTCACCGAAGTGGTCTGGATCGCCTGAGCCGTACCACGCGACGAGCACCGCGCCGATCACCGCCCCGATGAAGCCGACGATCGCGAGCCAGCCCAATCCGGCCTTGGCGGTATCGCCGAGGAACAGCACACCGACGAGGCTCGGTCCCGCGGTCTCGCCGACCACGAGCACGGCGGTGACACCGTTGACCGCGCCGAGTTGCAGCGCGACGGTCTGCACGAAGAAGCCGCAGGCGCCGGCCACCGCGATGGTCCAGGCGGCGGGATCGGTGAGCAGCACCTTCAGATCGAACGGATGCACGCCGTCGAGGATGCGGACGGCGATGGCGATCACGCCGAACAGCAGCCCTGCCATCGCCCCGCCGACGATCGCCCCGTGGCGGCCGAGGCGGTACACCCCGAGCAGCGCCAGCGTCGACAAGACGATCGTCGCGATGAACAGACCCCAATGGATGGAGTGCTCATGGCCTTCGCCGGTGCGGTGCGACGAGGAGAAGCCGAGCAGGCACAGTGAGAACACGACCAGCCAGACGGCCACCCAGTCGCGGGTGTGCAAGGCGATGTTCAGCATGATCGTGCCGAGCAGTGCGGTCACGACGAGGTTGGCCGAGACGATGGTCTGCGAGAGGAACAGCGGCAGGAAGCGGGCGGCCACCGCGCCGCCGGCGAAACCGACGATCACCATGACCGTGCCGAGGATGAAGGACGGGTCGATCAGCGTCGACATCGTCGACTGCAACGTGGGTCCACCGGCCGGGTTGGTGTCGCCGACGCCCTCCTCGCGGGCGACCTGGGCGACCCGGCGCGCGCCGAGCGCGCGCAGCACCGTCGACATCCCGTAGGCGACTGCGGCCAGGGAGGCGGCGATGACGCCGATCACGAAGAGCACCGACACACCTCCTCCACCCTCGACACGTCCGCCCTCGACACGCCTGCTCGCCGACCTGTCGACACCCTCGATCATGGACGATCGAGCAAAGCCAACCTAACAATCCAGGCAATCCCAACGACGACCCCGGGTCAGCTATTCCATGAAATCGGTTCGCCGCACCGCAGGCAATCGAATTCCCGGTGCAGCGGTACGCACCGTGTGCCCGACGAACCGGCGCCACTAGACTCGCCCCGTGGCCTCCTCCGGTAGACATGTGCTGATCACCTTCGGCCGGTCGTTCCTCAGCCTGAATCTCGCCCGCCTGCTGTCGGCGGCCGGGCATCGCGTCACCACCGTCGACTCGATCCCGATCGTGTTGACCCGGGTGTCCACGGCCGTCGACGGCTTCCACCTGGTGCCCCCGCCCAAGTTCAAGCCGCAGGAATACTGCCGCGAACTGGCCCGCATCGTCGTCGACGAGCAGGTCGACATGGTCATCCCGATCCACGAGGAGACCGACGTCCTCTCGATGATGCGCGGACTGTTCCCCGCCGAATGTGAACTGTTCCTGTCCGATTTCGAGCTCGAGAACCAGTTGCACAACAAGTTCGACTTCCAGGAGATGCTGGCGCAGCGCGAGGTGCCGACCCTGAAATTCGCGCGCCTCGACGGTCCCGAGGACGTCGGCGGCCTGGATTTCGACGGGCCGTTCGCGGTCAAGAAGTGCTATTCGCGTGGATCGCAGCGGGTACACAAGGTGTATCCGGGCGATGCGATGGAGTGGCTCGATCACGATCCGAGCAATCCGTGGCTGGCCCAGGAATGGCTGACCGGCGATCGCTACTGCACCTACTCGGTGGTGCGCGACGGCAAGATCTTCGCCCACGCCACCTACC
This sequence comes from Gordonia sp. DT219, assembly GCF_049847065.1. Taxonomy (NCBI): domain Bacteria; kingdom Bacillati; phylum Actinomycetota; class Actinomycetes; order Mycobacteriales; family Gordoniaceae; genus Gordonia; species Gordonia sp. DT219. The sequence continues at coordinate 19,853 of NZ_JBNCNR010000018.1, read as the reverse complement.
CCGTCGGCTATGCGATCGGCGGCAGTTCGTGTCTGTCGTTCGTGCCGGTGAAGCATCAGCCGATCTTCGACTGGGTCGAGACGTTCCTGGCCGGCACCGACTTCACCGGTCAGGTCGGATTCGACTTCATCGACCACCCGGACAAGGGCCTGTACTGCATCGAGTGCAATCCGCGTGCCACCAGCGGGATCATGATGTTCCGGCCGCACAATCGCGTCGACGAGGCGTTCTTCGGTGAGAACGACGAGCTGATCGTGCCCGACGACGACGTGCGGGCGATGATCAAGATCGGCATGGCCATCTTCGGCTGGCGTAAGGACGCCCGGCAGGGCCGGACCCTGCGGCAGTATTTCCGTGACCTGCGGGAGTTCGACGACGTCATCGGCGTGTCCGGCGATCGCAAACCCGGCGTGATGCTGCCCATCGCGTATCTCGGCATCGTGCGTAGTTGTCTCAAATACCGCGTCGGGCTCGCCGAGGGGTTCATGCACGACCACGAATGGGACGGGCACGTCGTCTGAGAACTCCGGACGGCGCCCCGGCGCGCCGAATCGGGCCAGATGTGCTTGTGTGTTCCGGTGACAATCCATCTCGGCCATCTCATCCACATCACCGGGGCACCGGATCTGCGTGACGCGGCGCAGTCGCTCGTCGACGTCGCCGACGGCGCGTTGGTGATCGACGACGAGACCGGCGTCATCGTCTACAGCGGGCCGCGCAGCGGCCTGGCCGATGCCCTGTCTGACGGGGGTGCCCTGCCGGATGCCGACGCCGCGCGAGGCGTCACCATCGATCACGGCGACGCGTTCCTGATCCCCGGCTTCGTCGACGCCCACATCCACTTCCCGCAGACCTACTCGCTCGACGCCTACGGGGGCGGGCAACTGCTGGAGTGGTTGAATACGTGCATCTTTCCGGCCGAGGCGCGGCTGGCGGACCCGGAGTTCGCGCGCCGCATCGCCCGCGAATTCACCGCCCGGCGGATCGCGGCGGGCACCACTGCGGCGATGGTGTTCGGGTCGGCGTTTCCCCATGCGCAGGACGCGCTGTTCGCCGAGACCGCGCGGGTGGGTCTGCGTCTGGTCAGTGGCCGTGGAATCCAAACGGTGGGACCCGATTCCGCCGGCCCGCTGATCACCTCGGAGGCCGACGCGATCGCCCTGACAACTGCGGAGATCGATCGCTGGCATGCCGCCGACACCGGTGATCCGGCAACCTCGTTGCTGCACACCGCGATCATGCCGCGGTTCACCTTGTCGGTGACGACCGAGACGTTGCGCGCCCTCGGCGAGCTCTACGCCGAGGTGTCCGGGCGTGGGGTGTACGTGCACACCCACCTCAACGAGAACAATCGGCCCGGCACCGGCGAGATCGACACGGTCAAAAAGCTTTTCGAAGTCGACAGCTACCTCGACACCTACGATGGAAAATTTCTGCCCGGCTCGGCGCGTGGCGGCGAGAGTCTACTCGGCCGGCGCACCGTCCTCGCCCACGCCGTGCACTGCACCGAGGCCGAGTTGGCGCGGATGGCGCAGACGGGGACCTCGATCGCACACTGCCCGACCTCCCAGTTGTTCCTCGGATCCGGGACGATGCCGTGGCTGTCCACGATCGCCTCGGGCGTCACGGTCGCGGCCGGAACCGATTGCGGCGGAGGCGACGAGTGGCTGATCTCGCGGGTGCTCTCGGACGCCTTCAAGGTGCACATCTCCGAGCCGGGTGATCGCGGGGTGTCGATTCATCCGGCCGAATTGCTGTTCACCGGCACCCTGGCCGGGGCGCGGGCACTCGACGCCGAGGAGAGGTTCGGCAATCTCGACGCCGGGAAAGAAGCGGACTTCCTGGTCATCGAACCGGAGCGCTGGCCGCCGTTGGCGGCCATGCTGGAGAACGGAATTCGCTCCGATGACCCCGAACTGGCAAGGGACCAGACGTTGTTCGCGCTGCTGATGGGATTGCGTGAGCCGGCGATCGGCGAGGTGTACGTGCGCGGACGCCGGGTGAGCGCAGACTGAGAAGGTGAGCCGACCGGTCAGGACTCCACCGGCACGACCGGTGGTGGCGTCCACGTGCCGTCGAGCACGCCCGGTTGCGGCGCATAGAGGCGCAGCGTCACCCCGAGGGCGCCGGACGAGGGCGCCGGAAGCCAGTTGCTGGTCTTGTCGCCGCCGGGATCGGTGTGCTGCACATACAGATCCAGCGAACCATCGTCGTTGTAGCGCAACGGGTCCCGATCGCCGAGGGCGAATCGGTCGAGTTCGTTGGCGACCTGATATCCCTCGCCGTCGTACATGGTGACCGACCAGAAGGCGTTCACCGGTGGCAGCTGATCGCCGTCGAAGTGGATCGTGTACGCGCGGTCTCCCGTCAGCGGCCGCCCTGCGGCGTCGGTCAGCAGAACCGGATAGACGGCGTCGTCGGGCGGATTGGCGCCCAGGCCGACCAGGGTCACCTGCGCGCGCTTGCGGTAGTCGTTGCCGTACACGCCGATCGATTCGGTGATGATCTCCCAGCCGTTGGCGACCCGGCCGAGTCCGGTCAAGTCGGCCAGTGTGGTCCGGGCCGCGGCGGCTCCGGCCTCGAGTTGGGCGGCCTGCTCGGCGCTGAACGTCGCCGCGTCGAAGGGCTTTCCGGGGACCACCCCGAGCGCCGCGATCCGCGCGAGCACCGAGAAGTCGGTGCGATGTGGCGGGATGATCGTGAGAGCATCGGCCGCGAAAGAGAAGTAGTCGAGGGCGCTCATGCCGTTCACCAGGCGCAACGGCTCGGTGCTCAGATCGATGTCCGGGGGCGGCGGCGCGGGCGACTCGCCGAGAGCGGTGACCCGCAGACCATCCTGGAATCGATTGACGGCGGCATAGTCGGACGGCCCGTTGGTCTGCGTGCGCCCGATCAGCCAGACATAAGGGGTGGGCGCCTCGATGACCGTTCCGTGCGAGCCGACATCGCCGGAGAAGCCCGGCGGTACGACCACATGGCGCTGGGGGCCGGTACCGGTGGTGCGTTTGCCGGGGACGGCGAAGACATCGGTCCACATGTCCAGCATCGGCAGCATGTAATACCTGCCGTCGCTGTCGGGGGCGTCGATGGCCACCGGTCCCGTGGTGAGGTCGAGCCACGCCGACGAATACAAGGTGTCGAAGTTCGGGCGCACCACCGCCCGGAACTGCGCGGACGGGAACTCGCGCAGATGGGCGAACTGGTTGGCGGGTCCGAACACCGGACGGTCCGCGGCCGCCGGGGCAGTCTGTTGCCGGCGGCTCACCTCCATGGTGACCAGCGGATACAGGTAGACGTACGCCTCCGTCGCGAGGGCCGTGAGATCGTCGGTGGGTACGGACATGTGCGACAACTCCTTTGGTGACGACTCGGACGATGGTCGCTCAGGCGAGCGCCCGGGCCTTGAGCGAGTGGAACTCCGCCTCGGTGATGGTGCCGGCGTCGAGCAGGGTCTTGGCGTCGGCGATCTGCTCGGTCGCCGACTTGCCCGCAACCGATCGGATGTAGTCGTCGGTCTGGTCCTGGATCTGCTGCCGCGCGGCGACGGACCGCTGACTCATGCCGCGACCCCGGGCGATGAGGTAGACCAGCGCCGTGAGGTACGGGATGACGATGAGGAAGATGATCCACACGGCCTTGATCCACCCGGAGAGCTCACGATCACGGAAGAGGTCACTGAGGATGTAGAACAGCACCAGCAGGTAGGCGACGAAGGCGAAGATCACCACCATGGACCAGAGAAACTCCCAGAATGAACTCCACATGCCGTCTCCTTGCGTTCGTGTCCACGGCATCAGGGCCGTCGACGATGTCTTTCCGACACCACCCTGCGCGATGTCGGGCGCACGCGGATCACCCGCTGCGAATGAGACGTCTGTGGCGGTCGCCTCCCCGGTGGCGGCCGCGTTTCATACCAAGGGGGTGAGGACCGTCCGGTCGGGCAGTGCCAAGGTGACCACCATGCATGCTGCGGACACTCCTACCGACACCGACACCGACGTCGACCTCGGGCCCGTCGACTACCTCGTCGTCGAATTCCCGTCCGATGCACGATTCGACGGCAGTGCGCTCGCCCATCTGCGTGATCTCGTGGAGCGTGATGTCGTCCGGGTCCTCGACCTCGCGTTCGTCCGGCGTGACGCCGACGCGGTGGTGGGCATCGACATCGCCGACCTCGACCTCGACGGCGACCTCGACGTGACCCTCTTCGCCGAGGCGGCCTCCGGGCTGATCGGCGACGACGACCTCGCCGAGGCCGGGCGAATCCTGAAACCGGGACACGCCGCCGCGATCGTCGTCTACGAAAACCGTTGGGCCGCACCCTTCGCCGCGGCATTGCGGCGCACCGGTGCCGAACTCGTCGCCTCCGGGCGGATCGCGATCGAGGACATCGTCGCGGTGCTCGACGAGAACGACAACTGACCAGCACCGACGCCGTCGAGAGGATCACGATCATGCCAGGACTTCTGCGCGGGGTGGCGCGCACCGCCGCGGTGGCGGGTACCGCGACCGCTGTCTCCAACCGGGTATCGCGTCGCCAGGGGCGACGCTGGGCGGCGCAATCCTACGAGGAACAGCAGGCGCCGCCGGCCCAGTATGCCGCCCCCGCACCCCAATACGCACCAGCGCCGGCGCCGGCACCCACGTCGAACTCCGATCGGATCGCCGAGTTGCAACAGCTCGCCGAACTGCACGCGCAGGGCGTGCTCACCGATGACGAGTTCGCCGCGGAAAAGCAGCGCATCCTGTCGTCGTGATCGCCTCGGACCCGGCGGCCGGTCGTCCCTCGCTCGCCTCACTGTCCGAGGTGGCCGACGGCGACGACCGCGATCCGATCGGTCTGCTGCTCGGGCAGGCCACCCAACGGGTCCCCGAGTTGGTGCCGATCCGGCATGGCCGGATGGCACGGACCCCGTTCACGTTCTACCGGGGCGCTGCGCTGGTGATGGCCGATGATCTGTCGCGCACCCCGAATTCCGGCCTCGAGGTGCAACTCTGCGGGGACGCGCATCTGAGCAACTTCGGTCTGTATGCCACGCCCGAGCGCCAACTCACCTTCGACGTCAACGACTTCGACGAAACCTATCCCGGCCCATTCGAATGGGATGTGAAGCGACTGGCGGCCAGCCTGGTCGTCGCAGCCCTCGCCAACGGCGTAACCCGCAAGTCCGCCAAGCAGATCGCCCGTGCCTGTGCGCAGGAGTACCGCGAGACGATGACCGAGCTCGCCGGGATGGGCACGCTGAAGGCGTGGTATTCCCACGCGATTCCGACCGAGGACCTCGCCGCCGTCGGCGCCCATCTGGACGCCGGCGCCGCGAAGGTGGTGCGCGGCGCCATCCGCAAGGCGCGGCGTCGGGACAGCCTGCAGGCACTGAGCAAGCTGACCGTCGTCGAGGACGGCGAATTGCGATTCGTCGACCAGGCGCCGCTGATCGTGCCCATCGAGAATCTCCTCGGCGACCGGTCTGCGGCGTTCTACGGCGAACTCCGGGAGCGTTTCGAGAGCTTCCGGTCGACGATGGCGCCGCACCACCGAACATTGCTGGATCGCTTCCGGGTCGTCCGGATGGCACGCAAGGTCGTCGGGGTCGGCAGCGTCGGCACCCAGGCGTGGGTGCTGTTGCTCGAGGGCAAGGACGCGGGCGACCCCCTCATCCTGCAGGCCAAAGAAGCTCAGCGATCGGTACTCGCGGGCTATCTCGACGGCCCCCGCTACGAGAACGAGGGCGAGCGGGTGGTGCTCGGACAGCGCATCATCCAGGCCGTCAGCGATGTGTTCCTCGGATGGGACGGGGGTCCGGGGATCGACGGCACACACCGCGACTTCTATCTGCGTCAGCTCCGCGACGGCAAGGGTTCCTTCGAGATCGAGCTCCTCGACGAGAACGCCCTGGGGGTCTACGGGCGAGTGTGTGCCCGGGTCCTCGCCTACGGGCACGGACGTTCCGGAGACGCCGTGGCCGTCGCTGCCTATCTTGGTGACACCGACGAATTCGACCGGGCGATAAAGCGTTTCGCGTCCCGATACGCAAAGCTCACAGAAGGTGATCACGCCGACTTCGTCGCCGCCATCGAGCGCGGGCAGATCTCGGCGATCGACGGATAGTGCAGTTCCAGTAGCGACCTCAGCGAATGCGCGGCTGCCGGTTCCGTCCCGCGGATCGACGTTCGATTCCGCGCCGCAGGGCTTCGCCGACTCCCGGGACGACGTGCGCGCGTCCCACCGGATGCCCGATCACCGCACTGCGGTTCCGCCGTCCGGGACGCATTCCCATCGTGGTTACCCTTCTTTCGTTCATGGTCGGCTTTCGTTCATGCTCGCCGGGCCGGGGGCCGCCCGCGTCATACATGGCGGGTGAAAGTGCGCTGCCCGTACGACGTTCTGTGAGTAGAATCCCGCGTGGAGGCGCGGGGGAGGGACGGACGACGCGGTGAGCACAACCGGTGGCGCGACGAATTCTTCGCACGTACGGATCTCGAGGCCGGCGGTGCCGCCGAATGTGGTGCGGCGCCGGCGCATCGACGCCGCCCTCGCCCGTGGGACGAATGTGGTACTCACCATCGTGTGCGCCGGACCCGGATATGGCAAGACCTTGGCGGTGGCCGACTGGGCGACTCGCACCGATGAGCACGTCGTCTGGCTCGCCGCCGGTCGCGGCGGTGACGTCCCGTCGTTCTGGAGTGACGTGCTCTCGGCATTCGAGGTGGCCGGATTTGCGGCGCAGGGCAGTGTGCTCGGTGAGTTCGCACCCGGGTCCGATCTCGGTCTGACCGACATCGACCGCATCGCCGACGCGATCGCGGCGACGTCGACGCCGATCGATCTGGTCATCGACGAGCTGCAGCAGATCGCCGACACCACTGTCCTCGAGTCGCTCTCGTATCTGCTGGCCCGGTGTCCGGACAACCTGCGGGTCATCCTGATCTCGCGGACTCGCCCGTCGTTGCCGCTGAGCCGGTTGCGGCTCGACGGCGAGGTCACCGAGATCCATGCCGAGACTCTGGCCTTCACCCGGGCCGAGACCGCCGAACTCTGTGAGAACGCCGGCGTGCAGGTCGCCGACGCGGATCTTGACGTGCTGATGGCGCGTACCCAGGGCTGGCCGGCGGGACTTCGACTGGCACTGCTCGGCGGGGCGCCCGAGCGCGACGCCACCTCCGTCGACGCCGCGCTCGGGCAGTTCAGCGGGCGCAATCGGCTGGTGGCCGCCTATCTGCTGGAGGAGGTGCTGGCCGGGCTCGCCCCACACACCCGGCGCTTCCTGCTCGCCACCTCGATCGTCCCGGAGGTGACCGCCGACCTCGCACGCACGCTCACCGGGGTCGCCGACAGCCGCCGGGAACTGGAGGCGCTGGTGGCCGCGAACGCGCTCACGGTCCGGCTGGCCGACCGGCCCGAATGGTTCCGCTACCACCCACTGCTGCGAGAGCTGCTCTACGACCGGTTGCAGACCGACGCACCCGACAGCATCGACGACCTGAATCGCCTGGCCGCCACCTGGTATTCGGGCACCGGCGACCACGTCGCGGCGATCCGCCACCTGATCGCCGCCCGCGAACCGAACGCGGCCGCGCGTGTCCTCGGGGCGTATGCGGTGCCGTTGATGCTCACCGCCCGCGCCGCCGAGCTCGCCGCGGCGCTCGAACCGGCCGAGACCGAGTTGTCGGCGATGCCGCTTGCGTCGGCCCACGTGATCGGTGCCGTACTGGCCTATCACCGGCGCGACTACCTGGCGATGGAACAGCATGCCGGTCTCGCCGACCGTCTGCTCGCCGACCAGGACGTCGAGCCGGAACCGGCCATCGGAATCGTGGTGACCCTGGTACACATGGTGATCGCGCGTTTCCGTGACATCGCCGAGTTGGGTACCCGGGCGGCTGCGGTCAGCGAGGCGGCACGGTCCGCCTCGCTCGACGAATTGCCCAGTGCTCCAGCCTATATGGTGATCGGCGACAACAACCTTGCCATCGACCATCTGCTGTCGGGCCGTCTCGCCGAGGCCGAGGCGCTGCTGCAGGATTGTCGGCGGCTGGCCACGTCGGCGGGAATGGACCTGGTCGCGGTGGCCGCCGATGGCTACCTGTCGGTGCTGGAAGTGATCGAGGGCCGGATCGACGACGCCGGCCGACACTCCGAGGCATTGCTGGAGGCAGCGGTCCGTCGTGGCTGGAGCCGGCAGCCGCAGGTGATCATCTCGCAGGCCGTGGGCCTCGCGGTCGCGTTACACGCCGATCGTCTCGATGCTGCTGCGGCCCGGCTGAACTGGATTCGCGCGCACCATTCCGGTGGTGCCTCCGACCTGGGGGCACTGATGATCGTGGAGATCTACGCGATCCAGATCGCGGTCGCCGCAGGCGATGTGGCGGCTGCCGGGATCGCCGCCGAACGGCTGAATGTGATCCGGGCCCGCGCGGGCCACCTGCCGGCGCTGCTCGACCGGTGGATGCACGTGGCCCTCATCCGGATGCACCTGCTGTTCGGCGATATCGAAGCCGCCCAGGCTGCCGTGGTGGGGCTGCCGGGTGAGCCGGGATTCGCCGCGGCGCTCGAACGTGTGGTGTGCGCCGAGGTCACCCTCGCGACCGGCCACGCCGCCGATGTTCCGTCGATACTCGGGGCGATGACCACATACGCCGAATACCCGGTCGTCCGTTGCGATGCCCTCGTACTCGCCGCGGTGGCCGCCGGCCGGTTACGCCGCGACGCAGAGGCGGTCGACCGTCTCGGTGAGGCCCTGCACGTCGCGGACGCGACCGGTGTGGTGCGGCCGTTCGTGGCGTGGGCCGACGATGTGCGACCGGTGCTGGCGCGCTACCGGATGCTCACGACGCATCAGCCGACGATCGTGCAGCGGATCGTCGAGTTGTCCGGCGGTGGCGCGGCAACGATCGATCCGGACACCGAACCCCTTGCGACACAGCCTCTCACCGATCGCGAACTGACCGTGCTGCGCTATCTGCCCACCATGTTCAAGGCGGCCGAGATCGCCGCGGATCTGTTCGTGTCGGTGAACACCGTCAAGACACATCAGCAGTCGATCTACCGCAAGCTCGGTGTGACGACCCGGCGCGAGGCAGTCGACCGGGCGCGAGAACACAAGCTGCTCTGAGAGATTGCGGTGACGGTCCGATGCTCAGGTCCCATCACCCAGGGCGAACATCAAGTCACGCACGGGGATACGTCCCTGTGCCACGATCTCGGCACCGCTGTGTGCGGCCACCCGGCCGAGGTTGCGGGTGCAGGTGTACTCCCACACGATGATCACGGCGCTGCGTCCGCCGGTGATGGCCGGGGCGAGGTTGTCGAGGTCCTCGAGCGCCAGGACCTCGGCGAGGGTCGCGCTCACCTCCGTCGGCATGCCGGGTTCGAGATCTTCGGCTTCGCTCACCGTCATGCCATCGGAGTTGCGCCCGACCACGACGAGGTCGAGGACACGAACCATTCCGGCGCTCACCATCTGCGCGAGCGCCGCCCGGATGGAGTCGGGAACGTCGCCGGTGCCCGGTGCGAGTTCGATGACCAGATAGTCGATGGGACCGAGGTCATCGCGCTCGGCGTCGGTGGCGGTGGCGTGCATTCCGGCCTCCTCGTCGTCGACGGACGTCCTCGGGCGCTGCGCGCTCACCCGACGCGATTCGGTATGAACGGCCGTCTTTCGAGTGTGGACGTGCGGCTCGGGCACGGGCTCACCCCGATTGGATGAGCCTGTGCGGACCGGCGGCGGCCCGGCCATAGTCGGTTGGCGGGGGAGGGGACTGCAGTATCGCGGCACACGGACCTGCCTTCATCGCCGCCACCCTACTGAGGAACGGCCGCGACGACCGACGGGAATGGGCCGGACCCACGTCGAGGATCGCTCGAATGTGGGTCCGGCCCATGCCACTTCACGACACAGCGGGGATGACCCGCGTATCGGGGTACTTACCGGTGATCGGTCTGTCGGCCGCGGATTCCTACGGTGCCCAGGTGCGCGGCGCGGCGTCGGTGGTCTCGTCGCCGCCGGCCGGGACGATGACCCGGTGGGCGCGGTTGACCGCCGAGACCACCGCGCGCAATGACGCGGTGGTGATCGAGGAGGCCACCCCGGCGCCCCATACCGTCTCGCCGTTGACCTGTGCCTCCACATACGACGCCGCGTTGGCGTCACCGCCGGCCGTCATCGCGTGCTCGTTGTAATCGAGGACCCGGACGTCGAATCCGACGGCGGCCAGGGCGTCGACGAAGGCGGCGAGCGGACCGTTGCCGGAACCGGAGATCTCTTTCTCCACGCCGTCGACCTTCACCACCGCGGTGATGCGGTCTTCGCCGCCGTCGATCTCGGAGGCATCGACCTTCTGCCGCATGCGCTCCAGCGGACGGACGGGGTGCAGGTACTCCTCGGCGAAGACGTCCCACATCTCCTTGGGGGAGACCTCGCCGCCCTCACCGTCGGTGAGCTTCTGGATCTCGCGGCTGAACTCGATCTGCAGGCGCCGCGGCAGGCTCAGTCCGTGGTCGGTCTTCATGATGTAGGCGACGCCACCCTTGCCGGACTGACTGTTGACGCGGATGACCGCCTCGTAGCTGCGGCCCACGTCCTTGGGGTCGATCGGCAGATACGGTACGGCCCAGAGGATGTCGTCGGCATCGGCGTCGGCGTTGTCGGCATCGACCTTCATCTGGTCGAGTCCCTTGTTGATCGCGTCCTGGTGGCTGCCGGAGAACGCGGTGTAGACCAGGTCGCCGCCGTACGGATGGCGTTCGGGGACGTTCAGCTGATTGCAGTACTCGACGGTGCGACGGATCTCGTCGATGTCGGAGAAGCTGATCTGCGGGTCGACGCCGCGGCTGAACATATTCATGCCCAGGGTGACCAGGCAGACGTTGCCGGTGCGTTCGCCGTTGCCGAACAGACAGCCCTCGATGCGGTCGGCGCCGGCCTGGTAGCCCAATTCGGCTGCGGCAACGGCAGTTCCGCGGTCGTTGTGCGGGTGCAGGCTCAGGATGATCGAGTCGCGGCGGGCCAGATTGCGGCTCATCCACTCGATCGAATCGGCGTACACGTTGGGAGTCGCCATCTCCACGGTCGCCGGCAGATTGATGATCATCGGGTTCTCCGGTGTGGGCGCGATGATCTCGGAGACGGCGTCGCAGATCTCCTTGGCGTAGCTCAGCTCGGTGCCCGTGTAGGACTCCGGCGAGTACTCATAACGCCAATGGGTGTCAGGGAAGCGCTGCTGCTCCTCGAGGACGCGGCGCGCGGCGTTGGTGGCGATCTCGGTGATCTTGGCCTTGTCGGCGCGGAACACGACGCGACGCTGCAATACCGATGTCGAGTTGTAGAAGTGGACGATCACGTTCGCCGCACCCCGGCACGCCTCGAAGGTCCGCTCGATCAGCTCGTCGCGGCACTGGGTGAGCACCTGGATGGTCACATCGTCGGGAATCGCGCCGTCCTCGATGATCTCGCGGACGAAGTCGTAGTCGGTCTGGCTCGCCGACGGGAAGCCGACCTCGATCTCCTTGTAGCCCATACGAACCAACAGGTCGAACATCCGGCGCTTGCGCGCCGGGCTCATCGGGTCGATCAGGGCCTGGTTGCCGTCGCGCAGGTCCACCGCGCACCACAGCGGGGCACGATCGATGACCTTGTCGGGCCAGGTGCGGTCGGGAACGGAAACGGTTTCGACCTCGTCGGCGAAGGGCCGGTACCGGTGGACGGGCATCGCCGAGTTGCGCTGCTTGTTCCACGTCGGCTGCCCGGCGTGGATGGGTCCGGTGGGTTCGACGATTCGGCTTGCGCCCGAGGCGAAGGTGTCTGCTGCTGCCATGATGGTTCATCTCCGAGATTCAAAAGGGGAAGATGACCGGCGCGTCAAGAGGCCCGCGACGGAGGGCCGGTCGATTCAGACCCCGCCGCGGCAACCGAGAAGGAGCGCGCGCTGCATGCGTTCGACCGTACTCCCCGGCGGCCGGGTGGATCAAATTCGCGTCCATCACATTCGATCGACGATGCCTCGCCGGTCGGCCAGCAGCCCGGCGATCACCGGATCCAGCGAGCGATCCCGATCGGTGCGCCAGCACCACGAGAGCGTGTCGTAACCGACCTGGCACGCCGCGGCGTGATGGGGCCAGTGGGCACGCGCCCATTCCGGTTCGTCGCCGGCGGCGTCGGTCGCCGACATCTCCGCCTCGAGCAGCGTCCATTGCAGGTCGCGCCGGATGGTGAGCGATCTGCTGGTGCCGACGGGTTCCGCCGTGATCGTCGCCAGGGTGCGTCCGACGTCGTCGAGGACGGCGGCGTCGGCGCGCCTCGCGGTCTTCCGGTGGGCGTGGCGGCCGACGACCCACATCGCGGCGATGGCCAGCCCCACCCCGAGGAAGGTCTCCAGCAGGCGATCACGGACGGGGATGGTGATGTTCGATTCGGGGGTGCCCATCAACATGGCCAACGGGGTGATGAAGGTGACCGCAACCGCATAGTTGCCGACGACGGTCAGTTCGATGAGCACGTTGAGGATCGCGATCAGGACGATCAGGGCCGGAATGCCCAGATCGAGAAGGTGAAAGACGACGAAGAGACCCAGGCCCACGATGGTGCCGAGGAGTCGGTGCGACCCGCGGATGACGCCTCGGATCCGGTCGGGACCGAGTTGGAGAACGAGGACGGCACCGAGGATCGCCCAGTCCGGGCGCGACAGGTGTACGAGCACCGAGATCACGCCGGCGCACAACGCCGCAGCCGTGACCCGGACGGCGGTGACCTGTGCATGGCTGTACGGCTCGGCGGCTCCGCGCAGCCGGTGCAGGATGGTCGGCCGTCCCAGCGGTGCGACCAGGGCATCGGTCTTGCGGACACCATGCAGCCGATGCATCGACTCCCAGAGTTGCCGCGCCAGAGCACCATTGGTGGCCGCCGCATCGTGGAGCACCGACCAGGCGTTCAGCGTGGAGAACGCGACGCCGTGGCGGCGTGCACGGTCGGCGCCGCTGTTGTCCTCGAGATAGCCCTCGATGGCGGTCATCGCGGCGAGGGTGGCCGCCGTCTCGGGCGCGTGCGGGCGCCACAGCGCAGGTGCCATGGACACGATCAGCGAGCCGAGGCCGCCGGCGGCGGTGGCGATGACCACCGGGCCGAGGTCGACACCATGGCGGGTCACCACCGATGCGACCGCTGCGGTGAGCACGAAGAAGTACGGTCCGGGCGGGCCCAGGCGGATGGCGGTGGCCGTGAAGGATGCCACTGCGGCACCGGCCACCAGCGCGGCCACGACCACCATGTTCCGGGCGATCGTCGCGTCCGGGCCGGCCCACGCGCCGAGCGCGCCGTAGCCCGCCACCGCAGCCACCAGCACGAGGGCGGCGGTGGTGACCGCCCGCCAGCGCACACGGTACGGACGTTTCTCGCCGTAGAGCGCGGCGAACGCCCCGAGCGCGGCGAGCAGGGCGTCCCGCTCGAGCCCGGCGACGCAGAGTGCGGTGGCCGGGAGGGCGAACGAGAGTCCGGCGCGGATCGCCGGCTCCCAGCGTCCGCGGATGTCGGGCACCGCGAGCAGCGCCCGCCGGATGGACGGGCGGGCAGGTGGTCGGGGGAGTCGGTCGTCGTTCTCCATCGTCACCTGTGTCTCGAGCGGATGTATTCGGTTGCCGGCGGGCGGATCAACCCTATGCCGGGCCGAACAACAATCGCCAACCGCCCGGATTCGCGGTTTTCTGGCGATCCGAATATGGCGATGCGAATACAACGTGCAGCTATGGCGACGGTCGCGACAATAATCGTCTCGACCGTCGCCATAGCCGCAAACCATATTCGCGGCGAGCAGGTTGTCCGGCTGGTCAGTTTTCGGGGGTGAACGGGTCGCCCCAGTGGCCGGAGAACGCTACCTCGTTGAGCGGCAACCGTTTTCGCGGCCAGGCGTCCCGATCGGCGATCTCCGGGTCCAGGGTGGATGTCTTCTCGGCGAGGCGGCCGAGTCCCAGGATCACCATCGGCCGCGTCCCGTCGGGAATACCGAACTCCGCGCGTGCCGCCGCCGGATCGAAGCCGGCCATCGGGTGGGCGTTGATACCCATCGACACGGCCTGGATACTCATCTGCGCCGCCGCGAAACCCAGGTCCACGGCACCGTATTCATGCAGTTTCGCGTCGTCGGGATCGTCCGAGGTGCACAGCAGGATCAGTGCGCCGGCCTTGGGCGCCCAGCTCTTGTTCCCGCGGTTGAGCACGGTGGTGAGACGCGCGAACGTCTCGTCGCCGCGGATGCCGACGATGAACCGGACCGGCTGGATGCGGCCCCAGGTGGGCGCCCAGCGGCCGGCTTCCAGGATCGTCGTGATCTCGGCGGGTGTGACGAGCGCGGCGGCGTCGTAGCCGCGCGCGCTCCAGCGGTCCTTGATCGGTTCGTGCACTCCGTCGAGCCTACGACCGTTCGGCCAAGGATTCCTCGGCGGTGCGCGTCGGTGTGCGAAGCACCACAGTGAGGACGACGGCGAGCACGGTCAGAGCGATCACCGCGGCCAGCGAGGCGGCATGGACGCCGTGGACGAAAGCGGCACGGGCGGAGTCGGCGAGCGCCGTGCCGTCGGGTCCCATCCCGGCCGCCCGGTGCAGCGTCTCGCCGATGGTGTCGGCGAACCCGGCGCCCGAGCTGTGCTCGCGGAACACCAGCGTGGCCAGCGAGCCGAGCAGGGCCAGGCCCAGTGCGGTCCCGAGTTCGAAGCTGGTCTCGGAGATGCCGGAGGCCGCGCCGGACCGTTCCGGCGGAACCGATCCGACGACGATCTCGGAGACCAGGCTGAACTGCACGCCGTAGCCGATGCCCGCGATCGCCGTCGACACCAGGTAGATCCACAGCGGGCTGTCGGTGGAGAGCCAGAGCAGTCCGAGGTTGCCGAGGGCGGCGAGGGCCACCGAGCCGATGAGAGCGGTGCGCACGCCCAGCCAGGCGGATACGCGGCCGGCGCCGATGGAGAAGACGGCGACGGCGATGGCTGCCGGCAATCCGGCCAGCGCTGCGGCGAGCACGTCGTGGCCCATCACCGATTGCAGGTAGACCCCGGTCAGATACGACATGCCCCCGAGCGCCATCATGCCGATCAGGGCGCACGCGACCGCCGCGCTGAACTGCACGTCGCGGAACAGTTTCAGATCGAGTAACGGGGCGCGGGCACCGCGCTGGTGGGCGAGGAAGACCGCGAACATCACCACGCCGACGATTCCGATGACGAGGACCAGCGGGTCGAAGCCGTCGGCGGCCATGGTCTTGATCGAGTAGACGATCGGGATGATCGCCAGCAGCGACAGCGCGACGCCGAGGAAATCGAACGGGTCGGTCGACGGCGCCCGGTATTCGGGCACCAGCCGCGGGCCGAGCACGAACAGCACGGCCAGCACCGGCACGTTGATGAGGAACACCACTCCCCACCAGAAGTGGTGCAGCAGAACGCCTCCGACGACAGGTCCGATGGCTGAACCGCCGGCGAAGGCGGCGGTCCACACGCCGATCGCCCGGCCACGGTCGCGCGCGTTCGGGAACATGTTGGCGATCAGCGACAGGCTCGACGGCATCAGCGTCGCGCCGCCGACACCCATCAGCGCACGCGCGGCGATCAGTACACCGGCGCTCGGTGCGAAGGCGGCGATGACCGACGCGACGCCGAAGACGCCGGCGCCGGCGAGCAGCACGCGCCGCCGCCCGACCCGGTCTCCGACGTTGCCCATCGTGATGAGCAGCCCGGCGATGAGGAAGCCGTAGATGTCGAGGATCCACAGCTGCTGGGTGGCGCTGGGGTCGAGCGCGTCGGTGATCGACGGGATCGCGAGATAGAGGACCGAGAAGTCCATCGACACCAGCAGCACCGGCAACATGAGCACGGCGAGTCCCAGCCAGGTACGGCGGTCGGCGGTGGGTGCCTGCGCCGTGCGCTGATCGGTGGGCCGGCATTGGGTGGACATGCGGGGATCTCCGGGTTTCTCGAGCACGATGTGGTGGTGCGTACGACGTACGCCGAACCGAGGTTACGCTGGTGAGTACGCTGTACGCAATCGGGTTATTCCCCGCCCGCCCACCTGATGAAGCCCACTTGATGAAAACCGAGCAGCAACCAGGAGTGATCAGCCGTGGCCCAGCAGGCCCCGAAGTCGAGTGCACCGAAGTTGACGACGGAGGCGATCGTCGACGCCGCGATCGATGTCGCCGATCGCCACGGACTCGATGCGCTGTCGATGCGCCGGATCGCCGACGAGCTCGGGGTCGGGGCGATGTCGCTGTACCGGCACATCGCCGACAAGGACGCCCTGCTGACCGCGATGGCGCAGGAGGTCGGCCGCCGCTTCCCCTATCCGGTGGGGGACGCGTCGCCGGGGTGGCGGCAACGAATCGCCCGCGCCGCCGCCATCGATTGGGAGCTCTACCAACGTCATCCGTGGGTGGTGCTCGCTTATGCGGTGCCGCGCTACGGCTTCGGGGACGTGTCGCTCGCCGGTCTCGAATGGCTCGCCGACGGGTTAGGTGAGCTCGGTGTCGACGATGCCCGGGCCGTCGAGATGGTTCTCACGTTCTGGAGCTACGTCAACGGGGTCGCGCTGGTGTCGGTGAGTGAGCACATCATGCCCGCCGACTCGGCCGGACCCGAACCCGGTGGTGGTCTCGGCGAACTGCTCGGCGGCTGGACCGACGCCGAGCGCGACGCGCGAGCCGAGCAGTGGCCGATCCTCGCCTCGCTCGCCGGCCGCGTCGACATCGGTCCGCGAATGGCACCCCGCGCCATCCTCGACGCCGGGGTGGCGGATCTGTGCGCCGGATTCGAGGCGGCGGCCGGGGGCTGACATCGCGGCCCACTCGGTGCGCCGCAACATTCACACGAGCCGGTAGCGGCGCAGCAATTGCCCGATGACGGTGCGGTCGAGTGCCCGCACAAGGAGTTTCGGCACCTTGAGCTTCTTGCCGTCGCGCATCTGGATGGTTGCGTTGAGCAGGGCGCGCACGTCGTATACCGATCCGAACACCTCCGGCACGCCGCGCTCGACGCCGAGCAGGGTGTAGACCGCTTCCATGGCTGTGCGCACCGACGACTCGGTGGTGAAGACGCAGTCGCGTTCGGTCTCGACGAACTGGCCGAGGAACGCGAAGTTGACCACGTTCTTCGGGACGACGGCCGGCCGATCGCCGGCGCGGCGCGGCATGAAGAACGAGGTGATGAACGGCATCATGCACGGCACGCAATTGGCGGAGTTCGCCGCCAACTCCGGGATCTGCTCGGTCGGCACCCCGAGGTGGTAGAGCCACTCTCGGGTGATCTCCTCGCCGGTGCAGTCCCGCATCGGTTTGTCGACGAAGTCGCCGGGGCGGTCGATGAGTAGGCCGTACACCCAGACGACGAGTTCGTCGTCGGGCTGCGACTTGAAGTGCGGCTGCCGGTTGACCGTCCACGACATCAGCCACGACGAATCGCGTGCGGTGACGATGCCGCCGGTGACCACCCGACCGCTGAACGGGTCACGCCGGCAGATCTTTTCGATGTACGGCGGGATCTTGTCGTCTAGCGTCGTCAGACTCGACGACTCCCACGCGGTCTTCTCGGGGTCGCCGCAGAACTTCTCGGGGCGGCCGAACGACGGGTCCTGTCTGGCGATGTTGCGCCACAACGCCCAGACGCTGCCGTCGCCGATGTCGGGATCGAATCTCGGTGCGGTGTGGTGATCGCCCCAGTCCGAGTTCTCCACGCATGAGCCGTTGGTGACGAACACCAGGTCGTTCTCGGTCACCTCGATCCCGCCGGGCCGGCCGTCGCGGATCCAGTCGATCCGCCGGGCCACCTTGCGCGCTGCGGTGATGTCGAACACCACATTGGTCACCTTGGTGTCGTATTGGATGGTGACTCCGTGGTCTTCGAGCCAACGGACCAGCGGCAGCACCAGCGACTCGTACTGGTTGTACTTGGTGAACTTCAAGGCGCTGAAGTCGGGCAGCCCGCCGATGTGGTGGACGAAGCGCTGCACGTAACGCTTCATCTCCAAGGCGCTGTGCCACTCTTCGAACGCGAACATCGTTCGCCAGTACAGCCAGAAGTTGCTGTTGCGGAAGCCCTTTCCGAGCACGTCGCTGATCGTCTTGTTCTCGAGGTCCTCGTCGCGGCGCAGGAACAACTTCAGCAGATCCAGCTGCGCCTTGCTGGTCAGGGTGAACTTGCCGTCGGTGTGGCCATCGTGGCCGCGGTTCTGCGTGGCGCGCATCAGGGAGTAATTGGGATCGTCCTTGTTGAGCCAGTAGAACTCGTCGAGCACCGAGGCGTTGTCGACCTCGAGGGAGGGAATCGACCGGAACAGGTCCCACAGACACTCGAAGTGATTCTCCATCTCCCGGCCGCCGCGAATCAGGAAGCCCTTGTCGGGATCGTTGATCCCGTCCAACGCGCCGCCGGAGATCGCCGACGCCTCCAGGATGGTGATGCGCTTGCCGTCCATCTGCCCATCCCGGATCAGAAACGCTGCCGCAGCCAGTGAAGCCAGACCCGCGCCGACGAGATACGCGGATTTCTCCGCCACCCCGGCCGGTGTGCGCGGACGTGCAAATGCCTCGTAGTTGCCGCTGCTGTGGTACACCACTCATCTCCTGGGTCGGTCGCGGGATCAATGAAACCCTCAATGTGCCGATACCACGCGAGCGTCGGTGCCAAACCTCCGGCGTCGTGCGCCCGCGCCGCGCCCATGCGACGCGGCGTACCGGTAGGGTCAGCGCACATGACGCCATCGTGGGTGGAACTGGTTGGACGGCACAGTGCTTCGGACACGGTGTGGGTATCCGGATCGATGACGATGAACTCCGGCACCATCTCGGCGGCCGGCGAACCGGATGACGGACTGAACGACGATGTGGCCTTCGACTTCTGGCACGGGCCGCATGACCGGTGGCGGATCGAGCATCAGGGAGAGGTCGTCTACCTCAGGGCGCCAGGGCACGGACCGTTTCTGCGTCGCGACGGTGACATGCGCCGACTGGGCGGAGACTTCCGGACCGTACATCTCGGTGCGCCGCTGAGCCCGCTCGATCTGATGGGTGCCGACTCGCTGCTACCCCGGATGAGTGCGGGGATGTCGGTGGTCAGCGGCCCCACGTGGACGACGGTCGGCGGCCGAGCCGCCTGGTCGACCACGCTCGCCACGGCCGATGGCGAGACGGGATCGATCACCGTCGACGACGCGACGGGAATCATCGTGTCGATGTCGGCGCCGTCGAAGCCCGGTTGGATGGCTGTGACCGATCTCCGCGACTACGACGTCATCGGCGATGACCGGTTCCGCTGGGACGGGCCGGTGGCCGGTGACGCGGCCGGCCGTGGCGGACGCCGCCGGCCAAAACGGCCGGGGCAGAACCGGCTGGAGATTCTCGGCGCGCTGGTGGCAGCGACGGACCGACCCCATGAGGTGATCGAGTTGCTCGTGCGGTCCGACTCCGCGGATGCCGCGCGATCAGCGCTCATGGAGTTGCTGGGCATCTCGGCGGTGGCGGCAGAGGCGGTGATGGCCATGCAGGCGAGACGGTTTCGAGTCGACGAGCGGGCTCGCCTGCTCGATGAATTGTCTGAGGTGAGGGCGGCGATCGAGAAAGCACGTTTCAATGCGACGCAACCAGATCAGCAGCATTATGACAACTGACATGAATATATCAGTTGCCGTGCATGATCCAACTTGGTGGCCTCTGTGGGATCCAGTTCGCAAATCATGGCCAGGTGGTGACGTACTTGCGTTAGAAGTAGCCGGAAAGTGGAACTTCATTCCGGGAGACAGGGATCTAGCCTGGATTTTTCGTGCGGAAGCACGGAAAATGGTGTGCTGATAAGCGAAAGTGCCTTCCCTGCAAGGCATAAT
>NZ_JBNCNR010000017.1:14127-72037 GCF_049847065.1 Gordonia sp. DT219 | reverse complement strand
TGTGGACCAAGACCGCCGAAGAGATACTCGAATCCCTCGGCAGACTTCTAAAACGAATTAACGGCGCGGGACACTAGTTCGCGAGCCAGGCATTGTAGAGATATTGATCCAGTCCGACGGCCTTGATGTCATGCAGCTTTGGCTGGTACGCCCAGATGTCGACGTCATTGACGACAGGAATCGTGTACGCCTGCTGGACCAGTTCTTGTGATGCCTTGGCAACGATCGCCTTACGCGCGTTGTAGTCGATGACGGTGTTCTGCTGCTGGAGCAGCTTGTCGACCAGAGTGCCATCGGGTAGGAACGACCGGTTCGAGCCGGTGATCTTGCCGTAGTTTGCGCGCAGCAGGTCAGGATCTGGAGTCGAGTGGTACCAGTAGGCGAGGTCGTATTCACCGGACAGCAGCTTTTGATTGGCTTCGGCCGCCAGGGGCGGATCGAGGTCCACCTGCACACCGATCTTGCGCCACTGGCTTTGGAGTGCCTGCCACCCGGCGTCGTCCTGCGCGGCGCGCAAGACGAGACGCTGACCTTGCTTGTTGATGCGAATGCCGTCCGACCCCACTCGATCCCAGCCGGCTGCGTCTAGCAGCGATTTAGCTTTGGCCGGATCGTATTTGAGGTATTGGCTTTCGTCGACGAAATAGGGATTGGCGGGGCTGAGCGGACCGCGGGCCGGCTTGTCGTATCCCTTCGACACCAGCTTGACGTACTCGTCGCGGTTGATCCCGATCTGCAGGGCCTGGCGGACTCGGACATCCTTGAGGAAAGGCGCCGACGTGTTGACCGGGACCTCCGTGCCTGTACCGGGGTTGAGCGTCTCGGAAATCTTGAGCCCTGCGGCCTTCAGCTGATCAACATACTTGCCGTTCACCCAATAGATGAACTGAAGTTCCTTGCCTCCGATAACTGCACCGTTGCGCACCGAATCCTCGGGAATGATCTTGTAGACGACACTGTCCAGTCGTGCAGGACCAGTGCGGCCGAAGTAGGCAGGCGCCCAATGATATTCAGGGCGCTTCTTGAGGACGATTTCTTGGCCCGGAGTGTAGCTTTCGAGGTAGAACGGGCCAGATCCATCTAACCATTTTTGGCGCTCGGTGACCGGCAGTGCAGCTGTCTTGGCGGACACAATGCCGACATACGCACGCGATAGGTTGGTGAGGAAAGCCGCATTGGGCTGGGCAAATTCGACAACAACCTGATCAGGCGAGGGCACCGTGATGTTCTGAATGCCCGCGACGATCGTCTTCGCGCTGGAGTGGATCCCCGGGCGATTCAGGCTCTCGAGATTCTCCTTGACCACCTCGCCGGTCATCTTGGTTCCGTCGTGGAAGGTGACGTCGTCGCGCAGCCAGAAGTGGTAGACCCGAGCATTCGGATCGACGGTCCACTTGGTGGCCAGCCACGGCTCCAGCTTCTTTGTATCGGGGTTGTAGAAGACCAATGAGTCGGAGAGCGCACGCGCCGAGGTCCGCCACACTTGGTTGACGACCGCAGCGTCGACCCCTCCTGGGTCGGCGCTCAATCCGATGTTCAGCGTCCCGCCGTCTTGTGGGTGTGAGGCGTCTCCTCCATCGGAGTTGTTCGATGACCCGCATGCAGCGACCACCGCGGAGACAAGCACAGCCACCGTTGCCAGACGCACTCGCGCGCCGGCGCTTCTCAGTCTCATCGCATTCCTTCTCAGAACTCAGACCCTTATGGGCATCCACGCCCCGCGAACCTCGGCTTCTCGGCCCAGTCGACGGGCCTATCCCTAGGAGTGCCGCACGGACGTGACTCGCGGACGGTTCACGATAGGGAGAGGTGCTGAACTTCCACCAGAGTTTTACGTCGTGTGGGTAGAATTTTTGTGACTCGCACGCCGCACAGGAAGGATGCATAGCTATCGACAGACGACGTTACAACCAAGAGATCCGCCGGGATGCGGTCGCTCGGGTGCTCGAGAGACGCCGGGCCGAGCCCGGCAATCGGTCGATCCTTCGGGAGGTGGCGGCCGAGTTCGAAGTTGGCTACCAGTCGTTGTGGCAGTGGGTAAATCGGTACGACGACGGTGCGTATACCTATGACTCGACAGGATCTGAATCCGGCTCCGGCGCCGTCGGTGAGTCGCCGGGTCGCGCTTCTGCTGGGTCTGTTGGTGCCGCCGATGGCGCTCGATCTCATGACCGTCTCGCGGCCCTGGAATCGGAGAATGAAAATTTGCGGCTTGCTATAGAAAATCTATCTGAGTCGATGCGGTACCTGGCGTTGGCAGGCCGGACACCGCCGACTGCCAGGGCAGCGGTCACCGCCGCGGTCACCGCCGGACCTGGAGTTGGCGACGGATTCTCCGACGACTCGGCCGGGGAGGTCGTGGTTGCGAGCGGCATCGCAGGGCGGACCACGGACACGACCGGTCGCTACACTCTCAGCGGCGCCGGCTTCGACATCGTGACGGACGCGAATGTTCGGGCCGGGGGCCCAGGTGAGATGGGCAGCGCCCTTGATCTGTTCGTTTCGGCGATCGTCTCGTGTGCGCTCGACTCGTTTCGTCAGGGCATGGGCGATCAGGTGAACGAAGCGGCGTCCGTGGAGATCTTCGCTCGCATGGAAAGAACATCTCGTTCCGATGACCTCGGCACGTTGATACTCGAGTGCTTCATCGACGGTGCCACAGATGCGCGAGTCGCCGATCTGATTGAAGACTTTCAGCGGAGATGCCGAATCTATCGACTGGTGAAGGACACGTTGCCGATCGTGTTCGTTCCTCATGCAGGCGTCGGCTAGCGGCTGGCCGCAGATCAAGACACCCCAACAGGAGACGAAAAGTGTTGAAATTGGCGCGAATTGATGACGAGCGTGCTCGAGATCAGGCCAGACGGTCGGCAACCCTGGTCAGCCCGTCTGAGATCGACGACCTCTTGGGGAAGATCGAACTCGTCGAAGTACACAACTGGCGACGTGATGATTGCATCGTTAGGGACGGCGAGTCGTATGCCGAGGCAGCGGACAGGTCCGGCATGGGTTCCCTGATACCCGGAGCGTCTCTCACTCACGTTCGCCATGATTTCGCGGGCACGGTCAGCGACGCCACGGGGCACCTCCCGCTTCCTCGCAACGGGTCTTTTTCTCCGTCATTGCAGCGATTGATCACCTCTGCCAAGCCGATTGTTGTGTACGCCTGTGACGGGGCTGATATGCCGTCCGCGGCCCGGGCGTGGCTGATATTGCGATATTTGGGCGTAGACGCGGTGCGGGTACTCGACGGAGGCTTCCCGGCGTACCGCGCCGCTACTCAGGAATCTGGCCGAAGTCAGCCGTCGTCGGCGTTGACCACACCGCTACCGCGACCGAAAGTCATTTCTGCCGATGAGGCATTGCACATCGGGCGCGTGGGTACCCTGCTCGACGCTCGACCCGAGGCGGCGTTCCGCGGGAACGCTCAGACGGCCGAGGGCGGCCACATTCCGGGCGCGCGAAACGCGCCGGCAAGCGCCCTGATCGGCACGGCAGGATCGTTACTGCCTACCGTCGAACTACGTCGATGGTTCTTGCGTCACAATGCGATCGGCAATCACCGTAAGGCCGCATACTGCGGGGGTGGGGTTCAGAGTGCACTAGTGCTGATGGCAGCGGCCCTCGTCGGGCTGGAGTTGCCGATCTACCTCGACTCATGGTCGGGATATATCAAGGATGCGGGGCGCCCGGTCCAATTCGGTGACGTGCCACAGTCGGCCTCGGAGGGCACTCTCGACGCAAGTGGATGCTCAGACTGACCTGTCGGGGACATGCGGCCGGACACAGGAAACCGAGAACGTACGAGAGCACACGCCTTATAGAGTCAGTGCACGATTCACCGCTTCCGCCTCCGTTTATCCACCACCCCATCAACCAACGCCGCAAGGTAGGGCTTGATGTCGTATCCCGAGGACCACTCACCCCACCGCCCAAACACTCGGGTCGCATGGGGATAGTCCGCAACGTCGGAGGTGCTGAACGCAACGTCCGGAATTTCTTGTCCCCGCCGCAGCCGGGCGCTGGCGTTCCATTCGAGTTCGGAGGCGATGATCGACCAGATGGTGCGCCAGAGTCCGAAGGCTTCGGCGTCGTCGAGGCCGAGGTCGTGGCAGGCCGACAGCACGTTTTCGGCGGGGGCGAGTGGGGGTACGGCGACGGTGGTGCCGTAGTGCAGCAGGTCGGGTATCCACTCGATGGCGGCCAGGCTCCGGTGGAGGTCGAGTGACTGGGCGAGTATCCGGTCGCGGGGTGGTCCGCTGTAGCTGGTCCAGCCGATCCGGTTGATCACCTCGCCGAGTACCAGCGCGAGGAGCGCGGTCTTGGTGGGCACGTAGTAGTAGAGGGCCATCGGCCGCAGGTGCAGTTGCGCTGCGAGGGCGCATGGTGAGTGCCTCGACGCCACCGTCGTCGAGGATGTCGATGGTGGCGTCGACGATCTGGTGCACGCGCAGGTTCTGCGTGGATGTCGTCGGCATGCGCCCAATTGTGACGCAAAAAGCCGCACGGGTTGATGCAGAACCCCAAGAGTGTTCACCGCAAGGCCGCGCCCGGAGCCCTACGCGATCGGCTGGAACTGGCCCCGCAGGTGGCCGCCCGCGCGGGCATCGGCGATGGCGCCGGTGAGTCGGGTCATGATGGTGCTGGAGACGAAGGGCACGGTCGCCGGCCGCGACACCATGCCGATGAGGGTGTGTGGGTCGGTGTACACCGGTCCGCCGGAGTCGCCGAAGATCGAGAAGGCGAAGGCGTCGAACTCGATCGGGGTGATGCGGCCGATCACGCCGCAGCGTTCGCCGGGGAAGACGGCGCCGGCCCCGTATTTGCAGGCGATCTGGCCGGTGCGCGGTTCACCGATGCGGGTGGCGACGATAGGCGATCCGGGGACCGGCCCGATGTGCACTCCGCGGCGGAGCCGGATCAGGGCGTAGTCGAGTTCGTTGGGTTCCAGGGCGCCTTCGCCGGTAAATGTCTTGCGGGCGATGACGGTCCCCAACGCCGTCTTCTTGTCGGCGGTCTTGATGGTCGACCCGAGCGACGCGCAATGCCCCGACGTCCACGCCAACCGTGTGCCGGCACTGTCGCGTCCGGCGCCGGCGAGCACGCAATGCCCCCACAGCCCGGGCTGCGGACTGGTCGAGATCACCAGACCCGCCCCGACGTCGGGCACCACCGGCGCGGCCGAGGCGAATGCCGGCACCGTACACACGACGAGCCCGGCCGCCAGCGACGACACGACAGCGATGAGCGCACGGCCGAGCGCCGTGGACAGATGAGGCATGCGACATGCTTTCGAGTCGGTAGTGGATGACGCGGTGTGCTGGATCGTATCGGACTCGACCGACCACAACCGGGCGAATCGGGCCGATCCCGTTCGGTCCGCGACCTGTCCCGATGTCGGAAAGCGACCAATAGAGGGACTCAACTCTTTTCCAACGCTCGTCCGGGATCGGCCGTCCACGCGTTCATCGAGCCGTCGTACACCGCGACATCGTCACGGCCGAGCGCCTGCAGGGCGAAAGCAGCTGCCGTCGCCGCGATCCCACCGCCGCAATAGGTCACCGGCGCGACATTCTCGTCCAGGGCCCCGACGGAGTCGAACAGGTCCCGCAACTCTGGCAGGGACCGGAGTCGTCCGGCGTCGTCGACGAGGTCGGCGAAAGGGACGTTCACACTCGACGGAATGTGGCCGGCGGCGAAGGTGTCGCGGTCGAGGGCGTTGATCAGCAGCACCGAGGAGTCGCCGGTCGCCTCGCGCACGGCGTCGGTCGAGGCGATCTTCTCGAGACGTCGACGGGCGGTGAAATGGGCAGCAGGGTAGTGCGATTCACTGGTCTCGGTGGCGAGTCCGGCCTCCGTCCACGCGGCGAAACCGCCGTCGAGCACCGAGACATTGTCGAAGCCCTCCAACCCGAACTGCCACCACAGGCGGGTGGCCCAGATCCCGTTGACGGTGTCGTAGACAACCACCTCGGAGTCGTCGGACACGCCGAGCGCCCCGACGGCCTCGGCGAACCGCGCCGACGACGCCGCCGCAAACGGAGCCTCTTCGTCGGGATCGGACAGCTGATCGGCCTGGTCGACGAACACCGCTCCCGGAATGTGCCCGTCGAGGTAGCTCTGCCGGCCGGACTCGACATGCGCACCGTCGGCATCGAAGCTCAGAAGAACCGTGGCGTCGATGATGCGCAACGCCGGATCGCCGAGACGATTGTGGAGGTCGGTGGCGGTGATGAGGTGCGGGGTCGTCATCTGCACAAGCGTAGGCCCATTCTGCTAGTAGACCGGAATGTGTGGAGTCTGAATGTCAACGGGCACAGGTTCCCGTCGGTGGGTAGCGTCTAACGCCCGCCGGTCCGTTTCCCACGGTTCCGGCTCAGTGGGACGCAACGAACGCTGTCCGGCCAAAGGCCACGCGTGCTGTGCAGCGGCTATGCCGACCATCAACCAGACGGCCGCCCCATACTGGGTAATGAGGGCGACTGTGAGAAGTGTCGGAATCTGTCCGACCAAAGCGATGCTCGCGGGCGATGTGCGCCCGAGGATTCCGTCCCGTATGGTGCGGAGGGCAATGACACACATCCCGATGGTTAGTGATAATACGATGATCCACCCGAAGTCAAGGGCGATCAACAGCGGTGTCGAATCGATTGAGCCGAACTCCCGGTAGAGCGACCTTCCGTGACTGTCGACGCCAACATGGTGCGCTTGCCCGATCCAGACTAGATCGTGGGGAATGAGATGCCAGAGATTCTCGCGGTAGTCCGTGCTCGGATTCAGCTCGCTGTCGAGGGAAGAAAATCGACTCATTACCTTTGGAGCGATAATGATGGTGGCGAGTATAGATAAAATGATCCCGAAGGCACGCACCGATGCGCCAATCGCTCGCGATGAGAGCATTGTGAGTGACATGATTACGACGAGCACTGCAGACAGTATCGGTCCTCGGCTCAAGGTGAAGAGGATGCCAGCAAAGACTATCGCGACGAAGGGAAGTCGGAGACTTCGGCGACTATAGGTGAAGGCGAAAGGTATCGTCATTGCCAGGAACCCGCCGAGGGCGATCGCATGACCGAACGCACCTTCCGAGCGTGCAACACCTCCGCGCAACTGGATTTCCGCCCAGAATCCAAGACTCGCATTGACGTTGCCGGTGCCTTCAAACGCATGCCAGTGCGCGAAATACTCGATGAGTGACCACATTCCTGCCGCTACGCCCACGATCGCCAGTAAGTCGTTGGTATACCGCCATCCGCATACCAGCGCGAGGCGGCGGCCGACTAGATAGGCGGTCATCCACTGTAGAATTACAGCCGTAATGGCGTATCTTGGTGAGTCTATAATGATATGCGCGATCATCCCGAGTAGGATAACTCCAGAAAGGAGTGAATCGGCGAGCAGCCATTTCTTCTGTATTGGGCGATTAACCCATATCGCGGGGGCAACTATTGCAAATGCGATCGTTGCTGGCGGAATAGGAAGGCTTGGCAACTGAAACCAGAAGGGAACGCAAGCCAGCGTCAGCATCCATACTGCGAAGGCTGCACGGGGCCGCGTCGCGAGAAACGCAGCGACGGCGGCGGCGACGGTGATACAAAGGATGGCGGCGAGAGTGGGCGTGAGAGGGTCAACCGATGTAGGCACTCGAAGATTGTCGCTGATCACTGCCATATCGATCCAGTCGAAGCTCTCATGGCTTGCTCACAGCGCAACTACTTCGCCGGCGCAGCGATGGGAGTGGCGGTCGACACTATCGCCGGTGATTCAGATTCCACCGCGTCCGCTGTGGACTCGTCCAACGTAGGTTCCGCTGAGGCCTCTGTGTCCGTGGTGGCAGCTGCGGTCGTCCCGCACTCGGTGGTCGTCGCCAGTGCGGGCGTCGTCGTCGTGTCGAGGGTCGATGGCGCCGGCGTCGACGGCGGATTGGTCACCGCGTTGGTGGTCTGTGGCGCAACACTTTCGGTCACCGACTCATCGGCGTGCTCCGATCGCGCGACAACCGGGGCCGCAGCCGAAGCCGATGGGGCAGCGGTGTCGCGGGCCGGCGTGGAGGTGTCGGGTACCTCGTATTTCGTCAGGGCGTCCTGAACCTGCTCTGCTTCTTCGGCGGCGGTCCGGTTCCACCGCACCCACGTGTGTCCGCCGGAGGTGTAGATGAACTTCACGGGCAGATCGAAGGCCACCGCCTGCGCGTTGAGCCAGAGCGCGGAGAGGAAGGAGACGAATTCGAGTCCGGCGCCGGCGAGCACCTCGGTCGGCTCTCCGTGGCCGAGGGTGAGCAGCTCGTCGAGCTCGGCCTGCGAGGAGATGATCCCGTTGCCGGTGGAGACGATGATGGTCTGGTCGTGGTCCCTCGCGGAGCCGATGTTGTCGCCCACGTCGTTGGCCGCCCATTTGTTGCCGGGAGCAAAGGGATTGCCCCACATGCCGTCGAAGCCGTTCGCGATGCCGCTGCGCGTCGCGAGGATGTAGGGGACGGCGAGCCATCCGAGCGGGTTGTCGGTCTGGTAGTACCCCGACGTCGACAACGCCACCTTGAACACATTCGGATACTTCAACGCCAGGTTCACGGCCTGCCCGCCCGACATCGACAGCCCGACGATCGCATTGTCGGACTCGTCGACGGAGAAGTTCGTGTTCAGATAGGCGGGGAGTTCTTCCCCGATGAAGGTCTCCCACCGTGGATCGTAGGGCTTGCCGTCCGACGTGGTCAGGGGATGGCCGTCGGCGTCGACGGGTTGGGACTCCCAATTCGACGACCACGTGCTCGTACTGCCCTGAATCATTACCAGGTTGTACTTTGTGCTGTATTCCGAATTTCCGTTGTTTTGTCCGCCGTCGTTGACACCGCCGAGGAAGTAGACTGCCTGTTCCTGCTGTCCGGCTTGCTGATCCGACGGTCGGACCTTGACAATCACATACTGCTGCATCGACTCCGACCACACCTTGCAGGTCTGGATGTGGTTGGCCTCGTCGGCTGGATTCGCGAATTCGCAGCCGGATCGCACGACCGTCGGGTCGGCCGCCGCAGCCTTGCCGACGCCACCGACGATGGAGAGTGCGACGGCCACGGACACCACAGCGACGCCCCCGCCATACAGTCGGCGCCGGCGAGTCAATCGGGATGAATGATCAAAATTCTTAGTCACTGAAGCGGCAACTGTACATGTACGAAGTTCAGGTCAGCGACAGTCGGCGAGCGGATTGGTCTGATCGGACTACAGAGAATGGCCGAGTCGCCAGGCGCCCGCGGCTTGTTATGTGCCGTGTATCACTCCTTGTGCGGGCAGCGTTCGCGGCTTCTGCTGAGGCGCAACAGCTTCACGCAGTGCCAGAAACGTGAACGCCGTCTCGACCAGAAGGCGCCCAGCGAGCGCTTGTCGGACGAGCGCGCTTTAATGTTGGCCATGCGTGGAATCATCTTGGCCGGCGGCACCGGTTCGCGGCTGCATCCCATCACCCAGGGGGTCAGCAAGCAACTGGTGCCGGTATACGACAAGCCGATGATCTACTACCCGCTGTCCACGCTGATGCTCGCCGGTATCCGGGATATCCTCGTCATCACCACCCCGTCGGATGCCGCCGCGTTCCAGGGGCTCCTCGGCAATGGTGACCAATTCGGCGTCAACATCACCTACGTCCAGCAGCAGTCCCCGGACGGTCTGGCGCAGGCCTTCGTGCTCGGCGCCGACCACATCGGCAACGACTCCGTCTCACTTGTGCTCGGCGACAACATCTTCTACGGACCCGGGCTCGGCACCCAGCTGGAGGGCTTCGACGACCTCGACGGGGCCTCGATCTTCGCCTACTGGGTCGCCAACCCGGACGCGTACGGCGTCGTCGAGTTCGACGACGCCGGCACCGCGGTGTCGCTCGAGGAGAAGCCGCGCGAGCCAAAGTCGAACTTCGCCGTTCCCGGCCTGTACTTCTACGACAATGACGTCATCGAGATCGCCCGTGACCTGCAGCCGAGTGCGCGTGGCGAGTACGAGATCACCGATGTCAACGCCCACTACCTGGAGCAAGGCAAGCTGAACGTACGGGTGCTGCCGCGTGGGACGGCCTGGCTCGACACCGGCACATTCGACTCACTGCTGGACGCCGGCAACTTTGTGCGGACCGTTGAGCAGCGCCAAGGCCTCAAGATCGCTGTGCCCGAAGAGGTCGCGTGGCGGAAGGGATTCATCGGCGACGACGAACTGATGGCGCGCGCCGAGAAACTCCGCAAGTCCGGGTACGGGGATTATCTGACGGCTCTGTTCGAGCGAGAAGGTTCGAGCATTCGGTGATCGGCCGGCTCAACCCCGAGGCGACCACTCACATCACACTGCTCATCGAGGCACCGCCGGCCTGATCGGCCGTCCGCGGAACCAGCAGCAGATCGGGCCGCGCATCGGACGGCTTCGCGCGCAATCAGTTTTGGGCGCACCGGCGCACCGCTGCTGAGCAGACTACCGGGAACCCCAGAACAGCCTTCAGTACCGCGGCGATCGTACGTCGCTGTTGTGGCGTGCCGTCCGCAAGGGATGGTAGTCCCTGGCGCACATGCGGGCACGGATTGCAATGGAGTATTTGTGCCGCACACTTGTGATCTACGCCACCTTAAGGCCCTTATGATATTCGGGATACTGCACCGCGCTTAGGTTGAAAAACTAAGCGCACTGTAGTCCGTTCAGTTGAATCTGCGTAACCGGACGCTTGGGAATGTTGCACTGACGTTTCAGGATATGGCGTGTGTCAGGCGTAGCGGAAGTTGTCACCGCGAAACTGAGCGCGAGAGTGACTGTAGCCCAATGTCTTCTATCCGACACATGGTGAGCAGGCTGCGCATGTCGGACGATTGAACTACCTAGGGTGAAAAGGTCGCCCCCCGATTGTGGCCGGACGTGTGGGGGGTTATCTTTTCGTACGTGTTCGACGCGGAAGTTGTCGGACAGGCATCGTAGCCTCTTCGGCAGTGGCATCCCAGACTGATGTAGCTCGCGGACTGTGGTGCATTAACGAGTTCAACACTTCGAGAGGGGGGCGCGTCATGCGGACGGTGACTGCGTTCGGCTGGAACGTGCGGAGCGTGCCGTGACCGCTGAACGTGACGCACACGTGAATACTCGACTGCAAGCCGCAGCCGAGAATCAGCGCGACCCCAAACCTCGGTCGTGGGTGCACTCTTACTTGAGAACAGTCGCTTGGAGCGATGCGGTCATCGTCGTCGCGTCGATAGCCGTCGCGCAGATCGCCAGATTCGGCACGGCTGACCCACTCGAGGCCAACGGAAAGTTCGGGTTTCCTGCAGCAGTGGTGTCAGTGGCTCTCGCGGCTGCCTGGCTACTTGCCCTCAGGGCGTTCCACGCACTCGACCGCCGGGTCATCGGTTCTGGACCAGAGGAGTACAGCCGCGTCGTGACCGCTTGTCTGTCGGTCTTCGGCGTGCTGGCCATGCTCGACTTGCTGTTCCGGCTGAACATCGCTCGCGGCTTTCTGCTGCTTGCCCTGCCGCTGGGCACATTCGGATTGTTGCTGGAGCGGTGGTGCTGGCGTCAGCGTCTCACCCGGCAGCGGACTCGAGCTCGCCATCTCGAACGGCTGCTCGTCGTGGGATCGATCGAGGCCTCGGCGCCATTGGTGAAGCGCTTCCTCGCCGCACCGTCCCTGGGGTATGACGTGGTCGGTGTGTGCCTGCCGCCAACCCGCCGGACGACACCGGAAGAACTTCGCATCGGCAGCCAGATGGTTCCCGTATTCGGCGACTTCGATGACGTCGCCTCAGCGGTCGTCCACACGGGAGCGACCACCGTGGCGATCACCAGTTCTGAAGCGCTGGGCCACCAAGTGATGCAGGATCTCTCATGGGATCTCGAGGGCATGAACGTCGAGATGCTCGTGTCGCCAGGTGTCACCGATGTCGCCGGCCCGCGCATGTTGGTCCGCCCGGTCGCAGGCCTGCCGCTGCTGCACATCGACAAGCCGCGGTATGAGGGCGCCAACCGATTTCGTAAGGCTGCGCTCGACCGCGTCGGCGCTGGCCTTTCCCTTCTCTTGATGGCACCTGTGATAGTCGCTGTTGCGATCGCGATCAAGGCCGACAGCAAGGGGCCAATCTTCTACAAGGCGACGAGGGTGGGGCTGAACAACGAGGCGTTCCTGATGTGGAAGTTCCGCTCGATGGTGCAAGACGCCGATTGGCACCGGCACAAGCTCGCCGACCTCGATGAGGGAGCCGGCTTGCTGTTCAAGATGCGCGACGACCCCCGGGTCACACGCGTGGGACGCCTCATCCGCCGCTACAGCCTCGACGAACTTCCGCAGTTGTTCAACGTCCTCGGCGGCACCATGAGTCTCGTCGGCCCACGCCCTCCGTTGCCCGACGAGGTCGAGCAGTACGACGGTCGTGTGGCCCGACGCATGTTGGTCAAACCCGGCATCACCGGACTGTGGCAGGTATCCGGCAGGTCCGATCTGTCGTGGGAGGAGTCTGTGCGATTGGATCTCTCGTACGTGGAAAACTGGTCGATTATGCAGGACCTCGCGATCTTATGGCGTACATCGAGGGCCGTATTGGCGAAGGACGGAGCGTACTGAGTACACGTTGAAACTGCACGCGTCAGCGGACGCACGCAACATCTTGAAGTTGCGACTCTGCCGAGTGGACGACTTCGCACATCGGGTAGTGATCTGATCTCAAGCTCCTCCAATTCGCGATGGCGGAATAGCACTTGAATTCCAATTTTCAGCCACTGGTTTTGCCGCCGGCTGAACAATATGCACAGTAGATGAGGAGCGGTAATAGTGAGTGACCAAACTTGGCGATACGAGAAACACGTAGACCCACTCCGGGCCAGCATAGCGGCACTCATGGGCCGCTGGTGGATAATTGCATTGTCGGCGCTAATCTGCGGGTCGGGTGCGTTGCTATTGTCGGGGCTTCAGCCGGCTGTCTATCGTGCATCGGCCACGATGTACGTGACATCGGCCCCCGACTCAAATGGCGAAAGCGCGTACCAGGGATCGTTGGCGTCCCAGCAACGAGTCGCATCCTACGCTGAACTAGTCTCTTCTGACGCCGTGATTTCCGGCGCCCTGCATGAAGCGAGGCTCAATATGAGCCGTTCTGACGCCGCGAAGGCGCTATCGGCGACAACAAAGCCAGAAACGGTCCTCCTTACCATCAGCGCTGACACGGGTGATCGGGAAACGTCAGTCCAACTGGTAAACGCGGCGGCCAAATCTATGGCAAACTATGTAGCAATAATTGAAACACCACCTGGTGGTGGACAGCCTGTAGCAAAGCTTACCCTTGTCACTCCAGCCTCTGATTCTGCTCTCGTGAGTCCAAAGTCACTATACGACTGCCTGCTCGGGTTAGCTGTCGGAATCTGCATCGGATTGATCGTTGCATATCTATCGATCCGGATCGACTCAAGAATCCGAACGGCGGATCAGATTGTCAATCATCCTGGCGCGCCGCCTCTCCTAACATCAGTTCCACAAAGGAAGGATATGGCGTCCTATAGGGCATCAACCTTCGCTAACGACATATCGCCTCTTGCTGAAAGCTATCGTAAGCTAAAAGCAAACCTAATATTAACCGACGTAGACGCAGAAATTACAGCCATTCTGGTAACGAGCGCAAAAAAGGGCGAAGGAAAAACGACCACCGCGATCAACTTGGCAGCTGCGCTTTCCGAGTCAGGAGGCCGGTGTGTCATCGTAGATGCCGATCTACGTTCACCTTCGGTTGCCGACCGTCTGGGCGTCTCGAGTTCAGTCGGAATCACCAACTTCTTGCGTGGAGAAGCGTCACTTCTAGACTTGGTCCAGAAAACAGAGATCGACGGTGTAGAGGTGCTCGCGAGCGGGCCAATCCCGCCCAATCCAGCAGAACTGCTCGGATCGATCCGATCAAGCACAATCTTCTCCGAGCTACGTACACAATATTCACACGTAATCGTCGATAGTCCGCCGATTCTTCCGGTAGTGGACGCCATGGTCGTGGGCCAGTACGTCGATGCCGTAATTATGGTGGCGCGCGCGGGAGTAACAACCTGGGCAGAGTTTGACGAATGCTTGGCGAGCTTTCGTGCCGGAATATCCAAGTCGATCGGCGTCGTGCTCAATGCGGCTGCTTCAAAGAGATCTGAGTATGGATATGGATATGGCTACGGCTACGGAGTAGACGTACGCGACACGTCGGCAGTCAGCGCGATCGATCTCGACCATTCCGCAACAAAATCCGGCGTGAAATAGAGTAGTTCGAGTGACAATCGCAATTTCTATCCAGCGTAGGGCCAACCCTTACCGAAGTGTAAAAAATATCGGGGTGCCTCATTTCTCATAGAACCGGTGCGGATAACGTCCAAAATCCCCGAAGAGTATATGAATCGAAGTATACTGCGCGGGGACTCACAAAGTCGATACGACTAGACCACTCGACGTGGCGGGACGTGATGTTGGACCCTAGGCTTCGGGCCCCGGTTCTGTCGGCCTTGTCTCAAGCGATTGGCGTCGTACAGCTATTTGCGTTGCTCTGGAGGCACGGTGCCTCTAACGCGACTGATGCATACTTTTATTTCTTCAACCTAGGGATAATGCCGATCCAAGTCATCCTGGTGGGACTTCTCTATCCGCTTCTATTGAATAATGAGAGAGCTACCTTTAGGTCCGTGAAGGTGATACGTAGGATCACCTACGTTGGTACTTGCTTGGCGATCCTCGGTGGAGGTGTCTGGATATGGGCGACCGGGCGGATGACAACCGCAGTACTGGCAATCACAGTACTGAGTGGAATTAATGCGCTAGCACAGGTACGGCTATGGTACCGCGCGGTTCTCGCCGAATCCATCGGATCGCCCATGCTTATGGCGGCAGTTGCTTTGCCTGCAAATCTTCTCGGAACCATCAGCCTCATGCTGCCGTGGCGAGACTCGAGCACAGCCGTGATTGCTATGGTCACTGCCTTGCTACTAGGTAACAGCATTTTTGCCGTAGTGGCCGATTACAAATCTATTGGACACGCGGCAGTAGCATCTCTAGATACATCAGGCCAAAAGTACTCAGCGCCGGCTTGGTTCCTAACAAAATCTGGAATTAGCTACGGCGGCCTGACGATAATTCAATCTGTATCGCTGACGCTTCCCGCAACGACACTTACCATCCTGACGTTACCTACAAAGCTAGTGGCATCAGTCTCCGGCACCTTTATCAATTCCGTCCTCCCTCTTATGGTTCATCAGAACACATCTTCAAAAACGTCTGTCCGTCGATTCATAAACTTCTCGGTCGCGATGTTGAGCGTTCTAGGGGCTGCCCTCGCCGCAGGGATGTGGATCTGGAAACGAGAGTGGTTCGCGATTGCTGCTGTGAGCGCGATCTGGTTGGTTTCATCGGGTATTGCTGCAATAGCGCAGCGAATGTCGTTTCGATTCCTCCGCCCCAGTGCTGCAAAGGTCTCGATAATAGTTGTTCCGCTGATCGTGGTGTCGGTTGTGATGTCAGAGCAGTTCGGCTCGTTAAATATTCTAGTCCTACTCTGTGCATACGCACTGATCGACGCGCTGACAGCACTAATGTTCTTTCATCTGCTTCGCGAGTGGCGGGGGTGGGCGGTAGCATTGGCCTCCGTACTGACCCTGATTGCTGTCTGGATATCACAAATATGATGAGATTCCGCGGGATCCTGCGGGCCATCGCTGAGAACCTGACCGTTCGGAAATCGTCCTCTTACGGATTGCAGACGAAATGGAACTGACAGAATGGACTTAGAAAAAGTCGCGGCCGTCGTGGTACATCACCGTAGTGTTGGAACCATCGGCGCTACCGTTTCATCCCTCGTTTCGGAAGGGTTCAATCGTAAATCGATTATCGTAGTTGACAATAGTGAGGATGAGGCTGTCACCCATGAGCTAGACAGGGTCTTCGGCGGCAGAGGTATCAGGGTTGTCACAACTCGGAACTGTGGATATGCGGCAGCGGTGAATCGCGGTATAGCGGTACTTAACGATGATCTAAGTTGTGTTCCGCGCTACGTACTGGTATCGACCCACGAGTCTCGACCAAAACCTGGAGCCGTCAGCCTTCTCGTCTCTGAGTTGGCTGATGATCCAAGACTGGCCGCGGTAGGTCCGACTCTCGTCACGGACGGTTGGGCCGGTAGTTCGCAAGTCTGGTCCGAAGGAGGATATCTCACGCGTCATCTCAAGCTTCCGCGTCACTTCGGGCACAAGGTCGAATCCAAACAACCTCAGACGGAGTTGCCAGGGACGACTGAGCGACAGTGGCTAGACGGAGCTTTCATCGTCTACCGATTTGACGCTATCCGCGATAATCCAATGAGAGAAGACTATTTCTTGTATATGGAGGAAGTTGATCTTCACCTCAGTTTGCATTTGCGCGGTTGGAAGGTTGCGTGGGTACCGACCGCGGAGGTTTGGCAGAGCTCGAATGGTATTCCTGATTTCTATCTAGTCAGAAATACGAGAATATTGCAAGCGCGCCACGGCAGCATCCTCTCCCGTGCCGCCGCGGCCCCCTATGAGATACTGCGAAGGGTGATCGCAAAGTCGAAGCGCCGAGAAGTGCCGATTTCACCTAGAACGATCTACCGTGGGTGGCAAGAATCTAATTCGGTGATTCGGTCTACGCCACGAAGTCTCCACCCGAGAGTGTCGATCGTAAACCCGCTTGGTGCGACTCTCGCGCACTACTCGGGCGCGTTGCAGGACGAGTTGTGCCGCGGCGGCATAGATACTACGGTTCGCGCGATCCATGAGCCCTCTGCGGCCGACTACGGCCGCTTGAGTTGGCTTGCACGTGTCTATTGGGCTTGCGTGCTAGCACGCCTCGATTCTCCCGACTGTGTCCTCGTGACGTGGCCGCCACTGGGGTATTTCGACCTCTTTCTCGCTCGGTTGTTTGGCGGTCAGAGGACCGCCGTGGTGATTCACGACCCAGTTCCCCTAGTACGAGCCATCGGCTATGGACGCCTGTCTGTTCGCGCGGCTAGAGTACTTCGCGGCGTCACCGTGGTCACCCACAGTGAGCTTGCCGGTAACGAAGTAGCGTCTGTGGTGCGCGCGCGACCAATTCAAATTCGTCATCCGCTTAGCTCACATACTGCCGGTGGTTCGGTGAAGCGCGCAGAATGTGGGCGTCCGCTAGTCCTGGTTTTCGGTCAATATAAGCCGGACCGAGACGTCGAGCTTCTAAGACGACTGGGCCAGAACATCTCACAAAGCTTCCGGCTGCAAATAGTCGGCCGAGGCTGGCCAGATGTGCCGAATTGGGAAACAGACGATCGTTTTGTGCCGGAATCGGAAGTAGATGCACTCTTATGTTCAGCTGCTGTGGTTTTGATCCCCTATACCCGCTACTACCAGAGTGGTGTTGCGTTCAGGTGTGTCGAACTAGGTGTGCCAGTGGTGGGCGGCAGGAATCCCAGTCTCGTTGACTTACTCGGGAGTGACAGCCCCTTACTGGTGCGAGATGTTGCGTCGACTCGGGAATGGGGTGCGGCGATAGTATTCGCAATTGCATCGGGACGGGAATGGGTCACGCAAAGGAAAAGTGTCCTGCTGGAAGATTCAACGGCTGACTGGGTGCAACTGTTAGAGGAGGTTTCGAATTGAATTCAAGTGACAAGTTCACTCTCTTGACGATGGGCGCTCCTCATCAACTATCGGTCGATGCATGGCTCGCTGACCCAAGAGTTGGTGCCGAGATTCGCTGGAAGCATGCGGCGCCTAGCGGCCTGAGATTCGGGCGGCGGTCCCTCGGCATCGGTCTTGATTCTTTGCTTCTCGCGATGATGGCGCGGCTAGGACGAGCCGGCCCGCCGTACTTGTGCGCGAATCCGTGGACTGCGGTTGCGCTTCGTCTTGTTGGTATATCGCAGTTTGCCGTCACCGGAATCTATTCGACTCCTGAAGGGAGAACCTGGAAATTGCTGCGTCGTGCGATTGGCACGAATCCTGTCGTGACGCTTGTCGATATCGAATCGAGTATCTGGAACGGGGCAGGAGGGCATTCTACGGCAGTTCTCTATGGGAATACATTCGGCTATCCCAGGTCTGCAGACGTACGAAACGAGGCGGCTCCAGCAAGGATATTTGTTGGTGGAACCTCTGATCGGGATCCGGCGCTCGTAGAAGCGTTGGTTGAGCAATTGGCGATTGCTGGGTACCTGACGGAAGTAATCATTGCGGACGGTTCTGGACCAGATTCCGAAATCCGCGGCAATTGTAATGTCACGAGGATGCCGCAGGTTACACCCGAAAAGTTCGGGCCGCTGCTTGCGAGTTGCGAAGTAGTCTTTTTGCCCCTGGTTGATAGCGGACGTGCTGCAGGGCATATGGTGACCGTTGGCGCATTGGAAGCAGGGCTGCGAGTTCTGACGAGCGATGTGCGCGGTATGGAAGGCTATGTCGATGGGTTCTTCGTCCAGTATCTGAGTGCAGACGGACTCTTTGCAAAGCAGATCCAGGAAGCTGTCGCCATAGCTTCGGCAACGGCTCCGTCAGTGCGTGACTATTGGCGTCAAAAGTTTAGTACCGAGGCCTATGCGGGTCGGGTTATGGATGCTATCGCCTGGTTGGTGGCTCACTGAGTGGATCTGCCAGTTCTGTCACCGCTCTGAGTCGAGTTTGGTGTAGCCAAGTATCTACTTCTTTTCGAATGTCGGTTGTTGGGAGAGTGGCCAGCGTCTTAGCCGAATCCGATTTGAGAATTGAAGTTTCAATAGCGTTCGCGACGTCGTTTGGACTGGCGTCTTCTGAGACGATTTCATGATTATGGTGACGTAACCAGGACGAATACCCGGTCGCGTCCGTGGACACGATCGAACATCCGTGCGATAGCCCTTCCGCTATTGGCAGACCGAGCTGTTCCCGCCATCGTCTCTCGCGACGAGACAGGAGCACAACTACCCTCGCGTCCCACAACATCTGATGGATTTCGCTTCTTGTCGGGTCAATTTTCACGACAATGTCATTGCGCACTTTCGCTCGATTAACTACTTCTTTCTCCAGTGGACCTTTTCCGATAATGGTCAAGGATGTGTCGTGGCGGCGGGTAGACTCCCATGCATCGAGAAGCTTGCGGACCCCCTTGCGATCGGAGAATTCACCTACGAATAGCACACCGTTCTTGTCATTTGATATATTTGAATCTTCTAAGGCTGTGCCCGTAGCGGATGTGCAGGTGCATGGTGCGGGCAATTCGAGTACTGTGAGCTGTTCGGTGCGCTGATGCCACCGAACAAAGGCCGAATAGTTGTCTTCTGCTGCGCCACTCCCGAAGGCAACCGCATCAACTGGACCAGTGATAAACCTGAGTACGGTACGAACAAGCAGCATGACTGGCACTGATTTTGCGCTTATTCCGAGAAAGCTGCCGACTGTCTGGTTCGGAGGGTGGTTTTCGATTGCGTAAGTCACTACGCGAAAATCACGCCTCAGGGCGCGACGGGCAATTCGAATAGCTGCAACTTGGACTACGAGCGATGGCCATGCCCGCACCATGAGCGGCTCGTTTAGTTCTATTGTGTCAGCTTTCGTGGTGAGTATTGCTTTGGCCATTCCAATTCGGGACGCCTGTCGCACATTCAATCCGTTCGCAAGGTCGGCCTGATAGTCGTACATCGTTTCCCGATAAATCAATTCACCTGGAGTCCACGTGCCGAGGATCTCAAGGTGATTCGAACGAAGTGACTCCCATATGCGAAGTACGTTCTCGTTGGTTCTCACGGTTGATTCCTTACGGATTGGCACTTGCAGACGCTTTGCGCCTGAATTGGCTACACGGGTTGCTTGTGTTTGACGCATCACTTGCGACCGCTTCTATCGCGTTCCTCGGTAGGCATGATCGGGTTACATTGACTACCGTGTTGGCTGGACTCGTGAGGCCTTGACCGCTCGGCGCAGTGCGTCGTTGTAGTCAGCACATACTGAGTTCCACGTATATTCATTCTTTTGTCGTCTTAGACT
Organism: Gordonia sp. DT219; assembly: GCF_049847065.1. Lineage (NCBI taxonomy): Bacteria > Bacillati > Actinomycetota > Actinomycetes > Mycobacteriales > Gordoniaceae > Gordonia > Gordonia sp. DT219. The sequence continues at coordinate 52,061 of NZ_JBNCNR010000017.1, read as the reverse complement.
TTTGGTAGACAGTTCAGTCCTGAGCGTGTCATTTCGCATCACCTGGAGTATCGTGTTCGCTATCCCTTCAGGCGTTGGCTCTGTATACAGAGCGCCGTCTTCAAGGACCTCCCGGTTATACGGAGTGTCTCGGGCGATGATTGCAGAACCACAAGCCATCGCCTGGACGAGAGCGGGGTTGGTCCCGCCTACGCTGTGTCCATGAAAGTAGACTCCAGCATTGGCCCACAGGGAGAACAGCTCTGAATCGTTACGGATATGTCCGAGCCAATGGATGTTGTCGTTGTGGCGCGCGATCGACTCAAGGCGCTTCTCGACTTCTCCGCCGTATCCAGAAGAGCCGACTACAACGACCGGGTGGTGTCTGCTAATCGTGGTTGCTGCGTCGATAAATGGTTCTATAGAGTTTTCGGGTACAAGCCGTGCAACATATAGCACGTACGTCCCCTTGGCAAATTTCGTGTCATGGAGTACCTCGAATGACTCGGTTGCGCCATAGGGAATAAAGTTTCCTGACCTTGAAAACTGGCTCTCCCATATTTTTGCGATGTGCTTTGAATCGAATACGAGGTCAGTGGCATAGGTCGCAGTTAGTTGGGCTCCAAGCCGGAACGCCGCCTTCGCTAGCCGGCCCCACTTTGCGCGCTCCCATTCGATTCCGTCGACGTTGACGACGGTTGGTATTCCCCTTAACCGTAGTAGGGGAATCCAGAAGCCATTGGCGACATTCATTATAAGTGCCGCTTCAGGTCGTTCGCATCGAGAAGATATGACCTTGATTGTCGAGGTGAATCCGTAGGACAACGTGCTTAGCTTTTTAGTCTCGATGCCGCTAGTAAACAGTTGACGAACCCCGTCTATTTCGGGTTGCTCTGAGGTGGGTAGTCGATCCACTTCTGGACGGCAATATACGTCGACATTCCAGTCGTGTGCGGCGAGGTAGGGGATAAGACTCCGGAGGAGCGTTTCAAATCCACCGTAGAAGGATGGGTAGCCTCGGGTTCCGATTACGGCGACGCGTGGTCGTTGGGCTTGTTTCATAGTGTTTCTTCCGAGTCGGGACGGGTAAGGCTGCTACAGTGAGACATCTTGGTTCGGTAGGTGGGATGCTCTTGCTTGTGAGGTTTCCTTGGTGCTCTCGTCTAGACAGATCTTGTAGGGCCTCCATGGCTCGCTGAGTGGCGTCCTAGCCGTTCGGATTCTCTGGAGTGGGTTCGCGTACCGGATTGTTTCGCCTTTGTCGAGTGTTCGGTGGATGCCGATTTTATGTGGCGTCGAGGGGCCGAACCGGGGTTGGTTTCCCATATTGAATCCGTTCGGTTGCTGCGCGTCGGTGTGGTCGCATTCGCCTCTTCTCTGACGTCCGCGCCGTGGCCCAATGAGACATCTGTCGAAGACGAGTGCCCCCCGTATGTGGCGCTTGGTTTGCCACTGCTTGCAATAATGTGGATCGGGCGCGGGCACGCCAAGATTTTAGACTGCGCTCAGAGCCGGCACAATTCGGGGGATTGGCTGTCCTGAACTGAGCTAGATCGGTGCCCGGAACGCAGTCATGTGTCCTCAATCTATTGGTTTGACGCATGAGTGTGCGGTGCGGTGACTGCGATGGAACGGGTGTTGTTCATGTCGACGAGTTCTGTTTGGTCACCCAAGGGCTCAAGGCGCGGGTTGCTGTCGGGTGGACGTGTATTTGACTGAGGCGCACTCGACATGCTCGTGGTTGGCTGAAGAGGGTTGTCGCAGTTCGACTGATCAGTGGCGCCTCGCCGGGCTGGCAGCGGTGCACTTGGCGGCGAGTAGAGGTACCACATGACGTCCAACGGGATCGCGCCTCAGCAGTAGTCCCGGCTGGACGACGTGTCGTCTGAACAGTTGAAATTCTCCTTGGGAGGCTTGGATGTGAGGCCGTGGCGCGTCGTGCTGTACCCCCATGTCGGGCATGTGTCGTGGTGCCTTTCGCCGGGTCTCGATATGCTTGTCCCAGCGAGTCGCTCGTCCGCCAGATCTCCCGCCGATCGATCGATGGTAGCGGTGGTTGAGTAAAGCGGTGATTCTGCCGTCGCGGCGTTGGGACTCGAATTGTGCGCTGGACGCAGGCGGGATATCTTCTGTGCACAGAGTGCCACGTCGTGGTCTGTGCGAGAGGTGGGCGTCTCGTTGAGGCGCCGATCACAATTTGTCGGCGTTGGATGGCCTTTCGGTGCGGTCGCGTGAAGCGGCGCTCAGCGCATCTGGTTTCGGCCTCGAGGGGCGGAGTGAGTAGCGGTGCGGGATCACGCGTCGACAACATCCGGGAATGGACCGGCGGATCCACCCTTCACCGTGCTGTTTGTATGTAGTGGAAACGTGTGCCGGTCGCCCCTGGCGGAGCGGGTATTCAACGAACAGACTGCTGCCGGTCGCGTCCGAGTGGCGTGTGGCAGCGCTGGCGTCGGCGCGCAGGATGGACAGCCGATGCACGCACTGTCGGCTGAGGTCCTTGAGGAGCACGGATTCGATTCGTCTATCTTCGAGTCCCGCCATCTGCGGGCAGAGATCGCGGAGTCGGCAGATCTGGTTCTTACCATGACTCGGGAGCACCGCGCGGCTTGTCAGCAGATGGTTCCCTCGCGGTGGAAGCGAATGTTCACCCTCGTCGAATTTGTCGAGCTGGTCCGCGATCTCGGAGACGTCGGATTGACGGAGATCGTGAATTCGAGATCCCGCATCGATGCCAATTCTCCCGACCTCGATATATCCGACCCCATCGGACAGCCCAAAGAGGCCTTTGAGCGGGCATACGCTGAGATCGAACCGAGAACAGGGATCGTCGCGGCGTGGCTTGCGGGTTCGGTTATCGGTTCGCCGTATCTGGCGGTGCTTGAGGACCGCGGCAAGCCGTCGGCCGCGGACGCACCTGGCGAAGGAGACAGTGGTTCCGCAGCCGTTGAGGAGGCGGGTAACCACTGGTACCGAGGCCGCATCCTCTGGGCCGGCGTCGGAATCGTCGTCGCGCTGCTGCTCCTGATTGCTCTCGGCTGGCTGGGCTATTCGGCATTCAAGGTCAAGGGCGAACTCGAGGCCGCGCGTACGGACGCGCAACAGGCACGCACTTCCATCCTGGACGGCAATGCGACCAAAGCGAAACAGTCGGCGGAATCGGCTGCCGACCAGGCCGGCAAGGCGTCCGACCGGACGCATGGCGTGGTGTGGTCTGCTGCGTCCGCGATTCCGTGGCTCGGTGATCCGCTGGATTCTGTGCAGCAGATCAGCAGTGCCGTCGCCGACTACTCGTCGCAGGTCCTCGTGCCGTCGGCTGACTTGTCGTCGGTGCTCGATCCGTCGAAGTTGCGGTCCGGTGACACCATCAACACCGCTGCCCTTCGCGATGCGCAACCGCAGCTGGCGGTGATCGCCGGCAAGTCCGCGGCCATCACCCACCGGGTCGCCGGGATCGACCCGAGCTGGTTCGGGACGGTCGCCGACGCGCGCAACCAGCTCGGCGGTGTCATCGACGACGCCAACAGTACGGTCCAGGGCACGCACATCGCCTCGCAACTGGTCCCGTCGATGCTCGGCGGCGACGGCCCCCGCAACTACTTCCTCGCACTGCAAACGCCGTCGGAAGCACGCGCCACCGGCGGACTGCTCGGCGGATTCGGCATCCTCAACGCCACCAACGGGCGCCTGACCACACCGGAACTCGGCCGCAACTCCGATCTCGAAAACCCGGCGCAGCGACAGATCGACCTCGGCCAGGACTTCAACGACCTCTACGACTGGACCAAGGCCTACACCGACAACCGCAACAACAACATCAGCCCGAACTTCCCCGACGCCGCCCGCATCTGGATCGCCAACTGGAAGGCGCAAACCGGTCAGCAACTCGATGGCGCGGTCGCGCTCGACCCGATCGCCCTGAGCTACGTCCTCAAGGTCACCAGCCCCGTCACCCTGCCGGACGGGGAGAAGATCACCGCCGAGAACGTCGTGCCGATCACTCTCTCGACCTCGTATCAGCGGTTCGCCGACAACAATGACGCCCGAAAAGCGTATCTGCAGAGCATCTCCCAGGCGGTGATCACCCAACTCGGCCACGCCCACGGCGACACGGGCGCACTCCTCGAGGCGCTCGGCCGCGGCGTCCACGAACGCCGCATCATGGTCTACAGCACCGACCCCGACGATCAGCGCATCCTCGACACCACCAATCTCGGCCACCAGCTACCGGATTCGTCGGCCCCGTACATGGACGTCACCATCGGCAACGTCGCCGGCAACAAGATCGACTACTACCTGCGCCGCGAGATCCGCTACACCTCCGGGCCGTGTACCGGAAAGACCCGGCAGTCCACCGGCTCGATCACCCTCACCAACACGCTCGACGACATGTCGTTGCCCGACTACGTGATCGGCTCCATGGGCGCCACCCGCGCCAACCTGCCCCGCGGCACCAACTTCGCCAACGTCCAATTCACCCTCACCCGCGGCGCCACCATCGACAAGATCAGCGTCAACGGCGCACCTACCCTCTACTCCACCGGAGAACTCGACGGCCACACCGTCGTCTACACCCAAGTACGCATCCCGGCCGGCGAGTCCGTCAGCGTCGACGTCACCTTCACCGAACCGACGTCGGCGCACGGGCACGCGCAGGTGCCCGTGCAACCCCTCGTCGACAATCCCACCCCCACCATCGACGTCCCCGTCTGCGGCCCCGAAGGCTGACCATGGCCGACGACGCGATCACCGGGCACACCCCCACCGGCACAAGACGATTCCGCCTCGACGCGGCCCAACGTGCGCTGTGGACGACCGCCGAGACGCTGCCACAACTGCCGCTCAACATCGCCCAGTACGTCGAACTCCACGGCCCCATCGACGTCGAGGCGTTCCTGCGGCACACCACCGACGCCGTCCGCCGCGGACAGTTCATGCAAGTCCGCTACGAGCAGACCCCCGACGGCCCCGTCGGAATGTACGACCCGAGCCTGCACGCCAACCCCGAATACCTCGACCTGCGTGGCGAATCCGACCCGCGCGCCGCCGCCGACGCCTTCATGCGCGCCGACCACAGCCGCCCCGTCGACCCGGCCACCGACCGCGTCATGTTCGGATGGCTGCTGCACCTCGGCGAGGACCACTACTACTTCTACAACCGCGCCCACCACCTGGTGGTCGACGGCATCTCCGGCAAAGACGCCATCCGCGCGTTGCTCGACGCCTACACCGCAGGCATTGCCGGCGAGCCGATCGCCGATCCCGGCCCCGTCGACTTCGACGCACCCGCCCGCGCCGACGCCGACTACCGCGCCTCGTCGCGTTACGCCACCGATCGCGCGTACTGGCGAGAGATGCTCGCGGACATGCTAAGTTCGGCGTCCCTTTCGCACCGCCCAGGGCCGCCTGCGCCGTTGAGTCATGTCGTCTCTGCCACCATTCCGTCCGCCACGATGGCCGCCCTCGAGCGTGCCGCCACCGCCCATCACAGCGCCGTGCCCGCCGTCATCGCGACTGCGCTCGCCGCCTATCTGTGCCGTGCCACCGGCCGCGACGACCCGATCCTCAACCTGCCCGTCGCCGCGCGCACCACCGCGGTTCTCCGACGCACCCCGCTGCCGGTGTCCAACGTGGTGCCGCTGCGCACCGGGGTCCGGGCCGCGGCGAGCGTCGCCGACGCGCTGCGCGACACCGGTACTGCGCTGATGGGCGCGCTGCGGCACCAGCGGTACCGCTACGAGGACATCCGCGCCGATCTCAGTGGCGATCTCGGCAACGACGCCGCCGGGTTGCGCAATCCGCTAGGCCACCGCGGCCTGCCCGGACCGATGCTCAACCTGATGCTCTTCGACCGCGAATTCCGTTGCGGCGACGCCACGGCCACCTTCCACGTGCTGTCCACCTCACCCGTCGACGACCTCTCGGTGAACGTGTATCCCGCGGCCGGCGCTTCGGGGCTGGTCCTCGACATCGAGGCCAACCCGAACCGCTACGCCGCCGCCGAGTTGGCCGAACATCACCGGCAGCTCCTGGCGATGCTCGCGATCGTGGCGCTCGCGGCGGTCGACGCGCCGGACCTGCCGATCGACGATCTGCCGCTGCACAACGACGATCCGGTGCTGCGTGGCGGGTCCGGGGTGCCGGCGCGCACCCTGCCGGAGATCCTCGCGTCCGCCGTCGTCGGACATCCCGACGCCGTCGCGCTCGACGTTCCCGGCACCGGGGAGGCGTTGACGTATCGGCAGCTCGATGCGCATGCGGTCGCCCTCGCCGGGCGGCTGTTCGCGGCCGGCGCCCGGACCGGGCGGACCGTCGCCATCGAGATACCCCGTGGCCGTGACCAACTCGTCGCCTGGTGGGCCGTGGCCTATACCGGCGCCACCATCCTGCTGCTCGACCCCGCGCAGCCACCCGCCCGCCGTGCTCGCATCCTCGAGACCGCCGCACCCATCATGGTGCTCACCGCGCTCGACGACCTCCCCGCCGTCCGCGCCCCGCGCCCGCACCCGGCCACCCGCCTCGACGACGCCGCCTACCTGGTGTTCACCTCCGGCACCACCGGCGACCCCAAACCCATCGCGGTCGGAAACCGCGGCCTCGCGTCGGTGATCTCCGCGCAACGCCCACTGTTCGGTGACGACGCGACGGCGCCGCCGCGCATCGCGGCCCTCGCGTCCGCCATGTTCGACGCCGCACACTTCGAGATCCTCACCGCCGCGGCCACCGGCGCAACGCTCGTGCCGTGCCGCACCGACGCCCCGCTCGGGCCGCAGCTCACCGCGGGGTCCGTGAGCCACGTGGTCGCCACCCCGTCGGTGCTCGCGACCATCCCCGATGCAAGCCTGCCGCGCGTCGTCGTCTCCGTCGGCGAGGCGTTGCCGACCGCACTGGCGGTGACGCTCTCGGCCGGGCATCGCGTCGTGAACCTGTATGGCCCTGCCGAATTCACCATCTGGGCCACCGAGTTCGGCGTCGACGGCGAGCCCGGCGCCGACGCGAGTGTGCCCATCGGTACGCCGATCGCCGACGCGGAGGCGTTCGTGCTGGATCACCGGCTGCGACCGGTACCGTCCGGCGTGATCGGTGAGCTCTACCTCGCCGGACCGCAGGTGGCGCTCGGCTACCCGGGGCGCACCGCGCTGACCGCCGAACGCTTTGTCGCGTGCCCGTGGCAGCCCGGGCAGCGCATGTACCGCACCGGCGACCTCGTCCGCATCCACCCCGGGACCGGGGCACTGCACTTCCACGGCCGCGCCGACGATCAGCTCTCCGTGCATGGTGTGCGTATCGAGCCGGGCGAGATCGAGCATGCCGCTGCGGGATTCGACGGCGTCACCGCTGCTGCCGTGGTGCCCGGTGAGCACGGGCTCGACCTCGCGGTGGTGGTGGCCGCCGACGCCGACCGGGCGCGCACTCCCGGCGACCTGCGCCGTCACCTCGCCGCCGCACTGCCGCCGGTCATGTGGCCGCGGCGCATCGCCGTCGTCGCTGGGCTGCCGGTGTCGGCGGGCGGCAAACTCGACCGGGCCGCTGTTGCCGCGCTGATCGAGGGGGCGGCACTTGACGCGGCTGCTGACGTCGCCCCGCAGGGCGCGGGGGAGCAGGCGGTGGCCGACGCGGTGGCCGAGGTCCTCGGCATCGAGCGGCCGTCGATGGCTGCCGACCTCATCTCACTCGGCGGGTCGTCGCTGCAAGCGGTGGCGGTGCGTGACCGGCTCGGGGCTGCCGGGGTCGGGGTGGGGGAGATCCTCGGCGCCCGCGATCTGCGGGCGGTGGCGCGGTTGGTCGCCGACGCGTCTGCCGTGCCGGACGTTGTCGGTGCGGAGCCGTTGCCGGCGCGGGCGCCCGCCGGCGCGGCGCAGCGGGCGATGGTGCTGGCGCAGAAGTTGATGCCGCACAGCACCGTCGACACGGTCCGGTTCACCGTCCGGCTGCCCGGCGTCGGTAAGTCGGTGGCGCGCACCGTGATCGGTGGCCTGATCGACCGGCACGAGATCCTGCGTACCGTACTCTTTGAGGAGCGCGGGGAGGTGTGGGCGGAGATCCTTGCGGTGGACGACGCCCTGGACGAGGTTCTCGTCGACGGGGCTGTTGAGGTGCCTTCGCTGATCGGGTCGATTCCGTTGCGGGTCGCGATCACCGAGGACGACGGGGCGAGCGTGGTCACGGTGGCCGCCCATCACGTCCTCGTCGACGACCGGTCCCTGGAGATCACGCGGGCCGACGCACTTTTCGCGGTGGCGGCGCGGGCGTCCGGTCGGGCACCGGACTGGGATTCGACACCGACGGGCTACCTTTCGGCCACACGCACCGCGGCCGCGCGGCTCGGCGACCCCGGCGATCCCGACTCGCCGGCCGCCGCACACCTGCGGTTCTGGACGGCGACACTCGCCGACCTGCCCGTCCGCGACCGCCTTTCCGTCAACCGGCCGCGCCGGGATCGCGTGGTCGGGCCGGCACCGGCCGGGGTGTGCGAGACCGAGATCCCCGATGCCGAACCGCTGTTGAGCCGGGCCGCCGTCGCGCGGGTGACCACCGTCGAATGGCTGCACGCCGCGGTGGTGCTGACCCTGCGCGCGTGGACCGGCGCCGACGACACCGTCGTGGTGATCCCCGCGTTGGGCCGCAGCGCCGAATCCGCCGATGTGGTCGGCATGTTCGTCAACCCGATCGCGGTGCGGGTGGGCGCCCCGGCCGATGCGACCATCGGGGCGGTGGTCGAGGCGACGGCGGAAGCGATCCGCCGCGGCGCCGACCACGCCGAACTGCCGTTCGGTGAGGTGGTGCGTGCCACCGACATCTCGCGCGACCTGTTCGGCTGGCCGCTCTCCGATGTGGTGTTCACGCACCGGGATTCGCTCGATACCGCCGGTCTCGCGGTCGAGGTGGCCCCGCCGGAGCAGGCGCTGGTGCCGGTGAAGATCGACACCGAACTCGCCGGGGGCTCGTTGCGGGTGCGACTCACCTACCGGACCGACTGGTTCGGCCCCGAACGCGCCGGCGAACTTCTCGACGCGCTTACCTCGGTGCTGCACGCGATGGCCTACTCCGACCTTGATTCGGAGCAGCCTGTGCTGGAACGGCTTTCGCCGGTGTGTGAGTCGTCGGTGCCTGCGGCGTCGCTCGTGCCTCGGCCCGCCGCGGATGCGTCGTCCACCCATCTGGTGCTCGACGTGGTCGGCGGTGTGCTGGGAACCGCGGTGGCCGTGGATGATCGGCTCCTCGACCGCGGGATGACGTCGCTGTCGGTGATGCAGATCGCCGCGGAACTGGGGGAGCGGGCCGGCGCCGCCCTCGAGGTGCGTGACGTCGCCGCCGCCGAGATCGTCGGCGACCTGTGCGCCTTCGTCGACCGCGCGGTACCCGTCGAACCGGCGGCCGACGACGCCCCGGCGTTCACCCCGCAGCAGGAAGAGATCTGGGTCCTGCAGCGCATGCAGCCCGACACCACCGTCTACCACCTGCCGGTGCAGGTGACCCTGGCCCCGGGCATCGGCGCCGCCGTGGTGCGCGCCGCCCTCGTCGACGTCGCCCTGCGTCACCCCGCGCTGCGCACCCTCATCGACCCCGTCGACGGCCGGCCCATCCCGCGCGTCCTCGGCGTGGACGAAGCTGCTAAGCTGCTGCGCATCGGCGTCCGGCCATTCGACGACTCAGCCGCCTCGGAGCCCTTCGACCTCGCCCACGAACTGCCGTGGCGCGCAATCATCGACGACGCCTCGCCCGTCGGGCTGCTGATCACCGCACACCACGTCCTCGTCGACGCGTGGTCGATGCGCATCCTCGTCGACGAGTTCGGGGCCGCCCTCGAAGCGCGGGCGACCGGCGCCGCTCGGGCTTTCGCGTCGGCGGAACCGCCGCGCCGCCGCCTGCCTGCGGGGGACGACGTGACGCGGGCCGAACGGTACTGGGCGCAGCGTCTCGGCGGTGCGGCCGAACATCTGGCCCTGCCCGAACCGGCACATCCCGCCTCGGGCGCCACCGCCGGCAATGCGCGGTACGTCGAACGGGCCATCCCCGCAGACGTTCTCGCCGCCGCGACCCGGTTGGCCGCCGACGCGGGCACCACCGTGCACAGCGTGCTGCGCGTGGCGCTCGACGCCACCCTGGCCGCCTACACCGGCAGCGACGACGTCGTGACGGCCGCGCCGATCGCCGGGCGCGACACCACCACCGACCTGCGCGCGGTCGGCATGCTGGTGCAGACGGTGCTGCTGCGCTCGACGGGTGTGCGCGATCAGCAGGTCGGCACCGCGCTGGCCGCGGCCGCCACCGAACTCGCCGGCGCCCGAACCCACGCCCACCTCGGCTACCGCGGCATCGCCGACGCCGCCGGGGTGCGCGCCACGTCCGGCGTACCGGCCTTCCTCGACGTCATCCTCGCCTACGGCGCCGACGCCCCCGACCTCCGTGACACCGGCCTGGTGACGGCCGCGCGGCCGATCCGCGTCGGAACCGCCCGGACCGCACTCGAATTCACCGTCGACACCGTCGATGCGGACGCCGCTTCTGCTCTGCACGTGACGGCCACCATTGCGCCCCGGCGGGTGGATGCCGAGTCCGCCGAACGCCTCCTCGACACCTTTGTCGCCACCGTCACCAACCTCGCCTCGGCCACCCCGGACGCCGTGGTCGGCGAGTGCCTGCCCGCCGTCGACGCGCCGGCTTCGCTCGCCCGGCGTACCAGCCCTCGCGATCCGATCGCCGCGCTCGCTCGCCACTGCGTCGAGCGGCCCACCGCGGTTGCCGTCGTCGACGCGGACGGTGAGGTCACCTATCAGGCGCTCGCGCAACAGGTTCGGAATCTCGCCGACGGGCTTGCGGCGGCGGGCGTGCGGCCGGGTGACCGGGTGGCGCTGCGATTGGGGCGCAGCAGCGGCACCGTGGTCGCGATGCTGGCCGTCCTGCACCTCGATGCCGCGTACGTCCCCATCGACCCGGCATACCCGGCCGCCCGGATCGAGACGATCCTCGCCGACACCGGACCGGTCGCCGTCATCGACGGGGACATAGACGACGGGGACATCACGGTGCGTGAGCGCGGCGAGGGCGTGCCGTGGCCGGGGGCGGCGTACGTCATCCACACCTCCGGCACCACCGGGAAACCCAAAGGGGTACAGGTCACCCGGCAGAATCTGGCGGCCATGCTCGGCGCCGCCCTCGACGCCGTCGACGCCCGGCCGGGCGCGGTGTGGAGCTGGACGCATTCCTACGCCTTCGACTTCTCGGTGTGGGAGATCTTCGGCGCCCTCGCCTCCGGTGGGACCGTGGTCGTCGTCGACCGCGCCACCGTGCTCGACCCGCAGGCACTGGTCGCCACCCTCTCCGCGCACCGCGTCGAGATCCTCAGCCAGACACCGACATCGTTCGCCCGCATCGTCGATCCGGCGCTCGTCGGCGAGTCCGGCGAGCTGTCGTCGTTGCGGTGCGTGGTGTTCGGCGGGGAGGCCCTCGATGCGCCGTCGCTGGCTGGTTGGGCTGCCGCGCATCCCGGTGTCGACCTCGTCAACATGTACGGCATCACCGAGACCACCGTGCACCTCACGCACACCCGCGTCGACGTCGACGACGGGCGCAGCCTCATCGGAGCGCCGCTCGACGGGGTGACGCTACGCGTGCTCGACGACCGGCTGCGCCCGGTGCCCGTCGGCGGACGCGGCGAACTCTATGTGGCCGGTGCCCAGGTCAGTGACGGCTACCTCGGCGAATCCGCGCTCACCGCAAACCGATTCGTCGCCGATCCGGCCGGCACCGGCGTCCGCCTCTACCGCACCGGCGACCTGGTCCGCGTGCTGGCGGAGAGCGCCGACACGTCCGGGGTGCGGCTGGCATATCTGGGACGCCGCGACGATCAGGTCCAGATCCGCGGTCACCGCATCGATCTCGGTGAGATCGCCGCCGTGCTGCGCACCCAGCCCGGCGTCACCGATGCGCGGGTGGTCGTCGACGCCGGGGCGTTGCGCGGCGACGAGCGGATCGTCGGATTCGTGCTCGCCGACAGTTCGGTCGCCGAGACGGACCTGCTCTCCGGGTGCGCGGCGGTGCTGCCGGGGTATGCGGTTCCGGCGCGGATCGGGGTGGTGGCTCAGTGGCCGATGATCGACACCGGCAAACTCGACCACACCGCGCTACTGGCCTTGCTGACCGCCGCGCCCGAGACGGAACGTCCGCTGACCGCGGCGGAGACCCCGATCGCCGAGGCCGTCGCCGACGTGGTGGGTGCGGCTCTTTCCGCGCTGCGGCCGTCGTCCAATTTCTTCATGGTGGGCGGCAATTCGCTGTCGGCGGCGCGGCTGGCCGCCCGGCTGACGGCCGACGGACGGCCGGTCGGGGTTGCCGACGTGTTCGCGCACCCCACCATCGATGCGCTGGCCCGGTTCGCCGGCTCCGCGAGCACACAGCCACGCCTGCCGGACCTTCCGGCGGCCCCGCTCTCGGCGCCGCTGCCGCCGACCCCGGAGCAGGAAGAACTCTGGTTGCGCTGGCGGGCCGCACCGGAGTTCACCGGACACCTCCTGCCGTTCGCGCTGCCCGTCGACGCGTCACGTCCTCGCCTCGTCACCGCCCTGGCGGCACTGCTCGACCGGCACGACGCACTGCGCACCAGCTTCCCGGCCGATGCGAACGGGCCGATCCGGCAACAACTCTGGACCGCTTCTGACGCACAAGCGAGCCTGCGGGAGATGCTCAACGGCCGGCCAGTCGCCGAGTCCGTCGACGCCGCGCTCGCCGCGCTGAGGACGCCGCTCGATCTCACCGTCGAACTACCCTGGCGCCTGGCGGTTCTCGACGATCCCGACGACGACGGCCGCGTGCGGCTGGTGGGGGTCATCCACCACATCGCCGTCGACGGTGAAAGTCTCGACGTACTCGCCGCGGACCTCCACGCCCTGCTGGCCGGTGCCGACCTCGATCCAGTGCCCGTCGGGTACCGCGACTACACCGTGTGGCGGGCGGAAACCCTCGAGGCACGCCGTGACGAGCTGCGCGCCTATTGGCGGTCGGTGTTCACCGAACCCGTTGAACCGCTGTTCGTTCCGGGGATGGATCTGACCGCACACGCCGACGTCGCGGCCCCGGCCGTGCGGGTCGTCCACCGATTCGATCCGCCGGTCACGCGCACCCTGCAGAGCCTGGCCGTCGAGCATCACAGCACGCTCTACGCGGCAGTACACACCGCGGTGGCCGCCGTGCTCGCCCGCGCGTCGCGGTCCCGGACGATCACGATCGGTGCGGCAACCTCGGGCCGCATCGACGGCCGATGGGCTCCGGTGGTGGGTCCATTTGCCCGCACGGTACCGATGCACGTCGACGTCGACACCGAATTGCCGTTCCCCGCACTGCTTTCGCGCATCACGGCCGCGGACCTCGGCGCCTTCGCGCACGCCGACCTGCCGCTCGCCGAGATCACCGAGATCGCCGACCCCGGCCGCATCAGCGCCGGCCGCCCCCTCGTCGACGTCGCGCTCGGTGCCCTCGACGGCCCGGTCGGGCTGGGATATCTGAACTCCGCGAACCCGGTTGCGCTGCACGGACTCGACGTCGTTATGGTGAACGCCGACGACAGTCTGCACCTCGCGATGACCTGCACCGCTGCCGTCGCCGAGGAGAAGCGGCTCGCGACGCTGCTGGCGAGCGTCGTCGGGGTGCTGGAGAGCGCTGTCGGTGGTGAGGAGGGTGCTGTCGCGGTCCAGGCGGGCCCCGTCGGTGGTGTGGAGAGCGCTGCCCGGACGGGCGCAGTCGCCGGGCTGGCGGAGCTCCTCGGTGCGGGGGTACGGCTCGCACCGGACGCGATCGCCGTACACGACCTTGCCAATGTCGTTTCCGGCCTAGGTCACTCGCTGACGTTCGCCGAGCTGGATCGGATCAGCACGCGGCTGGCGCGCCGCCTGATCGGCGAAGGAATCGGGCCGGGAGACGTGGTGGCGCTGGAGCTCCCACGGTCGGCGTGGTCGGTGATCGCACTGCATGCGGTCGCCAAGACGGGGGCGGCGTTCGTCAACGTCGACCCGGCCGATCCACCACACCGCCGAGACGAACGTATCGCCGACGCCGACGCGCGTACCGTCCTCGAGATCGACGACGTGGCCGCAGCCGTCGCGGTAGCCGGCGACCCGGCATCCTTCGACCCAGCCGAACGCATCCGCCCGCTGCACGCCGACGACGTGGCGTATCTGACCTTCACCTCCGGCACCACCGGGACACCCAAGGGCGTGGCCGTCACGCACCGCGGGCTCGGCGGCCTCGCGCGCGACGCGGCCGGCCGAATGGCATTGCGGCCCGGCGACATCACGCTGCACACCTACGACCTGGGCTTCGACGCCCACCTCATGGGGCTGCTGCCGGTGCACCACTCAGGCGCCACCCTCACGGTGTGCCCGCCGACCATAGTGGGCGGCGACGACCTCGCCCGCCTGCTCACCGAGCATCGCGTCGAGGTGCTGCTGACCACGCCGTCGGTGCTCTCGACGCTGCCGGCCGGCGACCATCCCGGTCTGCGGCACGTCGTGGTGGGCGGCGAGGCCCTCACGCCCGCGCTGGTGCGGCGCTGGGCACCGCACGTCACCCTCACCAACGAGTACGGGCCCACCGAGGCGACGGTCGCCGCGTCGGCCGTCGAGGTCACCGCCGACGCGCCGGTCGGCATCGGAACGGGGATCGCCGACACCCGCCTGCACATCCTCGACGACCGGCTGCGCCCGGTACCGGACTGGACCCTCGGCGAGTTGTATCTGACCGGGCCGGCCCTCGCGCGCGGCTATCACCGCGAGTCCGCGCTCACCGCAGCCGCTTTCGTCGCCGCGCCCTCGGGCGACGGTGGCCGCATGTACCGCACCGGCGACCTCGTGTACCGCACCGCCGACGGCACCGTCATCTTTGTCGGTCGGTGCGACGACCAGCTCAAGGTCCGCGGAATCCGGGTGGAACCCGGGGAGATCGACGCCGCGCTGGAGACCTTCGACGAGGTGCGCACCGCGGTCAGCGATGTCCGGATATCGGCGGCGGGTGAGAAGATCCTCGTCGCCTGGGTGGTGCTCACTCCCGGCGCGGAGCTCGACGTGCCACGGCTGCGCGCGGGCCTCGCGGATATCCTGCCGCGCAGCATCATTCCCGCGGCCATCGGCCGGATCGGCGCAATGCCGTTCTCCCGCAACGGGAAACTCGACCTGTCCCGCCTGCCGACACCACTGCCCGGAGCTCACGCCGGACAGGCGCCGTCCACTCCCACGGAGCGGGTGGTGGCCGCGGTGTTCTCGGAGCTCCTCGGACTTCCCGTCGAATACATCACCACCGGCTCGGACTTCTTCGCCCTCGGCGGCACCTCGCTCTCGGCGACCCGCGCGCAGAGCCGGCTCTCCGCCCAGGAGAACCGGGAAGTGCCACTGGCGCTGTTGTTCTCGGGGCGCACCGTCGGCGAGGTCGCGCGCGGCATCGACGCCCTGGATGCCGGGCGGTTGATTCCGGCGCCCCGGCGACGACCGCGCCCGGACCGACTGCCGCTGTCGTATGCGCAGCGCCGTCTGTGGATTCAGCATCGCCTCGACCCGGACTCCACCGCCTACCACGTCCCGCTCGTCTTGCGGCTCGATCCCGGCGTGGACGTCACTCGCCTGCGCGCGGCGGTGGACGCCGTCGTCGCCGCCCACGAGAGCCTGCGCACACTCTTCCCCGACACCGCCGACGGGCCCGAGCAATTCCTCGTCGCCGGGCCCGTCGTCGTCGAGCGGGTCGTTCCTGCCGGACGGCTGGGCGTCGTTGTGAGCGAATTGTTGTGCGCACCGTTCGATCTCACGCGCGATGTGCCTCTACGCGTCGAGCTGCTCAGCGTGGCGGGCGGCCCCATCCGGTACCTCGTGGCCACCATGCATCACGTCGCCGTCGACGGGTGGTCGATGCGCATCCTCGTCGACGACCTGCTGCGTGCCTATCACGGCGCCGCACTCCCGCGCGAGGGCCTCGATTACGGCGACTACACCCGCTGGCAGCACGAGCTGCTCGGCGATCCGGCCGACCCGGAGAGCCGATACACCCGCGACATCGAGTACTGGCGCGAGGTTCTCGCCGACGTCGGTGCGCCGATTCGGTTGCCCGGCACCGGGTCTGGTCCGGAAGGACAGGGCGGGCGAATCACTGCGCACGTCTCCGCCGCGGTAGCCGCCGACGTGGCGCGGGTGGCGTCGGAGTCGGCGGCGTCGGTGCTGCATGCCGCGCATCTCGCACTCGCGCTCGTCCTCGGCGGGTGGAACGGGCGCACCGACCTGGTGATCGGCACCCCCGTCCACGGACGCAGCGCGCCCGAATGGGAGTCGGTGGTCGGCATGTTCGTCAACACCCTCGCCCTGCGCACCCGCCTCGAGCCCACCGGCAGCATCGGTGCGGCACTCAAACACGTCCGCGACGTCGCGGTCACCGGCGCGGCACACGCCGAGGTGCCCTACGACGCGGTGGTGCGCGCGATCCGCCCCGACGCCCACGGCTTCGGCGACCCGCTGATCTCGGTGCTGCTGGTCAACCAGGATGTGCTGCCCGATATTCGAGGAGACGGGGCTCGAGGCGACGGGGTTCGTGGCGGTGAAAATGTCGATGGCGCGGGCATAACAGTCGACACCGAGCTGATGGATGCCACCGGGAGTGCAGCGATCGACGCGAAATTCGACATCGAGGTCGTCCTCGCCGGCACCGGACCGCACGGCAGCCTCGACGGCGGCTTCGACCTCACCGTCGTCCACTCCGTGCGGGTCGATTCGGCCAGCGCGGCGGCCATGCTCGACGACCTGCTGGTCACCTTTGCCGGGCTGGCCGCACCCGGCTCGTCGCCGCTGCCCAAGCCGCCGGCCCGTGAGTTGGCCGTGGATCAATCGTCGGGTACCGTCACGCCGCCCGCGGCGGTGGCGCCGGCCGGCTGGGAGGGGCAGGCTCTGACCCCGGTGGTGGGCGAGGTGATGGCGCGGGTCCTCGGCATCGACGCATCGGCGATCGGAGCCGACGACGAGTTCTTCGCCCTCGGCGGCACATCGCTGTCGGCGACCCAGGTGACCGCGCTGCTGGCCGAACGGATCGGACGGCCCGTCGCGACGCGTCTGCTCTTCGACCACCCCACCCCGGCCGCACTCGCCGCCGTCCTCGCGGCCGGCGAGTGGGCCGACGTTGACGGATGGGACCCCGAGAGTGCCGTCCCCGCGGGTGAATTCGAACTCGCCCCGACGCAACGCCGGATTTGGGTGAACCACCAGCTGTCCGACGCCGCGGGCGCCGGAATGTACACGGTCCCGGTGGGTGTGCCGGTGCCGGCGGGGACGAGCCGGGCGCGGGTGATCGAGGCCGTGGCCCATCTGGTCGAGCGCCATCCCGCGTTGCGCACCGGCTACCGCGACGGCGCCGACGGCCCGCGCCAGACGGTGCTGCCACTCTGGTTGCCGCCGGTCACCGAGGTGCAGATGACCGACCTCACCGCCGCCGCGATGCGCGAGATCATCGGCGCACCCTTCGATCTGGCGGCCGGCGAGCCGCCCGTGCGCGTCACCCTCATTGTCGACGCCCTGGCTCTTGGTAAACCGGCTGTTGGTAACGCGGCGCCGGTCGGCGTGCTGCTGGTGGCGCATCACATCGCTCTCGACGGCGAGTCGGCCGGCATCCTGCACCGCGAACTGACCACTCTGCTCGATGGCGGCGACCTCGGCCTGCCACCGGCCCCGTATGCGGCGGTCGCCCGATGGCTCACGAACGTCGAAGGTGCACAACGGCAACGGCAACTGGACTTCTGGGCCGGCGAACTCGACGGGTATTCGGGGCGGCTGGATCTGGCTGCCCAACGGCCCGTCGTCCGTGACCTGAGCACGTACACGCTGATGCGTCCGCTGGGCAACGCGGCGTCGGACCAGGTACGGAAAGTGGCTGCGGCGCACCGGGCTTCGGCTTTCCATGTGCTACACACCGCGCTGGTGCTGGCGTTGGGTGTGCAGGCCGGCTCCGACGACGTCGCCGTGGCCACCCCGGCGTCGCTGCGCCGGCATCCGGGGATGCGTGGCACCGTCGGCATGCTGGTGTCCACCGTCGTGCTGCGGGTGCGGCTCGGTCCGGGCGAGACCGTCTCCGCGCTGATCCGCCGGGTCCGCGACGCCGACCTCGCCGCCCTCGACAATGCGATCGTGGGCTTCGATGACCTCGTCGCACTCACCGACGTGCCACGCGAGGCCGGACGGCACCCGCTGGTGCAGGTGTCGTTCTCGATGATCGACGCCGCGCTGGCCGCGGTGACGAGTGGCATCGTCGGTCCGGAGCAGACGCCGAGCCCGCACAGCGAATTCGACCTGCAGGTGCTCGCCGTCGACGACGGCGGCCGGTACCGGCTGGGCTTCGTCTACGCACGAGACCTGTTCGCCGAGCACGAGATCGAGGCGATCGCCGACCGCGTCGAGGAGGCGGTGCATGCCGTCGTCGACGGTCCGCAGCGGCGGGTGTCGACGGTGCCGCTGCTGCTGTCGGGTGAACGCGCCTACCTCGATGATGCGGCGACGTTCTCGTCGCCGGAACAGCCGCCGCTGCTCGCGGACTTCTGGACGCGGACCGTGCAGCGGTACCCCGAGCTACTCGCCGTCGACGACGGTGCGCGGGCGCTGACCTACCGTGCCGCCGATGACTGGATCTCGGTGACGGCGCGGGCTTTACGGGCCCGCGGGCTCGGTGCGGGTGACGCGGTGGCGGTGGCGATCCCGCGGTCCGTCGAATCGCTGATCGCGTTCTGGGCGGTCACGCGCATCGGCGCGACGTGCGTGCCGATCGACGTCGGGTATCCGGAAGGCCGTATCAAGCGGGTGATCGCCGCGGCCGGCGCGACTCGCATCGGCCTCGCCGACATACCAGCTCGACCCGACGCTGCGGTGGAACCGGAAGCGGTGACCCGTGTTTCGGCCGACGCGCTGGCGTATGTGATCACCACGTCGGGGACCACCGGGGTTCCCAACGCGGTCGGGGTGAGCCATCGCGGGCTGTGGCGGCTGGCGCACAGTGCGGACACGCCGGGCACCGTACTCGACCGCGTCGCCGGCCTCAGCAGTCCCGGATTCGATGCGACGATCTTCGACCTGCTCGCGCCCGTCCTGACCGGCGGCACGCACGTCGTGGTGCCGGCGGAGCTGACCGGCGGCAGCGACCTGACGGCGTGGCTGGCCAGGCTGCGGACGACCACCTTCTTCGCGACGCCGGCGGTGCTGGCCACCCTCGACCCGCGGGCGCTGGCGTCGCTGCGCGCAGTGTTCGTCGGCGGTGAGGCGGTACCGCGTGACCTCCTCGACCGGTGGGCCGGCGCGGCCACGGTGACCTCGGTGTACGGGCCGTCCGAGACCACCGTCTTCGCCACCGCGGGGCCGCACCACCCCGGCGAGCAGGTGGGAATCGGGCATCCGCTGCCGGGAACCGGTGCGCTGGTGTTGGATTCGATGCTGCGGCCGTGCCCGCCGGGAATGCCCGGGGAGTTGTACCTGGCCGGCGACGGGCTGGCGCGGGGCTATCTCGGCAATGCGGGGCTCACCGCATCGCGCTTCGTCGCCGGGCCCGACGGACGGCGGCTGTACCGCACCGGCGACCTCGTGCGCTGGGACCCGCGCGGTACCGGGCTGCACTACCTTTCGCGCCTCGACCGGCAGGTGAAGATCCGCGGACAGCGGGTGGAGCCGGCCGAGGTCGACGCGGTGCTGCGGTCGGCGGGCGCCGGGCAGGCCGCGACGCTGTTGGTGTCGGGGCCCGCGGGCGACGTACTCGTCTCCTATGTGGTCGGCGACGTCGACGTTGCTCGGCTACGGGCGGCGTGCGCGACGATGCTGCCGCGACACGCGGTGCCGAGCCAGATCGTCGTCGTCGACGAGCTACCACTGACGGGCGCAGGTAAACTCGACGCCGCCAGGCTACCGGAGCCGACGTGGACGCAGTCACGCCGGGCACCCGTGACACCGACGGAAACCGCTGTGGTCGAGGCATTCTCGTCGGTGCTCGGCGAGGCCGTCGGCATGGACGACGACTTCTTCGCCGCCGGCGGCACCTCACTGGCGTTGCTGCGGCTGCGCGACGAGATCGTCGACCGCACTGGGCTGGGGGTGTCGGCGGCCGGGCTCTTCGCCGCCTCGACACCGGCCGGCGTCGTCGACCTCCTCACCCGTCCGTCGGATGACGGCGTGCTCGAGTTATCAGACGCTGCCGAGGGGCCGATCGTGTGGTGCGTGCACCCGGCGAGCGGCCTGGCCGCCGACTACCGGCCCCTCGCCGAGGTGTGGCCGGGTCATCGGGTGCTCGGTCTACAATTGCCCGGCCTCGAAGATGCTGCAGCGCAGGATAGTGCGCTCGACGTGCTCGTCGACGCCCACGTGGCAACGATTCGACGCCGCCAACCCGTCGGGCCGTATCGGCTGGTCGGCTGGTCGCTCGGCGGGGTGCTCGCGCAGGAGATCGCCCGACGCCTCGGCGGTGACGGTGGTGTTGATGACGTCGAGCTACTGGCGTTGCTCGACAGCTACGTTCCGGCGCACATGCCCGCCGATGCCGGGGAACTCGACGCGAGCGTCGTCGGGCACGTCGACCCGCAACTGCTCGCCGCGTACGAGCAACGCGTCGAGGCACTCGTCGCGTCGGTCCGTGCGCATCGGCCCGCGCCGGTGCGAGTGGGCAAGGCCGTGTATGTGGCCGGCGCGGGCAGCGACGGATACCGCGCGTGGGAGCCGCTGCTCGGCGACATCCGCGTCGTGACACTGCCTGCGGCGCACCACGAATTCGGAAAACCCGAGGTCATGCAAGCAATCGGGGAGCTGTTGACGCCCGAGTTGTGACCCTCCCTCACCTTTGTTGACGGCATCAGACATATTGGTAAACCAAAGTCGACGGTTCTTCCACGAAAGTCGGCGCGGTATCCGTACTCTGCAGGGCAATCCATGTCCGGGTTGGGGGATTCGGGGAGGGCTTTCTCATGCGTGTTCATAGCGGATTCGGCGTGCGCCGAAAAGTGGCGACCGCCGTCGTCGTAGCGGCGTGTGCGGCCGGGACGATCGTCGGCGTGGCCGGGCAGGCGCATGCCGTCGACCCGGAGCGGTTGCGTGCCGACAACAGTCCCACTGTCGATGCTGATGGCAATGCCATCGAGGGTGGCGGCTATTGCATCTGGCGCAACGCAGATGAGGAGAAGCAGCACATCCAGACCTGCCAGGTCTATTCGAAGTCGATGAACCGCAACGTCACGGTGCAGATCCGGGCGTCGGACCAGCAGGAGGGTCAGACCGAGCAGGGGGTGTACTTCCTCGATGGTCTGGGCTCGAATGACGAGTACAACAGCTGGGCGTTGCCGGCGTCCGGGGCGGTTGCCGCGTACAGCCAGAGCGACAACCTGGTGATGCCGGTCGGCGGCAAGGGCGAGTGGGACACCAACTGGAACGGGTCGCCCACTGGGCAAAACTCTGCGCCGCAATGGGATACGTTCATCGGCGAGGAGCTGCCGGCATATCTGGACACCAACTTCGCCGTTGGCCAGGAGGACAACGCGATCGTCGGCGTGTCGATGTCGGGTGGTCCGGCGATCATCATCGGACTCAACCATCCCGGCGTGTTCTCCGTCATCCGGTCGTATTCGGGCTTCTACGAGACCAACAACCTGCTGGGCTGGGTGCTCATCCCGGCCATCCAGATCGCGCGCGCCGACATCAACAACGGCATCTCGGCGATGTGGGGGCTGCCGCTGACTCCGGGCAACAAATGGGCGGAGAACGACGTGCTCACCCGCATCGTCGAGGCGAAGGGCAGCGGGCAGAAGATCATCATCTCGACCGGTAACGGTCTGCCGTCCCAGGGTGAACTCGACTTGGCGTGGAAGGCGATCAAGGACCGGCCGATTCTGGAGCAGGCCGTCTTGATTCCCGGTGCGGTGATCGTCGAAGTGACCGGCATCGGCCTGGAAGCCGGCGCCCTCGCGTCGACGGCCTTCCTCAACGTGGCCACCCAGGGCATGGGTCTGCCCGTCGAATTCAAGTACTCCAACGGCGGACACAACTGGTTCTCCTGGGCGTCCGACCAAGACTCCGACGCCGCCGAGATCGACCAGGCACTCAGGGATGCGGCCGAGAAGCGGAAGAAGGAGAAGGAGGTGTCGTCGTCGAGCACAGCGTCGACCACCCCGTCCACCCCGACGACCCCGTCCACGTCGAGCACGTCGACCACCTCAAGCACGTCGACTACGTCGACGAGCACCACCGAGGCAGTGACCGCGACGCCGACCACCACGGAACCGGCCACGACGACCGAGCCCACCACCACCGAGCCGACCACGACGGAACCGACCACCACCGCACCGACCACGACGACGGAACCCACCACCACCACCGAACCCACCACCCAGCCCACCACCACATCCGAGGTCCCGACAGCCGAACCCGCCGACTCCACCGCGTCATCGACGGATCGGTAGACATCTCTCTCGGAAATCGCTTGGCATGTCGTACCGATTCGCGGGAGAACGTCTGACCGGGCCGACGACGGAACCGTTGCGCGGCCGTCGACGTCCAACTGTGCATGCAGACTCCACCGAAGTTGCGCAGCATCGCATTCAGGCACGACGGGGTGTTCACGGCGGCGCAGGCGCGCGAATGTGGCATCACCGGCTCGGCGGTCACGCGCCGGGTCCGTAACGGATTGTGGATTCGGCACGCGCACAACGTATATCGGCTTGCCGACCACCCATTCACGGCACGGACGAAGGTCCGCCTCATGGTGTTGGAGTCTGGCCAGTCGGCCGTGCTGTCCGGGGCGGCCGCCGCATGGTGGCACGGTATCGGGCCGACGTTGCCCAAGATGATCCCGGTGACCGTTCCGCGCGGCGCGCGACGGCATCAGGTGCCGGGCGTCAAGGTGAAGTGCCGGACGCTCGATGACGTGGACATCGTGGTCAAGGATGGTTTGCGGGTGACCGCACCGGCGTTGTCGGCGCTCGAAGGAGGGGTCGAGTCGTCGACGACCTTGATCGACCGGGCGCTGCAGCTACGGAAGGTGCGGGCCGTCGAAGTCCTCGCGGCACTTGATCGTCGTCGCGGATGCACCGACGCACCGACGATGGCGAAGTTGGTCGCCGGCATCAGTTCGGGCGCACGGTCGGCGGCCGAGCGTGAGGTGGTCGCACTGTTCAACGCCGACGGACTGACCGGGTGGGAGGCCAACCTGCCGGTGGTCGGATACGAAGTGGACTTCGGTTTCCCCGCGTCCAAGGTGGCCGTCGAGATCGACGGGATGGCCTTTCACCGTGACGCCAACAGCTTTCAGTACGACCGGAAACGGCGTAACGACCTCGTCGCGGCCGGCTGGATCGTCCTCAACTTCACGTGGGCCGATATTGTCGACCGCCCCGACTACGTCCTCGCGCAGGTGCGGCATGCCCTCAGGCAGGCTGCCGCGTGAATCGGTACGACATCTCTCTCGGAAACCGCTTGGGATGTCGTACCGATTCGACGACGGCGCTACCGGTTCGACGAGCCGAAGCGGTCGCGGAGGGCGCGGCGGTCGATCTTGCCGGGGCCGCGGAGGGGGAGGGCGTCGACGACGATCACCTCGCGGGGGGCGGCGTAACGGTCGAGGCGGTCGGCGACGAGGCCGCGGATGCGCTGGGCGTCAACCGAACCCGCAGCGGCGACGACGACGGCGACCACCTTTTCACCGAGGCGGTCATCGGGGAGGCCGATGACGGCGCATTCGGTGACGGCCGGGTCGTCGGCGATGACGGCCTCGACGACCTGCGGGACGATGGTGAGCCCGCCGGTGGTGATGGCCTCGTCGGCGCGGCCGATGATGTGCAGCACGCCGTCGTCGACGCGGCCGAGGTCATCGGTACGGAAGGTGCCCGGACGTGCGAAGGCCGGGTGGTCGGGGAGCAGGCGGTAACCGTGGGCGATCATCGGCCCGGAAAGCTCGACGCGGCCCACCCCGTCGGGCGTCGGGTCGGCGAGGGTGATGGTCACGCCGTCGAGGGGAATGCCGTCGTAGACGCAACCGCCGGCGGTCTCACTGGAACCGTAGGTGCGGACGATGGGAATGCCGGCGTCAATTGCCCGGCGCAGCAAGGGTTCCGGGGTGGCGGCGCCGCCGACGAGCAGCGCGTCGATGCGGGTGAGGGCGGCGGTGGCGCGCGGCGAGTCGAGGACCTTGACGAGCTGGGTCGGCACGAGCGACGTGTAGCGGCGCGGGCTGTCGAGGCGCTCGAGGGCATCGGCGAAGGCGTCGGGGTCGAAGCCCGCGGACAGGTCGAGGACGGCGGGGGTGAACCCGGCGGCCAGGGAACGCAACAGCACCTGCAGCCCGGCGATGTGGTGGGGCGGCAGCGCGAGGAGCCAATTGCCTTCGCCGCCGAGGTGTTTGGCGGTGGCGCGAGCCGACGCGGCCAACGTATCGGGCGTGTGCTGCGAACCCTTGGGGGTGCCGGTGCTGCCGGAGGTGGCGATGATCAGCGACACGTCGGCGTCGATGGCAGTGTCGACGGCGAAAGCGTCGTGCAGCACTCCGGCCTGCCGCGGGTCGTCGGGGACCGGCGCGTAGGCCGCCGAACCGTCGAGGATGGCGCGCAGGCTGTCGAGGCGCTCGAGGACCGCCGGTCCGGACGGCAGGGGTAGCGGTCGCAGCGTGGTCAGGGCTGCTCCTCGGGATCGTCACCGGGCGCAGCCGGATGGGGCGGCAGCGGGGAGTCGTCGAAGGGAAAGCCGTGCTCGGCCAGGAACTTCTGGACGCGGGCGACGTCGGCCTCATGGGGGAGCTCCTGGGTGACCTGGGTGATCTTGACGCCGGCATCGATCTTGGAGATGGGTTCCGGTGGCGGTGCGGCCTCGTTGATCAGCTCGCCGGAGACGTGCCCGACCTCCTCCTCGGACAGCTGACGTCGCAGGATGGCCAGGAGCGGCACATAGTCGTGTTCCGGCACACCCTGCGGATAGCCGGCGCGTAACCACGCAATGATCCTTGCGACCAGTGGCCGATCGGACACCTGGTACCACCTTCCGTGCGGGGCAGGTCCACCCTGGTGACGATTGTAGGTGGGGCGTGGTGGGCCTGACTGGTGAGGAGATCTTCGAAGAAGAACCCGGGTGCCTGCGGTGTGCAGGTCGTCCGGGTTCTTCGGGCGCGTGGGGGGCAGCGTTGTCAGGCGGGCGCCGGGGAACTCGCCAGCGGCCATCCGACGGCGGCCAGACGACCGGAGACCTGATTGATCTCCTCGTCCGTCGGCTGCTGCTCGGTGACCAGCAGGATCGCCTGCTTGATGCGTTCGGGGGTGACCGGGGCGTCGGCGTCGTACTCCTTGGCCAGGACCAGCGCCACGCTCGTGACCTCCTCTTCGGTCAGCGACCGCATGAGCAGTGCCAGCAACGGCGGGAAGTCGGTGGCGGGGACGCCGTCGGGGTAGCCCTTACGAATCCAGTTGACGGCCGAGTCGAACAGTGAGGAGGACATGATCGCCTTTCAGGGTGTGGACCAAACGCCTTCGGGGGATCAGTGGTAGGCCGAGTCGGGGAAGATCTGCCAATCGAAGTAGTACAACAACGTCTGGCGGGTCACCCACAGCAGGCCGACCACGATCGCCGCGGCGACCACGGCGAAGAACACGTAGCCCAGCGCCCGCAGCGCCGGATTGGGTGCGGAGACGGTGCCGTCGGCATTCGCGTCACCGGCGCCCGCGGAGTGCAGCCGCATGCCGATGGCGAAGAGGGCGGGCAGTCCGGCACCGAAGATCATGCCGACCACGAGAACCTTGAGGATGGCTTCGAGAATGTCCATGAGGTGTGCAGTCCTTTCCGGCCGTCAGGCAAGCGCCGCGGGCTTGCGGGTGGTGGTCTCGTCGGTGTCCGGGGTGGCGGCCGGGACGATCGAGTTGGTCGACTCGTCCCAATCGGCGTTGACGTTGTTGGAGTCGACCTTGTTCTGCTGCGCGCGCCAGTACATGAAGCTCGACGCGGCGAGGAGCAGGACGAAGATGACGATGGCGCCGGCGACGTCGCCGAGCAGGTGCCCGAGGCCATAGCAGATCGCGCCGACGAGGCCGGCGGCCGGAAGTGTGGTGACCCAGGCGACCACCATGCGGCCGGCGACCGCCCAGCGGACCTGCGCGCCCTTCTTGCCGACGCCCGAGCCGAGGATCGAGCCGGTGGCGACCTGCGTGGTCGACAGCGCCATCCCGGCGGCCGACGAGGTCAGGATGATGGCCGCCGACGACGCCTCGGCCGCCATGCCCTGCGGCGAGGAGATCTCGACCAGGCCCTTGCCGAGGGTGCGGATGATGCGCCAGCCGCCCAGGTAGGTGCCTAGCGCGATGGCCGTCGCGCAGCTCAGCACGACCCAGACGGGCAGACCGTGCTTGACCGACGCGGCGTCGAGGTGGTTGGTGGTGATCAGCGCGAGGGCGATCACGCCCATCGTCTTCTGTGCGTCACCGGTGCCGTGCGCGAGGGAGACCAGCGAGGCGGTGACGATCTGACCGGAGCGGAAGCCGCTCTCCTGCCGGGAGACAAGGACTTTCGCGGTGATGCGGAAGACCAGCCAGGTGCCGACCGCGGCCACCGCGCATGCGATGAACGGCGACGCCAGGGCGGGCAGGATGATCTTCGACAGCACGCCG
Organism: Gordonia sp. DT219; assembly: GCF_049847065.1. Lineage (NCBI taxonomy): Bacteria > Bacillati > Actinomycetota > Actinomycetes > Mycobacteriales > Gordoniaceae > Gordonia > Gordonia sp. DT219. The sequence continues at coordinate 25,456 of NZ_JBNCNR010000017.1, read as the reverse complement.
TGCCAGTCGATGCCGCTGGTGCCCATCGCGGCGATACCCGATCCGATGAGGCCGCCGAACAGGGCGTGGCTCGAGCTCGACGGCAGGCCGAACAGCCAGGTGAAAAGGTTCCAGAGGATACCGCCGACGAGGCCGGCGAAGATGATCAGCAGCGCCTTGTTGGCGTCGATGCCGGTGACGAGGCCACCGGACTTGCTCTGCAGGTTGAGGACGTTCTTGGTGATGGTGGCCGCGACCTCGACGGAGAGGAACGCACCAACCAGGTTGAGGATGGACGACAGTCCGACGGCGATCTTGGGTTTGAGGGCGCCGGTGGCGATGGAGGTCGCCATGGCGTTGCCGGTGTCGTGGAAGCCGTTGGTGAAGTCGAAGCCCAGTGCTGTGATGATCAGCAGCACAAGAATCAGCATCTCTCCGCTCATGGCAATATCATGCGTCCACGGGCGGCCATCCGCCTAAAATCCGCAGAACCCGTTATCGGCTGAATCACACACATGACCTGCGCGTTTGCCCTTTCTCTTCGCTTGTTCATCTACTGTTCATCTCAGTGCACCCGCGGGTACACCGAATCCCATGGATGGCGCCGCCCGTAGGGGCCATCGAGGGGGTGTGGCGCTATGGAAGAATCCGGCGGCATGACGCCGATGAAGCTGGGCATGCCGATCAACTACGCGGGTGACTTCCGCGAGACGATGAACAACCTCGCCGACTTCGAGAAGGCCGGGGTCGCCCGCGTCACGGTGCCCGAGGCGTACAGCTTCGACGCGGTCAGCCAGCTCGGCTACATCGCCGCCAAGACCGAGAAGATGCAACTGCAGACCGGCATCCTGCCGATGTTCTCGCGCACCCCGTCGAATCTCGCGATGACCGCGGCCGGACTCGACTACATCAGCGGTGGCCGGTTCATCCTCGGGATCGGGGCGTCCGGGCCGCAGGTGATCGAGGGCTTCCACGGCGTCAAATACGATTATCCGGTCGGCCGGGCGCGGGAGAACGCCGAGATCTGCCGGATGATCTGGCGCCGGGAGAAGACCGAGTACCAGGGTCAGCACTACACACTTCCGTTGAGCAAAGAGGACGGCGGCACCGGACTCGGAAAGCCGCTCAAGATCATCAACCACCCGGTCCGCGACCGCATTCCGATGCTGCTGGCCGCGATCGGGCCGAAGAACACCGAGCTGGCGGCCGAGCTGTTCGAGGAGTTCCAGCCGTTCCTGTTCCACCCCGAACACGTCGACGCCGCCTTCGGTGAGCCGCTGGCCGCGGGCAAGGCCAAACGCGACCCGGCACTCGGTGAGCTGGGGATCGTCGTCAACGCGAGTGCCCTGATCTCCGAGGACGCCGACCTGATCGAGGCGGCGATGGGGCAGGTGCGCCATCATGCCGCCCTCTACATCGGCGGGATGGGTGCCCGCGGCAAGAACTTCTACAACACCCTGGCCGTGCGGTACGGATACGCCGACGAGGCCAAAGAGATCCAGGACCTCTACCTCGACGGCAAGAAGGGCGAGGCCGCCGCCGCGGTGCCCGACGAGCTGGTGCGCGCGATGAGCCTCATCGGTCCGCGCTCGGTGGTGACCGAACGCGTCGAGGCATTCCGTGCCGCCGGGGTCACCGTGATCCTCGCCGGGCCGCTTGCGCCGACCCACGCCGAGCGCGTGGCCACCATGGACGGGCTGGCCGGAATCATCGGGTAGGGGGTCGGGGCCCCCGGCTCGGGTGCCCCGGCCTCGGTGACTCCGAGGGCGAATTGTATCCGCTTGGTGCGCTTGGGTTTCGAGCGGACTCGCGGGCCAGGGGCCTAATGTGTACCCATGACGGTCGACCAGCCGGCGAGCCCAGACGCTCGACCCGATCGCGCCACGCGCGCCGAGTGGGGCGTCACGGTCGCGATTTCCGCCGACCCCTACCACCGCGGTGCCGTGGCCTATGGGCGCGAGCGGTCGGCGGTCATCGCCGAGGCGTTCATCGACGCCACGCGCAGGAGGATGGGTGCGACGGCCGAGATCATTCGCCGCTCCGATCTGGAGTGGCTGGTGTGGCTCGACGCCGACGACCCGATTGTGCCGGCGCTGTTGTCGCGGCCGTGGAGCCACGGTGCGCAGGCCGTCGACGTCGACGGCGCGACCTACCACCTCGAACTGGCGATCGGCATCGTGCGGGCCGCCGACTTCGCCGACGACGTGCCCGACGACGACGCCGTCATCTCGGCGGCGGATGCGGCGCTGTCGAAGGCGCTCGTCGAGGGATTGAGTGCGGTGATCGCGAGCCCCGGTCAGCGGCTGGTGGTCCGGCGCGACATCGAGGTCGCCAACGCGCTCATGACGGCCGCCGACGACGACTTCTCGATGTACTACCAACCCATCGTGGCGCTCGACGGTTCGGCGACGCTCGGATGGGAATCGTTGCTGCGCTGGTCGTGGCGCGGGAGCATCGTGGAGCCTGCCGTGTTCATGCCGGTCGCCGAGGCGACCACGCTGATCGTCCGGATGGGCCGGCCGGCCATCGCATCGGTGTTCCGCGACCTGGCCGGCCGCATCAGCAGTGCCCACGGCGACGACGTCTTCGTCTCGATCAACCTGTCGGCCAAACAACTGTGGGACGAGACGCTGCCCGGATATTTCGCCGCACTCGCCGCCCGCCACCGGGTCGCCCTCGAGCGGGTGTGGATCGAGGTGAGCGAGATCGACGTGATCGAACCGTCGGGGGTGGCTGCGCGGACGCTGTTCGCACTGCATGAGCTCGGCTGCGTCATCGGCGTCGACGATCTCGGTGCCGGATTCTCGGCCCTTCGGTATGTGCGCGACCTGCCGATCGGGGTGCTCAAGATCGATCGGTCGCTGGTGGCGCCGCTGCCCCGTAGCGCGTCCGGGCGGGCGGTGGTGCGGGCGATCTGTGAGATGGCCGCCGCGACGGGTATCACGACGGTCGCGGAGGGCATCGAGACCGGTGACGAGCTCGACGCGGTCGCCGCACTGCGTTTCGATCTCGGGCAGGGATATCTTTTGGGTCGACCGTTGCCGCCGGACGAGTTATTCACATAGTGCGCTTGATTAATTTCCGGCGAGCGTCCCGCATTCATTGACATATTCGGCGCGGGGTTCCGGTAACCGGGGGTAGCAAAAGCCGGAACGACCGCGGTCACTCTAATCTCGGATGACGTCGTCGTATCTCAGAAACGCAAATATGCGATTCTCATTCGAGAGGCTCCCGATGAACACAATTCTCACGGACCCGGTCGCTGTACCCGGTCATCCCGCACGCGGTCCGGCCGGTCCCGACCACAGCATTGCGGTGGCGGCGCCGTCGGCGCAACCCGCACTGTGGCGGGCGTATCTGCGTGGCGCCCAACAGGCGTATCAGCGGTACGGCTGTTCGGCCGCACTCGACTACGACCGGGTCGTCGGCGGTGCGGAAACCCTGATGTTCTTCGTCGTCTGCGACGCCGACGGCCGGGTGTGTGGCGGTCTGCGCGTCCAGCCACGACTCGTGAGCGCCGCCCAGACCCACGCCCTCGAGGAGTGGGCGGGTCAGCCGGGCCAGGTCGCGCTGGTCAATGCGGTCGAGGCGCGGCTCGACGGTGGGATCGTCGAGGTCAAGACGGCCTGGACCGACGAACGCTCACCGATCGCCAAGGAGGTGGCGGAGCAGCTCTCCCGGCTCGGGCTGCCGATCATGGAAATGTGCGGAGTGGAACACATGATGGCGACCGCCGCCGACCACGTGCTGCGCCGATGGACCTCGGGCGGCGGCCGGGTCGACGAAAGCGTCTCGGCCACACCGTTTCCCGACGAGCGCTACCGCACGCAGCTGATGTGGTGGGAGCGGGCGGCGTTGCAGCAGACGGTGTCGCAGCAGATGACGGGGCTCGGGTCTACCCCGGCCGTTTCCGCTGGGCCATGGCCTCGACCGCTGAGGTGAAGTCGGCGGGACCGAGTTCGTTCCAGCCGTCGTGGCGCCCGGCCGCGCCGAGGAGCGTCTGTTCCACGCCGAACCGGTAGCGGCCCGACCGGATGGGCCGGCCACAGACGATGCCGCGCGCCGCGGTCGCGGCGATGGCTCCGGCGGCGGCAGCGGTGGAACCGAGTTGCGGCCACGAGATGACGCTGCGGCCGAGTTGCCCCGCCGAGTAGGCCATTCGGGGAGTCACCTCGTCGCCGACGATGGCCAGCGCCATCTGCAGCCGTTGCGCCGGGTCGGCGGCATCGCCGGCGGCGAAGCCCTCGCCCCGGCCGTGGAAGATCGGGTAGTCCGGCTCGAGGTCGTAGCGTTCCACGTCGAGGATGACGTCCTCACCCATGTCGGTCGCGCTGAGTACCGGAATGCGTGCTGCGCGTGCGCGTCGCCGCATGTCGATCTTCATCTCGACGTCGTCGATCTCCTCGATGATCACCGTGGGCCCGGTGCTGTCCACCCCGAGAAAACGTGCGGCCACCTGCGGGGTGTAACCCGCCGGAAAGGTGGTGACCTGCGAGTACGGGTCGCCCTCGATGATGAGTCGGTGCGCCAGCTCGACCTTGCTCACCCCGAGATCGCACACCGAGCCGGCGACGCGGTTGAGGTTGGTGGGCGAGAGCTCGTCGGAGTCGGCGATGTGGAATCGGCGTGCGCCGGTCAGCGCACACGCGGCCAGCGCCGACGCACCGACGCTGAGTCCGGCGACCGCGATCAGCGCCCGACTCCAGGCCTCCTGTTCGCGTCCGGTCAGCAGAAAGCGGTTGCGGGCGGTCTTGAGCCGGTAGTGGACGTCCGCGTCGGGCAGCCGGACCAGCGTTGCGCGCCATCCGAACACGAGGTAGCGGCTGTGGCGTTCGACGGCCGCGTCGTCGGTGACGGCGATCGGCGGCGGTGCGGGCGTGTCCGGGTCGACGTGGTCGAGGAGGTCGAGTGCCGCGATCTCGGGCGCCGCCTGCGTCCACGCGTCGACGAAATCGAGGTGTGGTGACGCCCGCAGTGCCTCGATACGTTCCCGGTCGTCGACCGGATGAAGAATCTCTATGATGGCGCCTTCTCCGATTGCGTGATGGTGAGCGGCCGGGGGTGCCGCAGACGGGGGTGCCGCAGACGGGGGTGCAGACGGGGGTGCCGCGGCCGGGGGTGCCGCGGCCGGGGGTGCTGTGGCCGGGGGTGCTGCGGCCGGGCGATGACCTTCCGGAAAGCGGGAGATGTCAACGGCTTCCGCCCGATGGTGCGGTATGTGACGGGTGCGGTCCGGCGCGCCAGTGCGACGGTGCCACCGCTGCGGTCTCGGCCCGATTCCGGCCCATCGCCTTGGCCGCGTACAGCAACTGATCTGCCTGGGCGGACAGCTGATCCATCAACTCGGGCAATGTGCGGACCTCGGTGGCAGAGGTGCATTCGGTGATCGCCGTGCAGACGCCGCCGACGCTGACGGTGGCGTCGGTGCCGGTGGCGACCGCGACACAGATGTCGTCGGCGAGCCGGCCCAGCCCCGCGGCATCGTCGGTGACCGCCAGGATCGCGAACTCCTCACCGCCCGAGCGCGCGACCAAGGAGTCCGGTGGGACGGTGGTCTCGATCGATCGGGTGATCTCCACGAGAACCGCATCGCCCGCCGAATGGCCATGAGTGTCGTTGTACCGCTTGAAGTTGTCGACATCGACCACCAGCGATGCGACGAGCCGGCCGGCGTCGGCGGCGCTGCGGAACAGATGAACCGCGCTGTCGAGGAGTCCGCGCCGGTTGAGTGCCGAGGTGAGCGGGTCGGTCACACTGAGGCGCGAGTGCTGGTCGATCAGTGCCGTCAATCGGCGGCGCAGGCTGGTGACGAGGTAGGTCGGGACCATGATGGCCAGCAGCGCGGCGCCGCCGCCCACCGCCCACGCCGTCACCGACGTCGCGCGCACCGTCACCACCACACACACGAGGACCGCGGCGGTGACGATGAATCCCAGCACGATGGGCAGAGACGAATCCATGGCGGCCAGCGCGGGGATCGCGGCCAACAGCACGAGCACCGCGAACGCCGATCCGTCGTCGGTGATGATCAACGCGGAGCCGGCGACCCCGAGCATCCCGCCGAAACTGAGGATCGCGAAACCGCTGTCGGACAGGCGCTTGACGCGGACGGTGATCGCCGCCGACACCAGCGTGTAGACCCCGATGAGCACCAGCACCCACATCAGCCCGGGCTTGACGAAGGTCGGCGAGACCAGCCCGAGGATGATCAACGGAATGGCGCCGGTCTCGCTGGCCAGCACCCCGATCGTCCGCTGGTCGAATTTCCGGCCGGCCGACCGTCCGGTGCCACGTTCGGCGGTGGGGACGTGCTCGGTCACGTGTGGCCCATTCTGCTTATTCTCGATGCTCCCATTATGGACCGGTACGCGTGCTCGGCGATTCGACATGGCTGGCAACTCTGCTGGAGATTCCGCGGGCCGATTCACGGTGCGGATTCGGTCGCGGGCGGACTCATTCACCAGAAATGCGAAATCACCGGCGAGTCCTATTTCCGGAAAAAGATACCACGCTCGGTCGCGGCGAGACCATGGCCGAATCGGCAGCCGAATGCGCGTTTCTCATCTCACCGGTCGCAGCCGAGGATCACCGCCTTGCCGAGGCCGCCGAATTGGTAGGCGAACTGATGGGTCCAGTACCCGGGCGAGGACGGATATGTCCGCGGTACCGCAGCCATGACGACGTCCCCGTCGAAGCATTGGCCGAAGATGTAACGAGCCCGCACCATGTGATAGCGCCAGCTGATGACGATCACCGTGTGCCAGTGGCGGGCGCGCGCGAGCCGCTGCACCTCCATGGCCTCGCCGCGGGTCGTCGACGGGTCGGGCGTAAAGCAGATCACCTCGATGGCGGGGGTGCCGGCCGCACATACGCGCCGCATCAGGTCGGCGTCGGTGTGTGGGCCGGCCTCGTCGCGGTAGGGATCGGAGATGACCACCGTGGAGGCCAGGCCCGCGCGGGCCAATTGCAGTCCGTAGTCCTCGCGGCCGTCGTGCTCACCGCCGAGGACGACGACGGCGTCGGCGTGGCGCAGCGAATCGGAGTGATCGCGGTAGAAGAGCTGGTAGCCGAGGCCATAGAACGCGGCGACCGCGGCCAGCACCACCACGAGGACGCCGATCACCACCCGGCGCCAGGACCGTGGCCGGTGCTCGGGCATGCCCTGCGGTCCGCGGGAATCAGTAGTAGTAGGGGAACGCGTCCCACTGCGGAGAACGCTTCTCCAAGAACGCATCCCGGCCCTCCACCGCCTCGTCGGTCATGTACGCCAGCCGGGTGGCCTCGCCGGCGAAGACCTGCTGGCCCGTCAGTCCGTCGTCGGTGAGGTTGAACGCGAACTTCAGCATGCGCTGCGCGGTGGGGGACTTGCCGTTGATGGTGCGCGCCCACTCGATGGCGGTGCGCTCGAGGTCGGCGTGGTCGGCGACGCGGTTGACCGCGCCCATCCGGTGCATCGTCTCGGCGTCGTAGGCCTCGCCGAGGAAGAAGATCTCGCGGGCGAACTTCTGGCCGACCTGCTTGGCGAGGTAGGCGCTGCCGTAGCCGGCGTCGAAGGATCCGACGTCGGCGTCGGTCTGCTTGAAGCGGGCGTGCTCACGGGAGGCGAGCGTGAGGTCGCAGACCACGTGCAGGGAGTGCCCGCCGCCGGCCGCCCAGCCGTTGACGACGGCGATGACGACCTTGGGCATGGTGCGGATGAGGCGCTGCACCTCGAGGATGTGCAGCCGGCCGCCCTCGGCCTGCACGCGGGCCGCGTCGACCCCTTGGGCGCCGGCCGCGGCGACGTCGGCGTCGTGGCTGGTGGCGTACTGGTAGCCGGAGCGCCCGCGGATGCGCTGGTCGCCGCCGCTGCAGAACGCCCAGCCGCCGTCCTTGGGGCTCGGCCCGTTGCCGGTGAGCAGGACGGTGCCGACGTCGGGGGTGCGGCGGGCGTGGTCGAGGGCGCGGTAGAGCTCGTCGACGGTGTGCGGCCGGAAGGCGTTGCGGACCTCGGGCCGGTCGAAGGCGATACGCACGATGCCGTTGGCGCGGCCGGTCCCGACGTGGCGGTGATAGGTGATGTCGGTGAGCTCGCCCACCGCGTCCACGGGCGTCCACTGGGTGGGATCGAAGGGATGTGACGCGGCGCTTTCGGGGTCGGTGCTCATGGGCATCAGATTATCGCCCGGTGGGACCGGTGCGGGGTGCGGTCGGTGGTCGGAGTGGTCGGCGGCCGGATGGCCCCCGGCGGGGCCGGGAAGCCGCGCACTTCCTGAGAATTGCTCCGCTGCGGCCCGGATGAGTGGCCAACCGTCGCCGACTGTTGGCATATTGGCAAGGTGGCCGTGTGGGAGATCGTGCTGATCGTCGTCGCCGTGTGGGTGGCGCTGTCGGTGGTTCTCGCCCTGCTCATCGGCGCGATCATCCGGCAGCGGGACCGTCGTGAGGCGCCGCGGGAGCCGGTACCCGCCGTCGACCGGACCCGGCGCAGCTCCGACTGAGCCGGGCGTCGGGTGCCTGCGGTGCCATCTGCGCCGATACGGTGTGATGCATGACTTCTGCGAGCAATCCGGACTGGGCGTCCCCGGCCGGCGACGATTCGCCCCATGAAGGCGGCTTCCGCGCCCAGATGGACATCAGCACCGAACGTGGGGGTCCGCGGTACGGCGAGTTCAGCGAACAGATCCGGCAGCTGATGGACCTGGCGCGCTACGCGTGCCCGACGCCCGAGCTCACGGACGAGCTGATCGATCAGGTGCGGGCGCTCAACAAGCGGCTCGCCGACGTGCAGATCGACGAGTGGCGCTCGCCGGCCGGCACCCGCATCGATCTGCCCGCCCGCGGCAACATCACCCTGCCGCCCTATGAGATCAGCGAGGGTGGCCCCGACGGCGTCGTCGCGTCGGTCACCTTCCGCCCGTTCCACCTCGGTGGCAACGACGCCGCCCATGGCGGGCACGTCGCGGTGGCCTTCGACGACCTCGGCGGCATGGCATCGGCGCTGGCCGTCGCGGGCATCACCCGCACCGCCTACCTCACCGTCAGCTACCGCTCGCTGACCCCGCTGCGCACGCCGCTCCGCATGCACACGTGGGTCGAGAAGCTGGATGGCCGAAAGGCTTTCGTCAAAGGCACCCTGCACGACGGTGACCGTCTGTGCGCCGACCTGGATTCCCTGTTCATCGCGCTCAAACCCGGTCAGCCGTAGGGCTTTTCGTTCCCGAGGCCGAGGTCAGGTGAGTTCGCGGACGTCGAAGGCGGCGCCGGCGACGCGCAGCCGCTCGACGAGGGCGTCGCCCATGGCGGCGGCCGGGGTCAGCACCCCGCTGCGTGCCGGGAGCTTGTCGCCCTCGAGGGCCAGGGTCAGGGCGCTCTCGCCGAGCATCACCGCGGTGGCCCGGTACCCGGGATCGCCGGACAGCTTCATCTGTGAACGGTACCGGCGGCCGGTGCTGGTGCGGGTGTAGGTCTCGCTGACGAAATAGCCCTTCTGCATGGACTTCTCGCCGGGCCCGCTGCCCGGCTTGGGCAGAACGCGATCGAGGAGGCGGCGCGTCGGGCCGAAGCTCATGGCGCCCAGGAATGCGCCGGTGCCCACGCTGACCCCGCCGGCGAGCAGCGCCGACAGGATCGGGATACCGCCGACGTTCATCGTCTCCGCGTAGTGGAAGTCGGGGCCATAGGCGTTGTCCAGCAGCACATTCGAGCGCCGCACCACGCGGGTGTTGTACGACGACATGAAGAACGGGGCGAGTGTTCCCGTCAGCGACGGGTCGACGTTGCGGGCGCGGACCACCGCGATGTCACTGGGCTCCGAGGACATGTTCACCTTCGGGGTGTCGCCTGGATCCCCGGACAGCGCTTGCGGATTCAGCAGCAACCGCCGAGTCTGCGGATCCTTGGCCTCCTCGGCGATCACCCGCATCGAGTCGATGGTGCCGCCGGAGACGCCGCCGCGCATCGACCGGAGCACCATGGTGGTGTCGGTCAGGGTGCCCGCGTCGTCGTCGGTCACCTTGCGGTACAGCAGGTACGTGCCCAGATCTGATGGGATGGAATCGAATCCGCACGAATGGACGATGCGCGCGCCGGTCGCCTGCGCCGTCTCGTGCGCCTTGTCGATGGAGTAGTGGACGAAGGGCACCTCGCCGGTGAGGTCGACGTAGTCGGTGCCCGCGGTGGCGGCCGCGACGACCAGTGCCTCGCCGTAGCGCAGATACGGGCCGACCGTCGTACACACCACGCGGGTGCGGGCGACCATGGCGTCCAGGGAACTCGGCGACGACGCGTCGGCGACGATCAGCGGCCAGCTCGACGCGGCGGCCGGGAGTCCGCGGCGGACCTCGGCGAGTTTGGTCTCGGTGCGTCCGGCCAGCGCGATCCGGGTGCCTGCCGGGGCGTATTCGGCGAGGTGGCGCGCGGTCAGCCGGCCGACGAATCCGGTGGCGCCGAAGACGACGATGTCGAATTCGCGGTCGGCGGGGTTGTCGGTCGCGGTGGGAGGTGTGGAGGGTTCGGGTGTGCCGGCGTCCGGCGAAGTCTGCCCACTCATGGGGTCGAGCGTAATCGTCGCGTCGGACAGATCACATAGGGGCAGGCCGGGTGCGACGTCTCGCCGCCCGCCGCGCCGCGAATGGGGCGACGAACAACATCGTGCGCGCCGGGAACCAGCGGTCGGGGGACGATGGGTCGTCGCCGGGGCCGGTCAGGTCGCGCGGGCGCCGCCGAGGCTCAGGGCGCCGAAGAACTTCGGGGTGCCGGGCTGATAGAACCGGTCGAGGTCGGTGATCTCGAAGCCGGCGTCGGCGATGGCCGCGGGGATGTCGCGGGTGAGGTGGCAGCCACCGGCGATGCGGCGCTGCATCGGTTCGAGGCGGTGCTGCCAGCGCCGCACCGATTCGTCGGGGGCGCGGCCGTGTTCCAGGAACCGCACGGGCGCACCGGCTTTGAGGACGCGACGCAATTCCGCGATTGCAGCAGGCAGATCCGGGATGGTGCACATCGTGAACGTCGACAACGCGGCGTCGAAGGTGTTGTCGGCGAAGGGAAGTGATTGTCCGTCGAGACCGGCGCGGATGACGGGGCCGAGCTGGATGCGATCCGATCGGCGCCCAGGCGCCACGCCGCGTCGGAGGGCTCCACGGCGGAGACCTCGGTGACCGCGTCCGGGTAGGCGCCGACGTTGTGTCCGGACCCGAACCCCAACTCGACGACGTGGCCGTGCAGCCCGACGCAGACGCGGTTACTCAGCGGCATCGTGAGCGACGAGCCGCAGGTCACGTTGACCAGGTGCGGCAGGAAGTGTCGGTCGTAGAAACCGGGGCCCATGGGGCGAGGGTAGTGCCGGTGACGGCGATGCTCGCCCGTTTTC
>NZ_JBNCNR010000017.1:0-14028 GCF_049847065.1 Gordonia sp. DT219 | reverse complement strand
CAGTCATTTGCCGAGTAGACCGGACCCGCTGACCTGCGGTTATGCCGAATCTCTACTTTCGGAATGACTGAGAATGGGGCGGATGGATCGATTCCGGGTTCGGCTGCGTCCGATCCGCATGGAAAAACGGGTAGGCGCCGCAGGTCACGTTGACCAGGTGCGGCAGGAAGCGTCGGTCGTAGAAACCGGGGCCCATGGGGCGAGGGTAGTGCCGGTGACGGCGATGCTCGCCCGTTTTCAGTCATTTGCCGAGTAGACCGGACCCGCTGACCTGCGGTTATGCCGAATCTCTACTTTCGGAATGACTGAGAATGGGACGGATGGATCGATTCCGGGCTCGGCTGCGTCCAATCCGCATGGAAAAACGAGTGGAATTGGGAGTGAACCGGCGGCTGGAGTTGCTCGCGACCGGTTTGACCGACAACGACCTGCGCCGGATGGTGCGCCGCAACGAACTGATCGCGGTGCGGCCCGGGTGGTATGCGACGCGCGACGCCGACCCGCAGGCTGTCGTGGCGGCGCGCAACCACGGAGCGCTGTCCGGGCCGACGGCCCTCGACAAACATGGTTTCTGGGTTCCGCCCGGCTACGACTCGGTACACATCCGCTCCGGCAAGGCGGCCCTGGACCTCGGCAAGGCGTGCTGCCGGCCATCCGGGCCGCCGATACCGGTCCACACGATCCTCGACCAGGCTCCGTTGGCGCTGTGCGCGGCGATCCCCTGTATGACCGGTGATGATTGGATCGCGGTCGCCGATTCCTTCATGCACAGCGCCCAACTCGACGTCGAGCTGTTGCGGGCGATGTTGCCGCGCCCGACTCGTGTGATCGACACACTCCTCACCGAATGCGATCCGTGCTCGCAGTCGGGGACCGAGACCCTCGTCCGAATCCGGCTGCGGCGACTGGGTTTCGAGGTTGTCGTGCAACCGCGGCTCATCGGAGTGGGATTCTCCGATCTGCTGGTGGGCCGACTCCTGATCGAATGTGACAGCGAGCTGCATCACACCAGCCTCGAGAACTATCGCAACGACCGCCGGGCACTGGCCATGGGGTACTCGACGATGCGGCTCACCTACGACGACGTCCTGTACGGCTGGGACGATACCGTCGCCGACATCGAGAAAACCCTCGCCGACGATCGGCACCGGATCGCGCCCGCGTGGGACGACTGAGCGAGGTTCTACTGTGGAATCCATGAGTTCATCGCCGGAGACCGCGCCGAACCCGTCGACGCTGCAGGCGCGGGTCATCGTCGACGAGATGATCCGCGGCGGGGTTCACGAGGCCGTGTTGTGCCCCGGGTCGCGGAACGCGCCGTTGTCGTTCGCGCTGCACGCCGCCGACGCGGCCGGCCGGTTGCGGCTGCATGTGCGGATCGACGAGCGGTCGGCGGGATTCCTGGCGCTGGGGCTGGCGGTGTCGTCGGGGCGGCCGGTGCCGATCGTCATGACCAGCGGAACCGCCGTCGCCAACATGAGTCCGGCGGTGTTCGAGGCAAATTACGCGCGGGTGCCGCTGGTGGTGGTCAGCGCGAATCGGCCTTATGAGCTGCTGGGGTCGGGGGCCAATCAGACCGTCGAGCAGTTCGGCATCTTCGGTACGCAGGTGCGGGCCGCGATCAGTCTGGGCCTGGCCGAGGCCGACGTCGACACCAACAGCCAGTGGCGTTCGGCCGTCGGCCGCGTCCTCGCCACCGCGCGGGGCGCGCGCACGGGCAATGCCGGGCCGGTGCAGTTCGACATCCCGCTGCGCGAACCGCTGGTCCCGGGCCCGCAGACCTCGCCCGAGGCGGATCTCGGCGAGTTCGCCGGCCGCCCGGGCGGGCTGCCGTGGACGCAGGCGCCGGTCGGCAAACTGGATATCCCGCTGCCCATCGATCTCTCCGTCGACACCGTCGTCGTCGCCGGCCATGGGGCGGGCCGCTTGCCCGAACTCGACGCGATCCCGACCGTCGCCGAGCCGACCGCACCACATGCGGTGACGCCGCTGCATCCGCTGGCCCTCGATGCGCTGGCACCCAAGCAGGCCATCATCTGCGGTCGGCCGACGCTGCACCGCGGCGTCGCCCGGCTGCTCGCCGACCCGGAGGTGCGGGTGTACGCGGTGACGACCGGCCCGCGCTGGCCCGACGTCTCCGGCAACGTGTTCGCGACCGGCACGCGGGTCGAGGCGGTCGGTGAGGCGAGCGAGGACTGGCTCAAGAAGTGCGCCGCGATCCATCAGCGGGTGCTCGGTGCCGTCGACGCCGAGCTCGACGCCGACGGTGCGGCGACGGGTCTGCACGTGGCGCGGGTGGTCAGCGCGGCCATGAATTCCGGCGAGCAGCTCGTCGTCGGCGCGAGCAACCCGATCCGCGATGTGGCGCTGGCCGGGCGGGTATCCGACGGGGTGCGGGTGCTCTCCAATCGCGGAGTGGCCGGGATCGACGGGACGAATTCGACGGCGCTCGGCGCGGCGCTCGCGCACGACGCCGCGCGGCCCGGCTCCCGCACAGTGGCGCTGATGGGCGATCTGACGTTCATCCACGACGCGACCGGGCTGATCGTCGGGCCGTCGGAGCCGCGGCCGGGGGCCTTGCGGATCGTCGTCGCCAACGACGACGGTGGCGGCATCTTCGGGCTCCTCGAACAGGGCGATCCGCGGTTCAACTCCGGGCCGTATGCCGGGGCGTATGAGCGGGTCTTCGGCACCCCGCACCACACGGATCTGGCGTCACTGTGTGCGGGTTTCCACATCCCGCATCGGCGGGTCGGGCCGGCCGATCTGCCTGCGGCACTGGCCGCGCCCGGCGCCACCGGAATCGAGGTGATCGAGGTGAGTACCGATCGCGACCGGCTGCGTTCGGTACATGCCGGGATCATGGCGCGGCTTCGGTAGCGCCGGCTCGGCTGCGCAGCCGCGATGGCGCGGGCGCGTCGGCGAGCATGCGGGCATCCCGGCGCGCATACGCCGCCGCGTATTCTGACCCCATGAAACCGGTCATCCTGCGGCGCGTGCAGAAGACGCTGCTGGTGATCGGGCTGATCCTCACCGTGATGGCCGGAGCGATAGTCGTCGCCGCCTACCGCAACGATGCCGCGATCGACCGCGACAAGGGCACCGTCATGGCCGACATCGTCTCGGCCGACCCGCTCCACGCCGTCGCCTATTTCCAGACGCCCGACGGGCAGATCTACAGCCCACGGCTGGGACTGCTGTATCCGACCGAGCTCGGCACCGGGCAGCGGATCAGCGTCGAATACGACCGCAGCAATCCGAACCTCGCGAAACCGGCCGGCCGGGGTGCGTCGTTGGCGATCATCCCGGCGTTGTCGGTGGCCGGATTGGTGTGGCTGGTCGTGATCGCGGTGATGTTGCTGATCGCCGAGACCAACCGGCGGCTGCTGCGGCGCTCGGCGCGACGCGCGGGCGAAGCCGATCCCGGCACCGACGATGGTGACGGCGGCGACGGCCCCGATGACGACCCGACCCCCCGGCCCGCCGACGATCGGGCCATCGTCGGGGCGTAAACGGTCGGGGCGTAAACGGTCGGGGCGTAAAGCGGTCGGGGCGTAGCCGGCTGGGGTGACCAGCTCGGGGTGACCAGAGATTCGCGCGGAGTTCGTGCGCCGGTCACATGCAGGGGCCGCCGTGGTCACCGAGCCCGGCCAGCATTGGCCCCATGCGCGTGGCCATCGTCGCCGAGAGTTTTCTTCCGCAGGTCAACGGGGTCGTCAATTCGGTGCTGCGAGTGGTCGAGCACCTCGAATACGCGGGGCATGACGCGATCGTCATCGCACCGGACTCCGAACGTGACGGTCGGCGGGCACCGCGGATGGTGGGTCGGCGCACCCCGGTCCACACGGTGCCGTCGATGCGTTTTCCCGGGGTGACGTCCCTGCCGGTCGGGATGCCGGTACCGAGCCTGTACCGGACCCTGCGTGACGCGCAACCCGACGTGGTGCATCTGGCGTCGCCGTTCGTCGTCGGCGGGGCGGGCGCGTTGGCGGCCAAGCGGTTACGGTTGCCGTCGGTGGCGGTGTTCCAGACCGACGTCGCGGGATTCGCCGAGGCCTACCGCCTACAGATCGCCCGACGCGCGGCGCGGCGCTACACGCAGATGGTGCATCTGGCCTGCGACCGCACCCTCGCACCCTCCACGGCGACGATGGAAAACCTTGCCGCCCAAGGGGTGCCTCGACTGCATCGATGGGCGCGGGGCGTCGACACGGCGCAGTTCACGCCGGCCAACCGCGACGAGTGCCTGCGAAGCGAGTGGGGCGGGCGACGATTGATCGTCGGATTCGTCGGGCGGCTCGCACCGGAAAAGCATGTGGAGCGCCTCGCGCCACTGGACCGCGACGACTCGGTTCAGCTGGTCATCGTCGGCGACGGCCCCGAACGTGCACGGCTGCAACGGCTCTGCCCGAACGCGGTGTTCACCGGCGAGCTGCGCGGCGCCGAGCTGGCGCGGGCGTATGCGAGCCTCGACGTGTTCGCCCATCCCGGTGAACACGAGACGTTCTGTCAGGCGATCCAGGAGGCCATGGCCAGCGGCATCCCGGTGATCGGGCCCGATGCCGGTGGACCGCGAGATCTGGTGACGCCGTTGCAGACCGGCTTCCTGCTCGATCCGGCCGACTATGCCGACCGCATCGGCGAGACGGTCGCCGCGCTGGCGGACCCGGCGCGGCGGGTCGCGATGGGACGAGCCGGGCTGGCGGCGGTACGGGCGCGCACCTGGCCGGCGCTGTGCGAGGAGTTGCTGGGCCACTACCGCGCGGTGATCGCCGAGCGCGGCGGGGATGCGGGTGACGTGCCGGACCGGCTGGCCGGGTAGCGCGCGCCGGGCGGGATCGGCCGGGGAGGGGTTGACGGGAGCGCGGTTTGCCGGAGACTGGGTTTGACGGAGGTGCGGGCGGGCAATGCTGCGTGCGCACCTTGTCACCCGCCTCGGCCCGGAAAGCGCACATGACACTCAGCTTCGAGCAGACCGTTCCCGAACCGTCGTCGCATGTCGGCGGTAGTGATCAGGCCCAAGTGGATCCGGATCCGGTCTATCGACCCGAGGTCTATCAGCCCCAAGAGGATTCGCGGTTGCTGGTCGACTGCCTGCGCGCGGTGCCGGGCCTCATCGGCGCCCGCGCCCTGGATCTGTGTACCGGCAGCGGCGTGTTGGCGCAGGCCGCCGCGCATCTGGGCGCGCGGTCGGTGGTGGCCGTCGACCTGTCGGAGGCGGCCGTCCGCAGCGCGCGGGAGCGGTGCCGGGACGCGCCGTGCCAGGTCGAGGTGCGGCTCGGCAGGTTTCAGGATCAGGTCGGTCGCGGGCGGTATGACGTGGTGACCTGCAATCCGCCGTACGTTCCGGCGCCCGACCCGCGGGATGGGGTCGAGGCCAGCCCTGGCCCGGCGCACGCCTGGGATGCCGGTCCGGACGGACGTGCGGTGCTCGATCCACTGTGCGCGGTCGCCGCCGAGTTCCTCGAGCCGGGCGGGACGATGCTCGTGGTGCAGTCGGAGTTCGCCGACGTGACCGCCACTGTGCGGGCGTTGCGGGCCACCGGACTCCACGCCGATGTGATGGCGCGGTGGTCGGTGCCGTTCGGGCCGGTGATGACCGCCCGGGCCGACTGGCTCGAACGCCGCGGACTGCTCGAATACGGGCGCCGCACAGAGGATCTCGTGGTGGTACGCGCGGTCAAGCGGGATGTGGCATGAGCGGGCCGGAAGAGCGGACGCAGATCCGGGTGATCCGGGGCGGACCGATGATGGTGCCCGGTCCCGTCGACATCGAGCTTCCCGACGGCTCGCATGTGCAGTCCGACCGCTTCATGGTGGCTGTCTGTGCGTGTGGGCGCAGCCGCAATTATCCGTTGTGCGACACCAGTCATCGGCGTCGGCGACGGGAGTAGGGCGGCGGGAGTAGGCGGTCGCGCGGTGAGTTCACACGGCGACGGGTGCGACTCCGGCCAGGACGGGACCGGCCTTCCATGCGGCGGTCAGCCCGGCCTCGAAGGCATCCTCGACGAACAGGAATCCGCGGATCCCGAAGATCACGTCGTCTTCGAGCTCTGGTTCCTCGGACACCAAGGCGCCCACCACATCTCGGCGCAGCACCTGCTCGTGGACGGCGTCGGCCTCGACGTGCTCCCGGTAGAAATACTTGCACGGTTCGGGGGCGTCGAGGCGCTCGAGACCGGTGAGCAGGCGTTGTGAGCCGGGCGAGGAGGTGATCTCGGTGGCGGCGAAGTGACCTACCGTCGCACCACGCATTGATCGGTGTAAACCGAAGCAGGACATCAGGTTCACCGGGGTCAGCGCCCACGCCGGGGCGCGGTCAAGGTAGGCGAGGTAGCCGGGATCGAGGTCGGCGGCCACCATGAGGTCGGCGAAGAGCTCCTGATGTACCGATTCGCCTCGGCCGGCACCGAATTCGTCGAACTCGACGGCAACGAACGCGGCCTTGGCCGTCCCGCGCAGCCGGGGAATGGCCCAGGCGTGCGGGTCGGCCTCCTTGAGGTGATACAGCGAACGCAGCGCGAACAGATCGCGGAACTGCTGCCACGTCCCGTCGTCGCGCAACCGGTAGGAGAGGCCGTCGCCGTGGACCGGCTCGACGCTGAGGTCGGCCATCAACTGTTCGGCGCTCGTCTGTCCGGTTCTCGTCTGCCCGGGGCTCGCCTCTTCGGTATCGACGTTCGCGTGCACGGCGTCGAGGAGGATGCGTTCGAGGTCGCGGCGCAGGCCGAGGATGCCGGGGTCCCACTCGCGGTCGTCATCGACGTCGGCGAAACCCGCATAGTGCAACTCGTAGGCGACGTAGAGGGCGAGCTGGACGTCGTCGCCGAAGGGATCTGCCTCGTCGACGGCGGTTCGGCGCAGTGCGGCGCTGTCGATCTCGGTGCCGTCGCGCAGGGCGGTGATGAGCTCATCTGACAGCGGCCCCCGCGCCTGCGGCAGGGCCGGCGCCACCGGGGTGGTGCGCGTAGGTGGATGCATGGTTGCTTTATACCCCTCGGCGGCGGTGTTCAAACGCTGTCGACGGCCGCGGGTGGGTCGAACCGGCAGGTCAGTCGGTCGGTTCGGCGTGGCCTGCGTTGGGTGAGTGGGGGTCGTCGCTGCCTGGCTGATCCGACGTCGATGCCGGGTCGACGACGGGTTCGTCGTCCTCGGCGGGGTTGTGGGTGATCTTGCGTTCGAGGTCGTCGACGGTGTCGCGGGCCGCGCGGGCCTCGTCGGTGTCGGGGCGGTGATCGGGTGTGCCTGTCACGTGTCCTCGTTCCTGGGTCGCTGGTGTGGTTGGGGATTCCTCGGTGGAGCGCTTCTGAAACCTGCGCGTGCTTGTGGTTCCAGAATGTGGGGACGGGTACGACAACGCCGCCCGCCCCCGGGGTGGTGGGGCGGACGGCGTGCTGTTGTCGGCGCGTGGGTTACTCGACGCCGACCACATCTTTGGCGATCCCGGCGATGCGGGTCTCCGCGGCGGATACGACGCGCTGCCGGTTCTTGTGTGCCTCCTCGTAGTGGAGGACCACTCGGACGTCGGCGGGCTCGTCGAGATCCTTTATCGCGGCGATGGCTTCGCTGAGATTCAGGTCGGCGTAGTCCGGGATGGGCAGGTCGTCTGGGTCGACGATGCCGGTGGACTCGCGGACAGAGTGTAGCGCGTCGGCGACACCGGGTGCGCCGTTGACCCGCGCGTTGTCCTCGATGGCCTCGAGTGCGGCGTCGCGGCCGGCCGCCGCGGTTTTGATGGTCGCCGCTCCCGCGTCGAGCACGCTCTGGCCGGCCTGCTCGGCGGCACTGCCGACCTCGTCGACGGTCTCACCGACGCGGCTGCGTAGGCCGGAGACGAAGTCGGGGACCTGACGCAGCGTGTGGGCGGCGCGGTCGATGCCGCGTGAGGCGGCGGTCCCCGGCAGGGTCACCGCGCGGGCGGCGAGGCCACTGACCCACTGGGACGGGCTGCGGCGCAGCGCGGCGGGGCCGCCGAGTGCCTCTTCGGCGAGCACGGTGTTGATCCACTCGATGGTTTCGGTGTGCGCGTCGATCAGCCGCTGCGCGAGCGAGACGAGGTCGGTGTCGTCGGCCCCGGTGGCGAGCGCCTTGAGGTATGTTGCGCGGCTGAGCAATTCCTGCTCGAGCGCGAGGTCGCCGAGCAGTGCCTCGTCGAGCGGCTCGGCCTGTTCGGCCAGCGTCTTGATCGAGGCCGCGACCCGGCCGAGGGCCGGACGGACGACGTCGGCGACGCCGTGACGCTCGCGCAGGGCCTTCTCGATGGCGGTCGCGCGCTTACGGCCCTTGGCCGCGTTTCCGGAAAGCTCGGCGCGTACGGCGTCGGTGCGGGCCTGTGCCTGCCGCGTCTGGGCGATCTGGATCTCGGTGTTCGTGAGCGCGAGGATGGTGCGCAGCTGTTGCTGGATGGTGGTGGTCGAGACGGTCATGTTTCCCTCCTGATGTCGGGACGAACTCTCTGTGTTCACGGTGTTCCCCGGGCGGGGTGGTGAAAACCCGGTGTCGGAAAACGTTTGGTGAATGCCGGGTGTGGTCGGGGTCCGACCTGCACCTTTGTGGATTTGTGACGTGCGACACGACAGGTGGCCGAGGTATCGGTGGTGGCCGCGGCAGCCGCAGGTAGCGTTGTCGCCATGGCTGAACCCGATCGTGCGAGTCTGGACAAGGACCCGGCCGAGGTTGCGGCGATGTTCGACGGCGTCGCCAAGCGGTACGACATCACCAATACTGTGCTCTCCTTTGCGCAGGATCGGCGGTGGCGTAAGGCCACCCGTAAGGCGCTGGCACTTACGCGTGATGACGTGGTCCTCGACCTTGCGGCCGGTACCGCGGTCTCGACGGTCGAGCTGGCGTCGTCGGGGGCAGCGTGTGTGGCCGCCGACTTCTCGTTGGGCATGCTCAAGGCGGGTGCGGCGCGCGATGTGCCGAAGGTGGCGGCCGACGCCATGGCCCTGCCGTTCGCCGACGAGTCCTTCGATGCCGCCACCATCTCCTTCGGGCTGCGCAACGTCCACGACGTGACCATCGCGCTGGGTGAGCTGCACCGCGTGCTGAAACCCGGTGGCCGACTGGTGATCTGCGAGTTCTCCACACCCACGTTCGGCCCGTTCCGCACCGTCTACCTGGAGTACCTGATGAAGGCGCTCCCGACGGTCGCGACCAAGGTGTCGAGCAATCCGGCCGCATACGTGTATCTCGCCGAGTCGATCCGCGCGTGGCCCGACCAGTTCGGCCTCGGCGACCTCATCCGCGACGTCGGCTTCACCGATGTCCGCTGGCAGAACCTCACCGGCGGCATCGCCGCCATCCATTCGGCCGTTCGCATGTGATGGGTATATAGCGTGCGGCTATAGCGACGGTCGTGACAATAATCGTCTCTTCCGTTGCTATAGGTGCAGACTATATTGGTCTCGCCCGGTTCAGGGTGGCATCTTGTCGATTGTGGCCTCGGTGAAGGCGATCGCCTTCGCGCAGAGTTGGTCGATGGGTGGGGGATTGATTACAATACTGACACTTGTCACTATGACCGCTGAGCCTGACTGTACATATGTTGAGCAATCCTCATCTCGTAGAATGCCCACTGCGACCCTGCGATTGTCAATCTTAGTGTCCGCCAGCCAGTCGATTACCGAAGACTTGCTCGTCTTGTAATCGTCAAGTGTAGGTGCGTTACCAAGCGACTGATAGATTCCTGCTGACCGATCTTCTCTGAATGTCCAGTCGCACCCACGCGCGGTCTGGTGATCTGCAATCGCAGCATCTGTGACGCTGTACGGGTTGAGTGAAAATCTCTCAAGAATCGCCGACGTGACCGCAGTGCATGGTTCGTAGGTTGTCCCATCGTTGTTGGAGTTCCAACGATTGGGAAATTTCGTTTTGAATGGTAGTGGTTTACCGTCCGAATCGGTTTGGCGAGTCGAAGTGGTAGCGGAGTGGCTAGCTAAGCTTGTCTGTGTCGGTGATTGAAATTCTGCTGTACGGGAGCACGACAGAATCGTCGCGAATAGAGGAGCGGATACTACGGCGACTATCAAGCACTTCGCCGCGTTAGGCTTCAATGTCGCTCGCAGCCGCACGGTCCGTCTCGGTCAACTCGCCCTGTGCGGTCTTACACATGTGGCTGAGTACTTCAAGGCTGTTCGCTTGGTTAGCAAGGCTTCGTCCCCATTCCGTCACGAAGCTCACTATTCGCGAGTGGAATAGCCGACCCTCTTCGCAATCGCCGAATACGTTGCTTTTCAACAGGCGGCTGACTTGTCTCGCAACCTCCGCGAGGCTATCGGCTGACTCCCTCGCCACCTGCGCCCTTCTGGCCCATTCGGCGTCGACGACTTGGACTACGCCGCCGTCGCCGAGTTCGGGGTTGTCGTAGGGCACAGAGCGGCCGGGGATCGGGCTCGTGCCCACACCGCCGGGGTCGCCGAGCGGCACGCGGGTGCCGGGTAGCACGAAGAAATCTGTCATCCCTCCCCCTTCTGGCGTCAGCCAGACCTGTGCCTAGATGGCGTGAGAGGGATTGTAGTCAGGATGGCCGGTTTTGGGAGGGTTGCCGCGAACCTTGTGGATGGGGCAGCCGGGGGTGAAGGTGCCGAGGTCGTCGACGTCATAGCCGCGCGGATAGCAGCGGATCTGCGGCATGTCGCGTCCATACTGCGGGGTGGTGCGGGGCCGAGCGAAGAAGCGGATGGCAAGGCCGCGGGCCTTGAGGCCGGCACGAGCGACCACTCGCTCGGCGTCGGTGGGCCGGGGATAGCGGAAGGCGTCGAGGAGCGGGTCGTCCATGAGGGCGTAGGAGAGTCGGCGGACGAGCCAGGCCGGCAACAGCCGAAACGGCATGAAGGTGGTGAGCAGCGCGAGCGTGGAATCGGCGACCTCGCGTGAGCGTGGCGAGTAGGCGAAATGTTCGCGCTCGTATTCCTCGAGGAAGTGTTCGAAGGCCTCGTAGGTGTCGGGGATATCCTTGAGCGCCATGTGTTTACCGAGCTTGCGGTAGTACTCGGTGAGCCCGTCGATCTCGTTGGGCCGCAACGGTCGCCACTCGTAGGCGGCAACCCAGCGCACCGGGCACACGACGAAAGTGGCGAGGACGTAGAGCATGTCGTCGTTGGAGATGTCGTACATGGCGTGCATCTGGTTGATGCGCCGGATCGCGGCGCGGCCCCGCGGATCGGCGAAGCCATGTTCGACGGGTGCGTCGAGGAGCAGGACGGTGTCGTCGTAGCGCTTTTGGGTGCGGTCTGTGAATTCGCCGGTCTCATAGAGCAACTCGCCGATGGAAGGCACCGCGTAGGTGCGGAAGAGGGCAAAGCTGAGTGCCATCGTGATGCCCCACGGATATTCGAGGGTGCCCAGGCCGCGGGCGTAGCTCTCGGGGGCGGCGGCCGGGTCCACGCGGGCGAGGTCGTCACGCAGGCGGTAACGCTCGGCGCGGCGGGCGCCGACCCGACGCGCGATCAACGAAACGGTCGACATGATGCTCCCTGCACTGCGCGGCCTATCAGATATATGAAACGTATCACCCGATTCGTCTCAAACCAATGGCAGCGGGGTGGGACGTCAGGCGAACGGCGGACGGTGATCGACGCGGGTGGAGACCCGCCCGGCCGAACGCCATGCGCGGGCGACGAGGTCGGCGTCGTCGGCGGTGATGAGGTTGCCCATCACACGCACCACCACCGACTGCGACTACGCGATTCGAGATCTGCCTGTCTGCTGCCCAGTCAATCACCGAGGACTTGCTGGTCTTGTATTCGTCGAGCGTAGGGGCATTGCCGAGTGATTGATAAATTCCCCCGGACCCATCTTCTCTAAACGTCCAATCGCATCCGCGTGCAGTCTGGTGGTCTGCAATTGCGCCGTCTGTAACGCTGGATGGATCGAGCGTTTGCGACGATGGATCTGCGGGTCTTGAGCATGACGAAACTGCGGCAACCAGTGTGGCAGCGAAGACGATGACTACCAGTTCTTTTGTGTGGCGGTTCACTCGGCCTTCCGGGCATGGAATCGGGCGGTCATTGAATATAATGTGCGGCTATAGCGACGGCCGAGACGATAATCGTCTCGGTCGTCGCTATAGGTGCAGGTTATATTCGTCTCGCCCGGTTCAGGGCGGCATCTTGTCGATGGTGGCCTCGGTGAAGGCGATGGCCGTCGCGCAGAGTTGGTCAATGGGTGGTGGATTGATGGCAATACTTGCGCTGGTTACTATAACGGCAGAACCTGATTTCAAATACGTTGAGCAGTTATCTTCATCCCGTGCTCCCACTGCGATTGTGCGACTTGCGATCTGTATGTTTGGCAGCCACCGGATTATCGGCGCCTTACTGACCTTGTACTCGTTGAGTGTAGGTCCGTTCCCGAGGAATTGTGAAAGTCTTCCGAATCGGTTGTCTGCGAAGGTCCAGTTACACCCACGAGCTGTTTGATGATTCGCGATTGCAGTATCTTTAACGCTAGATGGATCGAGCGCAAATTCCTGAAGGATTGCCGTGGTCACCGCGGTACATGGTTCGTAAGTCGTGCCGTCATTGCTCGAGTTCCAGCGATCGGGGAATTTGGTTGTGAAGGGCAAGTGTCTACCCTCCGAATCCGTCTGGCGAATCGTTGCTGCAACCGCAGACTGATGTGACGGACTTGAGCGCATTTGCGGCGATGGATCTGCGGGTCTCGAGCATGACGAAACTGTGGCAACCAGTGTGGCAGCGAAGACGATGACTACCAGTTCTTTTGTGTGGCGGTTCACTCGGCCTTCCGGGCATGGAATCGGGCGGTCATTGAATATAATGTGCGGTTATAGCGACGGCGACGACGATAATCGTCTCGGTCGTCGCTATAGGTGCAGGTTATATTCGTCTCGCTCAGTTCAGGGCGGCATCTTGTCGATCGTGGCTTCGGTGAAGGCGATAGCCATGTCGCAGATCTTATCGATTGGTGGTGGATCGATGTTGACCGAGAACGACGTTGTGACAATTGCCGAACCGGATTGCACGTGGGTGGTGCAGCTCGAGCGCCCCTTGCGTACGCCAACCGCGACGGCTCGACCATTAAGAATGATGTCGGGTCGCCAATCTAATATGTCACCATTCTTCGCCTTGTATACGTCTAGCGCCGGAGCATTTCCAACTTCTTGGTATGCAGTCGAGGTCCTCGAACCGGTGAAGGTCCACCGACATCCCCTCACTGTTTGGTGGTTCGCTGCCGCTGCGTCAGCCACTGAGTTTGGGGCGAGGCCCAGGGAGGAAATCTCCGGCGGTGTCAACGCAGTGCATGGCTCATAGGTCGATCCGTCGTTGAGGTTGCTCCAGCGGTCAGGGAATCGCGTGGCGAACGGCAACGACATGCCGCGTTGATCGGTGTGCCTGATCTCACTGGGCGTAGCAGAGGGTACTGAAATGAATGTGAATGGTGGACGAGTAGATTGATTGCTTGATGAACAGCTGACTATCGCGAACACTGCGACGACTATGTCGAGAATGAGCAGTGTTGCGGATGTGCTCCAACGCCTAAGCTTGGATATCACGTGCGCTATTTGAATCCGTAGTTCTGAGCGAGCTGTCTGCGTTGTCGCACATGGATGCGAGTGACTGCAAGGCGGCAACATGTACACGCACTTTGGCTGAATATGAAGAAACGAAGGCCTTCGCCTTCTGGTAGAAATCCTCCCCTTCCCGTACACCCTGGCCATAGTGATTCTTCAGGCCCGCCATGTCGAGACTTGCCAATGCGTCTGCCAACTCCGCCGCCAACTCCCTCGCCACCCCAGCCCTGCGGGCCCACTCGGCGTCGACGACTTGGACTACGCCGCCGTCGTCGAGTTCGGGGTTGCTGTAGGGGGCGGTGCGGCCGGGGATGGGGCTGGTGCCCACACCGCCGGGGTCGCCGAGGGGCACGCGGGTGCCCGGTAGTACGAAGAAATCTGTCATCCCTCCCCCTTCTGGCGTCAGCCAGACCTGTGCCTAGTGTTCCGCGCCGTTAATTCATTGAATATGTTGTAGGGTTGGGTATGGCACGCACTGGACGCCCAAAAGCCGC
>NZ_JBNCNR010000016.1:0-77638 GCF_049847065.1 Gordonia sp. DT219 | reverse complement strand
AGCATGTTGCGCAACGTGTTCAGTTGCTGCATCGCCGCGAACGCTTCACGTGAGGTGAGGTCTGGACTGTAGGTGCGGTCGTCGAGTTGGGCGATGAGGCCCGCGTAGAGCTCTGCCGACAGTGAAGCCGAAGGTGTGGTGGCGTCGATCATGGATTCCCCCCTGGATGATCTTGCGATGGGTCCAGTCTAGCAGAAGATATGTTCGACGCGCAAGTGTTCGAGGGCTAATCCACAAGGGCTGCAACCGGTTTCGTCCCACTGGTGAACAATTGTCACAGCGGTGAACGAATTTCCCTGCGGTGAACAGCAGTCACACCGGCGGACTGCGACGGCACGAGACAACCGGATACTGTTGCGGGACAGGGTGAACAACCGATCAGCATCCATTGACCTACGGACTGCCCGGCGGCACAGCGGGGGTGAAGACGCAGTACATGCGTAGTCGGGTCTCGGCCACGATGGTATGCCGCTCATGCTTGTCGAGCAGATACATCGTTCCCGGGTCGAGCGGATAGGTGACACCGTTGTCGCGGTCGACGAGCTGGCCGTGGCCCTCGATCAGCCAGACGGCCTCGATGTAATCCGGGTAATGCAGCGGTGTTTGGGTACCGGGCGCCACGGTCGTCTCGTGCAGCGAGTATCCGAGGTCGTCGTCGGACAGGATGATGCGTTTGGACGTCCACGTGTCGCTGTCGACCTGGCGGTCGGTGCCGGTGATCTCAGCGGTCGTGCGAACTATCATCGTGGTCCTCCTTGATCCCATGAATGAAGTCGAGCAATTCGTTTGTGGCCGTGCGTGCTTCGAGGATGGCCTTCATGATCCAGTTGTGAAACATCCCCGGGTACTCATGCAGCTCGACGGGCACGGCGGCGGCGTCGCCGAGTTGTTTGATGCGGCGGGCGTCGGGCAACAGGATGTCG
This sequence comes from Gordonia sp. DT219, assembly GCF_049847065.1. Taxonomy (NCBI): domain Bacteria; kingdom Bacillati; phylum Actinomycetota; class Actinomycetes; order Mycobacteriales; family Gordoniaceae; genus Gordonia; species Gordonia sp. DT219. The sequence continues at coordinate 76,715 of NZ_JBNCNR010000016.1, read as the reverse complement.
CGTGTCCCGATGAACACCGTCAGCGGCGGATACCCGTTCAGGTCGGCGAACGCCGGACTGATCCCCGGATCGTCGAGCGCACGCCCGGCCGCATACCACCGGCCGGCCTGCCGTAAACCCGTGACGCCGAGTTCAGGGTCGGTGGGGTCGATGCGCCACGAATCGGGATCGTCGGTGGCCAGATCGATCCATGGGGAGAACAAGGCGAGGGCAACCGGTAGCGGCTCCTGTGCTTGTTGTAGGAGATGTACCAGGGTCAACGCGAGGGTGCCGCCTGCGGAATCGCCGAACACCAGGCGATCGGTCGGATGCGTTCGGGTCATCACCGTGCGGTACGCGTCCGCCACCATCGGGACGATCGTGCGGTGATCGTGTTCGGGCGCCAAGGGATACATCGGCAGCGAGTAGGTGCACCCGAGGCGATCGACGATCCGGGCGGCGAAGCGCCAGTGATGCGGTTCGGGCGCTTCGACGAATCCGCCACCGTGCAGATGGAAGATGTGCCACCGGCTGCGCAGTTTCTCCTTGGGCGACAGCGTGAAACAGTCGTGGCCGTCGATCTCGTCCACGGCCACCCGGTATCGGCGAGTGAGCCATCGGGGTGGCCGCGACCGATCCGGATCCTGATGTGCGGCGAGACCGGCACGCATCGCTGCGGGATCGGCGTAGAAGTGCTTGTTGCGTTGTGCCCGGATTCGTCCGATCAGCAGCCGTGCAGGCAAGGACGTCATCGGGAGCGCATACCCATCCGGCGCGCGCCCGAATCATCGCCCACTTCGACGACGTCGGTCGTCATGGCGGGTGACGGTGTCAGTCGCCGGCGGAGGTTATGCCTTCAGCCAGTCCGAGAAGGTGTGTCCGGGTGCGGCTTTCGGCGGCGTCGGCATCTCGGGCGAGGATGGCGTCGACGACGGCACCGTGGTCGTCGTCGTCCTTGCTGTCGAGCGGCATCAAGGAGAGCATGTCGGTCATCGCGGCCACCAGGCGGGGTTCGATGCTGTCGAACAAGGCGGTCAGCAGACTGTTGTGTGACGCCGCGACGATGCGCCGGTGCAGTCGCATGTCGACGGCTGCAAGTGTTTCCGGGTCGCTGCCGGTGACGGTATGCCGGTCCTCGAGTGCCCTGGTGATGGCGGCGGCGTCGTCGGAGTCGTGTGCGAGGGCGGCGAGTGCAGCGGCTCGCGCCTCGATGGCGATGCGCACCTGGATCACGTCGGTGATCTCCGCGATCTGGGCGAGATCATCCCAGGGCTCGGCCGGCTTTGCCGCGGCGAGGAACACGCCGACACCCTGCTTGGTCGTCAGCACGCCACGCGCGGCGAGCCGGCGGATCGCCTCACGGATCGTGGAGCGGCCCACGGAAAGCTCCGCGGCGAGTGCCACCTCACCCGGGAGCTGTTCGCCGACCTCCCAGCGTCCGGCCGCAACGTCGTCGAGCAGTGCCCGTGCGGCCTGCTCGGACAACGGGACCCGCGTGAGTGCTTCCATTCGCCCTATTCCTCGGTGAGTGCTCGCTCCGATGATAGGGGAGGCGCCGCAGCGGTTGCGGTGCTCGCCTGCGCCTCCCGCCACATCCGGAACATCTCGCGGATGGCGATCGCCAGGGCGAACACTGCGAACACCAGACCCAGCACCCGCACGTTCAGTGCCAGGGCGACCAGGGCGCCGACGATCGCGCCGGGCAGCGCACCCAGGTTGAGGATGCCGCCCAAGCGCAGGTCCGCCGTGCCCTGCCGCGCGTGGGTGATGGTGCCGACGATCGCATTCGGGAAGAACATCAGCAGTGAGGTGCCCTCGGCGGTGGGCAGGTCGGTACCGAATAGGAGCATCAGCGCCGGGACTGCCAACAGTCCGCCGCCCAGACCCATCCCGGCCGCCCAGGCGCCGATGACCAGACCGAGCACCAGCGACACCGGGATGACGTAGCCGAGGCTCTCGAGCACGCCGTCGGAGACGATCGCCGACCCCTGCAGCGGGTCGGCGCCGGCGGTGTCGAGGAACAGTTTGAGGCAGGTCAGTACCAGGATCGCCACGAACAGCCAGCGCAACATCAGATGGGGCAGCCGCAGGATCAGGCGTGCGCCCCAGACCGCGCCCAGCGTGGCGCCGATGACCATGCCGGTGCCCGCGCGCAGGTCGATCGACCCGCCTGCGATCGCGAACGTCGCCGCGCCGACTCCGCACACCGCGATGTTGGCGGCGCCGGCGGTGCCGTGCAGGGCGGGCCGCGACAAGGAGGTCACCTTCTCGAGCGCTGGGACGAAGAACACGCCGCTGCCCCCACCGAGAAGGCCGCCGATGAAACCTCCGGTCGCCCCGATCCCGAGCTGGGTGCCCATCCCGGGACCGGGGGTGGGCTGGTACGGCGATGGCTGCGCGCTCTTCATGACTTCTCCTCACTCGACGATCCACGCACAGTAGCACTTGTCTGACAAGTAGGGGACGGTGCTTCAGCCAATGCAGAAAGGCGGTGGTGGGAGACGTCTGTCCCGGCTCCCACCACCGCCTCATGCCGTGAATCTATGTGTGTGCCGCCGTGCGCCGCCCGTCGGTGGAGTTCAGCGACTGGGCGTAGACCACACCGAGCGACAGCAGCAGCAACCCGACGACGATGAAGGCGATCACCCGGAAGAGCCCGTCGAGAGCGGCGAGGTCGAAGAGGAACAGTTTGGCGACCGCCGCGGCGATCACCGCGAGGCTCACGGTCACCGTCAACGTGCGAACCGGGCCGCTGCGGTGGCGCGCCCAGACGAGCCCCGCGGCAGCGGTGGCAACCCAGACAATGGTGGCGACGGCGTGACCGGCGCGGAACCCGCTGTCGGAGCCACCCGAGAGCGCTCCGCCGAGGCCGACGCAGATCTCGGTGACCAGACCCAGCGAGATCAGGGCGCCGACGGTACCGATGGTGTGCAACTCGGCCTCGGGGCGGTTCTGCGACCACGACCAGGTCAGCACGGCGACCGCGGCCAGGCTCACCGCCGCGACGATCACGAGTTGCGCCTGCTCGGTGACCGTCAGGGAACTGTTGACGAGTAGCCGGTTCAGCGCACCGAACGGCAGGGACGCGAACAGCGCGACGGCGGTGAACACGGTCGCGATGATCCGCATCGGCAACGCGAATTCGGTTGTCACGCAAGCTGCCACGGCGACGACCAGTCCGATGCCGGCGAGACCGATGAGGATTCCACGGCCGTCGAGGATGGCGATGAGTGCGGCGGCCGCGGTGACCGACGCGCTGGTCAGCCACACCGTCCGCACCGCGTGGGTGACCCCGCGGACGGTTCCCGAGACGAACGTCAGCACGATTACCGTGAGGGCCGTCGCGGCCAGCATCATCGCGGCCACCACGTCACCGGCCAGGTACTCGGCACCGAGCATCGGCACGACGCTGGCCATGGCGATCAGCGTGATGAGCAGCGGACGGCTGGAACTGCCCAGCAGTGCAAGCGTGGAACCAAGGGCGAGTAGCACGTTCAGCATCAGGGCGAGAACGAAGAACCACCGGATGTCGTCGGTGCGGTAGTGGTGACCGTCGGCGATGACGAAGAGCAGCGGCACGGTCGTGGCGGCGGTGTTGACGGCGAACAGCGCGGTCCAGTTGCGGCCCAACTGAATCCACAACGCCGACGCGGCGACGCAGAGCATGAAGCCGACGAGCACGGCGTCGACGCCGCCGGTGATGATCGGGGCGAAGACTAGCACGGGCACACCGACCATCAGGGCCAGCGTCTGCGAATCCCACCAGCGCGCGACGCCGAGGCCACCCGCGGCGATCGCGGCGGCGAGGATCAGCGACACATAGTCGGGGGCCCAGTGATAGATCGTGGTGATGGCGAGTGCGTCGAACAGGGCCGCGGCGATGCCGGTGGCGACGAGAGCCGAAGCGCCGGAGCGTTTTCCGGCGTCACGGCCGATCCAGACGCCGACTCCGACGAGAATCGCCGCCAACATCGCACCACCGGCCACCCGCAATTCCGGGCGCAAGAGCCCGGCCTGCGCAGCCAGCACGAGAAGCAGCACGACGCCGACCAACGTGATCGCAACGCCCGCGCCGGCGAGGAGTTTGCCGATCAGTCCACGCTCGGCGGCCGACGAGATCCGGTCGGACACCGAGCGTTTCGGTGCCGCTGAGGGTCGGACGCGGTGTGTGGGGTAGGGCGCGTACGGCCGCGGTGCAACCGGTGGCATCGGATACGGCGATACCGGGCGCATGGTCGGGCCCGGTGGGATCAGACGCGGAGGAATGAGGTGCGGAGTGACCGGCGGCGGAGTGACTGGGGGAGCGATCGGGTGGCCGGGGGCCACGAACGGCGGTGCCGGTGCGGCCGGGGGAGGCGGCGTGAACTGGGGAGCTTGGGTGTACCGGGGTGCTTGGGTTGCCGGGTGCGCCTGGGTGGCCGAGGCCGGCGGCGTGTCGGTGGTGTCGAGGACGCCGCGCAGCGCGGTCATGTCGTCGGAGATGGCGGTGAATCGGTGGGAGATGTCGGCGAACTGATCGCTGATTCGCTCGAGCACCGTGGCGGCCGACTCGCCGGGGGCAGGTGTGTGGGTCATGGGTTCCAGCGTCGGCGAGTCGGCGCCGTCGATCATGAGTAGTTCTACGTGCATTGCATGGGTAAAAGCCTGTTGAGCAGCGACGTCACCGGAATCGCCGGTCGTTCGGGCGCCCGGATGTCAGTCGCCGTCGAGTCCGTGTTCGATGGCGTAGCGGGCGAGTTCGACGCGGTTGGCCAGCTGTAGCTTCCGCAGGGCCGCACCGACGTGGTTCTCGACGGTGCGGGGGCTGATCGAGAGCCGGCCGGCGATCTGCTTGGAGGAGAGGCCCTTGGCCACCTCGCGCAGCACCTGCGTCTCTCTATCGGTCAATACCGGCGTGTCGGGGCCGGGATCGCGCGCGATCCGCCGGTATTCGCCGAGGACCAGTCCCGCGAGACCGGGTGTGAACACCGGTTGTCCGGCGGCGGTCGCGTGGACGGCCGCGATCAGTTCGGCGCGTTGTGCGCTCTTGACCAGATATCCGGTGGCCCCGGCCTTGACGGCATCGAGGACGTCGTCGCGCTCGTCGGAGGCCGACAGCACCAGCACCCGCGCCTGCGGGCACACCTTGAGCAGTTCGGTGGTGGCCTGTGCGCCGGTCCCATCGGGCATCTGCATGTCCATCAGCACCACATCGGGCTTGGTGGCGCCGGCCCGGGCGGTGGCCGCGCGGACGCCGTCGGCGGTGGCGACCACCTCGAATCCCTCGTCGGCCAGGTCACGGGCGACGCCGTCGCGCCACATCGGATGGTCGTCGACCACCATCACGCGCACGGTCATCGTTGTCTGCCCTTCTCCACCGGAATCGTCAGCTCCCATTCGGTACCCGTCCCCGGCTCCGAACGCAGCTGTGCCCGGCCGCCGAGGTCGTCGATGCGTCCGACAATAGAGCGATCGACGCCCATCCGGCCCTCGGCCCGCGCCTGCTCGAGTCGTCCAGGTGCGATGCCCACCCCGGTGTCCCGGATGCTGATGATCACCTCGTCGTCGAGGTCTTCGAGCAGCAGGTAACTGTGCACGTCGGGGCCGCCGTGCTGCGCGGAGTTGGTGAGGATGTTGCCGATTGCCGCCATCACCTCGGACAAGACGCCGGGAGGCAGTGGTACCGGGTCGGAGGGTGTACTCACCGACACCGTCGCGTCGGCGAGGGCCCGCAGCGCAGCACCCAGATCCGAGTCGGCGTCGGTCTCGACGTCGACCGGCCGCGCCGCGATGAGGCGCCGCAACCGTTCTTCCTGCTGCGCCGCCAGGCGTGCGAGTTCGGCTGTCTCCCCGCCGATCTCGCCACCGCGACGCGCGACGAGGGCCAGCACCTGCAAGACCCCGTCGTGCACCTCGCGCGCCAGCCGCTCACGTTCGCCGGCCTGCGCGGCCGTTCGGATCGCCGCGCTCAGCCGCTCGTGGGTGAGACGCGCCCGCGAGGCGGCGAGCCCGATCGCGACCCCGGTCATCAACAGCAACAGTGCCGTTGCGTTGCGGCCGAAGTTCAGGAAGAGCTCGCCCTTCACATAGAAGTTGGTCACCCCGATAGCGGCGCCGCCGAGCAGTCCCCACAGCGGACCGCCCAGAAGTGCGCACGAGAGAACACAATTGGTCATCCACAGGGTGGTAGGCCAGGTCTGATTGGCTGCGACCCACTCCGTGTCGGCGACGTAGGACGTCGACAGCATCATCACCACCGAGACGGCGACCTCGGAGGCCACAAACCACCAGTGCCGACCGAATCCGGCGAGATACCCTGCCGCCCACCACATGTTCGCGGCAGTCAGCAGCCCGAACAGCACCCAGGCCAGGCCGGGTCTTTCGAGGTCGTGATTGATGACGATCTGAAAGCCGAGCGCATAGGCGAAGGACGCGAGCCGAAACAGTTGCGCGCCGCGCCACAACGGGCCGACGGGGTCGGTGTCGTCGACGCGTAACCACGGCGGGAAGATCCGGTCGAAGCCGGTGGCGATCACAGCCGACGAAGGGCGGGTGCCGGTCATCGAGTCGATGGGATCGATGTGTCGAGGTCACCGTCGGTCGGTGGGCACATGGTTCGTCTCCCCGCGCTCGGCAATGGTCGGCTCCATCATCGCCCAGGTCTTGCCGGGTTCGTCGTTTTCGCGGGTTCATGTCGGTCGTTCGAGGTGCGGCCGTCTTCTTAGTTGTGGTAACGATCACACGGCCGCAGCCGACACTCGGCACATGAACAGAACACACAAGAATCGGTTGATCGCCGGAACGGTCGCGGTCGCCACCGCTGTGGGTATCTGCGGCGGTGCGGGTGCGGCGAATGCCGAGGACACCCTCGGCAAACTCGACGACCACTCCTGTCAGGGAGTCAGCCCCAACATCGTCGACCTTCCCTATGTGGTGACGATTCATGCGCTGCAGCAACAGCAGCCCATCATCCACAACAACGTCGACCTGTACTTGTCCGAGCCGGTGACTCTGCTGGCGCCCTACCAGGTCACCGGGACCCTGACGTGGCGCAGCCCGGTGACGGGACAGCATGGTTCGCAGGCATTCACCGATTCGGTACCGCGTCACCAGTTCCTGATGCCGTTCAGCAGCAGGTCCGACATGCCTGAGTTGACCTTGCACCCCGGTGTCGGGCCGCTCGACGTCACGGTGAAGGCACAACCGAAGGGTGCCGTTCCCGTCGCGCCCGTCACGTGCACGGTGCGCTTCGACGTCATCTGAGCAGCCCGACGCCGGGCTGGGTAGAACTCAGACGCTCTGGGCGGCCAGGGCCTTCTTGCGCCGGCTGAGTACGGCGGCTGCGCCGCCGACGGTCGCGAGCAGCGCGGCGATGCCGACCCGCTCGTGTGCCAGCGGATGCTTCACGACGGCGTCGACCGAGTAGCGGCCCGGGCCGGTCAATACGATTGCCGCCGAGGTCAATCCGAGCACGGCGGGATACTCGAAGCCGCCGTTCTGGGCGAAGAATCCGCTGGGCCGGTGGACGTCGGCCGCGGCGATCATCGCCGCGGCACCCGCGGCGGCGGCGACCCGGGTGCCGGCGCCGAGTGCGATGAGGCCACCGGCGGCTTCACTGACACCCGCGGCGACGGCCGAGGCGGTGGCCGGTTCGAATCCCATCTTCTGCATGCCGGCGGCGGTGCCCTTGATGCCGGGTCCGCCGAACCAGCCCGCGAGCTTCTGGGCGCCGTGGGCGAACAGCGTGGCTCCCACCGCCACCCGCAGGGTCAGCAGTCCGGCGTCTAGTGCGCGGTTCGAGGTGGTCGATTTACGGGACATGGTTGTTCACCTTCCTAATGAATACTGGTAACAGGACTCTAGTCCGTTTTCCGGACCCGTGTTCGTGGGGTGGGTGATGGGGTGGGGTGCGGGTGCCCGGGATGACCGTTTGGTTGCGGCAAATGTGTGCAGACGTCGCGAATATGTGCCCCACAGGACACGCATCGGCCGTGTCGACCCACGGACTGCCGTCATGGCTGTCGCTAGCCTCGATGGCATGGCTGATCGTGGTGATGAGGAGATTCGCGCCGTCGTTGCGCGCGTCTCCGGCTACCGCTTCCGGTCCACGTTTCATCTCCGACGGCCCGAGCGGGCCATCGGCGCCCGCGACGGGATCGCTCTCGTCCGTAAGCATGCCGCCGAACTCCTGACCACCTGGGGATGTGGGTCGACCTGGCCAATGTGTGCTCTGCAGGACACGCATTCGCCGAGCTGGCACACAAACCCTGTCTCTCTCCCGTTCACCCACGGCGAAATATGCCCGGGAACAAACATCCTGCCAGCCAGGTTGAGCCGATCAGACTTAACTTTGGAGGTTAGATGTCCCAGACAGATGAGTCCCAGACCTACTCGTTGCCCGTCCTGTTCGTCCCGGATCTCGTCGTGCTGCCCGGCATGGTCGTGCCGATCCCGCTCGACGACACCGCCCAGGCGACCGTGGACGCGGCCCGGGCCAGCGAGTCCGGAAAACTACTGGTCGCGCCGCGACTGGACGACCGGTACCCGACGCACGGCGTCGTCGCGTCGATCGTGCAGGTCGGACGCATGCCGGGCGGTCAGCAGGCGGCCGTCGTCAAGGGTGAGACCCGTGCTCACATCGGTACCGGCACCACCGGCCACGGCACCGCGCTGTGGGTCGAGGTGACCGAGGTCGCCGAGCCGGAGACGACCGCCGAGACCAAGGCATTGGCCGCCGAGTACAAGAAGCTCGTGCTGGCCATGCTGCAGCGCCGTGAGGCGTGGCAGGTCATCGACGCCGTCAACAAGATGACCGATCCGTCGGCGCTCGCCGACACGTCGGGCTATTCGTCATGGCTCACCGACGCGCAGAAGCGTGAACTGCTCGAGACCGACGACGTCGCGGCGCGACTGCAGCGGCTGATCGACTGGACCGGCGAGCACATCGCCGAGACCGAGGTCTCCGACAAGATCGCCGACGACGTCCGCAACGGCATGGAGAAGCAGCAGAAGGAGTTCCTGCTCCGCCAGCAGCTCGGCGCCATCCGCAAGGAACTCGGCGAGGACGAGCCCGACGGCGCCGACGACTACCGCGGCCGCGTCGAGGCCGCCGACCTGCCCGACAAGGTCCGCGAGGCTGCGCTGCGTGAGGTCGGCAAACTCGAGCGCTCGAGTGACCAGTCACCTGAAAGTGGTTGGATACGAACCTGGTTGGACACCGTTCTGGACCTGCCGTGGAACGTCAGCACTGCCGACTCCGCCGACATCGCCGGCGCCCGGGAGATCCTCGACGCCGACCACTACGGCCTCGAGGACGTCAAGGACCGCATCGTCGAATACCTCGCGGTGCGTGCCCGCCGGGCCGAACGCGGCCTGCAGGTCGTCGGCGGACGTGGTTCCGGTGCCGTGATGGTGCTGGCCGGTCCACCCGGCGTCGGCAAGACGTCGCTGGGTGAGTCCGTCGCCCGTGCGCTCGGTCGCAAGTTCGTGCGCGTCGCCCTCGGCGGTGTGCGCGACGAGGCCGAGATCCGCGGCCACCGGCGCACCTACGTCGGTGCGTTGCCCGGCCGGATCGTGCGAGCCATCGGCGAAGCGGGATCGATGAATCCCGTTGTGCTGCTGGACGAGATCGACAAGGTCGGCTCCGACTACCGGGGTGATCCGGCGGCGGCGCTGCTCGAGGTCCTCGACCCCGCGCAGAACCACACCTTCCGCGACCACTACCTGGATCTGGATCTCGACCTGTCCGACGTCGTGTTCCTCGCGACCGCCAACGTCATCGAGAACATCCCGTCGGCGCTGCTCGACCGGATGGAGCTGGTGACCATCGACGGCTACACCGAGGACGACAAGGTCGCCATCGCCCGCGACTTCCTGCTCCCGCGGCAGGAGGAGCGTGCGGCGCTGACGGGCGACGAAGTGTCGGTCAGTGACGAGGCGCTGCGCGAGATCGCCGCGAACTACACCCGCGAACCGGGCGTGCGGCAATACGAGCGGCTGCTGGCCAAGCTGTTCCGCAAGGTCGCGACGAACATCGAAAGTGGTAAGGCCGCAACGCCGGTCGCCATCGGTGAGTCGGACCTGAAGGAGTACCTGGGCCGTCCGCGGTTCACCCCGGAATCGGAGGAGCGCACCGCGGTGCCCGGTGTGGCGACCGGCCTGGCCGTCACCGGGATGGGCGGCGACGTGCTGTTCATCGAGGTGAGCCGCGTCGGCGGTGCTGAATCCGAGGACGGCAAGCCCGCCGCGGTCGGCGGCACCCGACTGCAACTGACCGGCCAGCTCGGCGACGTCATGAAGGAGTCCGCGCAGATCGCGCTCTCGTATGTGCGCTCGCACGCAAGCGAACTCGGCGTCGACCCGACGGCCCTCGAGGGCACCATCCACGTGCACGTGCCCGCGGGTGCGGTGCCCAAGGACGGACCGTCGGCCGGTGTCACCATGGTCACCGCACTGGTGTCGATGGCCACCGGACGCAAGGTGCGCGCCGAGGTCGGCATGACCGGTGAGGTCACGCTGAACGGACGAGTGCTGCCGATCGGTGGCGTCAAGCAGAAACTGCTTGCCGCACAACGCAACGGGCTGAAGACCATCTTCATCCCGCAACGCAACGAGCCCGACCTGGACGACGTGCCCGCCGAGGTGCTCGATGCGCTGGAGGTCAAGCCCATGATCGATGTCGCCGACATCGTCGAGCAGGCCCTCGAACCGGCCGCGCAGACGGCCGCGACGGCAGCCTGACGGAAACGAATACAGCGCAACGCGGCTCATCCCGCCCGACGGTGGGGTGAGCCGGGTTGCGTTCTCCGGAAGGCTCAGGTCATGGGTGCGTGACGGGCTCAGCGGCCGTGAACCCGGCGGCGCGGCCCGCGTCGTCGGCACTCCACAGGGTCGTGCCGAGTTCTCGGCGCACCAGTGGGATGACCTCCTCGGCGAACTGCGCGAGCACCTCGTGCTGCCGGGGATAGGGCAGCACCGGGTTGATCGAGATCGACTGCAGATCATGGCGATACGAACGGTGGTAGTCGATGATCTTCTCCGCGACCCGCTCTGACGAGCCGACGAGTGCGGGCCCGCGCTCGACGGCGTCCTCGATGGTCGCGAACATGTTGACCTTGCCGATGCGCGTCTCACCGGCGAACTTCTCGCGGTTGCGGGCCGCGATCCCGTCATAGACCGGCCGGTACTCGGCGATCGCGTCGTCGGTCGTGGCCGCCAGGAACAGTCCGCCAGAGCCGGAGCCGACGTAAGCCGCCGCCGGATCATGCCCGTGCTCGGCGTACTTCTCGCGATACCGGTCGATGAGCACCTGGTAGTTCTCGCGGGGCTGCAACGCATTTGCGGTGACGATCGGGTCGCCGTACTGGGCGGCGAGGTCGACGGCGACCGTGGAGGTCGCCGACCCGTGCCAGATCCGGAAGCGTCCGGCGAACGGGCGCGGCACCGTGGTGACGCCGTCGAGAGGCCAGTGATGCTCGCCGCGCCAGGCGACATCTTCTTCGCCCAGCAGTCGCCGGAGCAGCTCGAAGTTCTCGCGCAGATAGTCGTATTGGTGCTCGATCGTGCGGCCGAACATGGGGAAGTGCTTGTCCTCGTTGCCCTTCCCGATGACGATCTCGAGGCGCCCGCCGGAGAGCTGATCGATGGTCGCGTAATCCTCGGCCACGCGCACCGGGTCGAGGAGGCTGAGCACCGTGACGCCGGTCGAGAGCAGGATGCGGTCGGTGGCCTGCGCGAGCGCACCGAGCAGGACCGTGGGCGACGACGACAAGAACTCACCGGCGTGCCGTTCGCCCACCGCGTAGGAGTCGAAGCCGAGTTCCTCGGCCAGCACCGCATTCGCCACGACGCGTTCGAGTCGGGTGTGGGCGGAGATCAGTTCACCGGTCACCGGATGCGGGGTGTGCGGGACGATGTCGAGGACTTGGAAACGCATGACAGCTAACTCGTTCCGTGAGGCGGGCGCGACGGGCCACGGTAGGCGCGTCGTCGACGGTTCTGGGCATCGCCAACCTAACAGCGGTGGCCGTGACACCGGCGCCTGCGTTCACCGGCGAATCCAGCGTGCCGGCGTCCAGTCGACGGCACCGATGTCGGTGCAGGCCTGGGGACTTCGGGTTTCGCCGGGAAGCGCGGATGGCGGCCCGCAATCAACGACCGCTGCAACCTCTACGATCACGCTGATTCTTTCGACGGCCGTAGCGACGCGCGGCCCGTAGCGTCGCCCGGATGGGACACGCCGGAGACACGCGGAGAACTCTCAAGACCGTCGCGGGGGTGAGCGGCGGTCCGGACATCTATCGACTGGCGCTCGACCCGGAGAGATCCACGCTCGCAACCGCACTGGAGACGGCACGGATCGCCGAGGACCTGCGGCTCGACGCGCTGTTCGCCGCCGACCTGTTGAGCTTCGGCGCGCAGGGCGCGATCGGCGCCCAGGAACCCATCGTGTTCCTGGGCGCACTGGCCGCGGTCACCGAGCATGTGGGTCTGATCGCCACCGTCACAACGACTTTCCACCATCCGTACAATCTGGCGCGACTGTTCGGAACCCTCGATCACGTCAGCAACGGCCGGGCCGCCTGGAATGCCGTCACCTCCTCACTGGGCGAGGAGAACTACGGCGACGCCGACATTCCCTCACCGGACGATCGGTATGCCCGCGCGACCGAGGTGCTCGAGATCACCAACGCGCTGTTCGACTCGTGGCGGCCGGGAGCGCTCACCGCCGACGCCGACGGTCAGGCGGTGCTCGACGCCGACCTCGTGCGCCCGATCGATCATCGGGGCCGGTACTTCAGTGTCGCCGGACCACTCAACATCCCGCCGCTGCCGCAGCGGCGTCCGGTCCAGTTCCAGGCCGGCCAGTCCGCCGGCGGTATCGAACTCGGCGCGCGTTTTGCCGAGGTCGTCTTCACCTCGCTGCCGACTCTCGAAGATGCGGTCACCTACACCAAGACCATCCGGACCCGCGCCGCCGAACTCGGACGCGATCCCGCGCTGCCGCTGATCTTCAGTTCGCTGCACGCGACGTACGGTGCGACCGAAGCCGAGGCGCTCCGCAAGCGTCGCGAGCGGATCGAGGCGCTCGACCTCGACGTCGCACGCCGCGGGCTCGAGGACATGCTCGGCGGCGCCGACCTCGCCGGGCAGCCGCTGGATGCGCCGATCTCGCCCGATCTCGTCCCCGACCTGTCGACCGTCAACCGCCGACGCGGCCGGGTGGAGATCTTCGCGCGGCTGGCCGCCGAGGGAAAGACGTTGCGAAAGCTGATCATTGCTGCGCAGGACACCGGACATTGGGCATTCGCCGGTACGCCCGAGCAGATCGCCGACGCCATCGAGGAGCGCTACCGCGCCGGGGTCCTCGACGTCGTCTCGCTCGGCGGCCTCACCGACCCGGCGACCTACGAGTTCGTCGCGCAGGGCGTGTTGCCGCTGCTGCGCAGGCGCGGGATCGTCGGCGAGGACTACCTCGGACACACGTTCCGCGAGAATCTGGAACTGCCACCGCTGCCGCCGGTCTGATCTCCGCGCCGGGAGTGGGCCGAGCGGCGCGCCGCCGGGGACTACGGTGAGAGGCGAAGCCTCGGTTCGCGCGTCAGCAAAGGAGCTTTCCATGTCCGACCTGCCCAAGATCACCGACCACGAGATGCGGACGATCATCCAGTACTCGCAGCCCTACTCGGTGGTGGTGTTGCGCGCGGGACCTCAGTTCGGAACCCCCGAGGCGCACGACATCATCTGGGAGCACAGCCGCCGGAATTTCTCGCTGCGGGCCAAGGGCGATCTCGCCGTCATCCTCGGTGTCAACGAGCCCGGTACCGAATCCAACTCCGAGGTCCGCGGCTTCGGCGTCTTCGACAAGGACGTGGAGACCACCACGAAGATCATGAACGACGACCCGGGTGTGCAGGCCGGCGTCTTCGAGTTCGAGGTGTATCCCGTCCGCGGATTCCCGGGCGATGCGCTCGCTCCGGGCCCGGACCGGTCGCTGCCCGCGACAGCCGGCACGGATTAGGCCAGGATTAGGCCCCGAACAGGCCCGCGGCCGATTCGGAGGGATTGAGTCGATCCGACTCAACTCTTTTCGCGATTCCGGGAACAACTCCGTCCGCACACCCGTTGGACCCATCGAGCAACCTGAGTGTTAGAGGCTCAACTTCAGTTGACCAACCCGGCTCGACCCGGTAGGACATGAGTCGGAGGCGCTGAAGTCTGGCCTTCCCGCGCGCAGGTTTGCCGCAGACCACTCCCTCGTGGTGGCACATCGGTGGCCGCGGGGGCGGACTTGGGTGCAGACCCAGAAACTAGGAGGAATCGCAAAGATGTCTCGTGCTGTTGGAATCGACCTCGGCACCACCAACTCCGTGGTGTCAGTACTCGAGGGCGGCGAACCGACCGTCATCGCCAACGCCGAAGGTTCCCGTACGACCCCGTCGGTTGTCGCGTTCGCGCGGAACGGCGAGGTGCTCGTCGGGCAGCCGGCAAAGAACCAGGCGGTCACCAACGTCGACCGCACCATCCGCTCGGTCAAGCGTCACATGGGTGACACCGAATGGAACGTCGCCATCGACGACAAGAAATACACCCCGCAGGAGATCAGCGCCCGCACGCTCATGAAGCTCAAGCGCGACGCGGAGTCCTACCTCGGGGAAGACGTGTCCGACGCGGTCATCACCGTGCCGGCCTACTTCAACGACTCGCAGCGGCAGGCGACCAAGGAAGCGGGTCAGATCGCGGGCCTCAACGTGCTCCGCATCGTCAACGAGCCCACCGCCGCGGCACTGGCCTACGGGCTGGACAAGGGCGAGAAGGAACAGACCATCCTGGTCTTCGACCTCGGTGGCGGTACCTTCGACGTCTCGCTGCTCGAGATCGGTGACGGTGTCGTCGAGGTCCGTGCGACCTCCGGTGACAACAATCTCGGTGGCGACGACTGGGACCAGCGCATCGTCGACTGGCTCGTCGACAAGTTCAAGAGCTCCTCGGGCATCGACCTGACCAAGGACAAGATGGCCATGCAGCGTCTGCGTGAGGCTGCCGAGAAGGCCAAGATCGAACTGTCGGCCTCGCAGTCGACCTCGATCAACCTGCCCTACATCACCGTCGACGCCGACAAGAACCCGCTGTTCCTCGACGAGCAGCTCTCGCGCAGCGAATTCCAGAAGATCACCTCGGACCTGCTCGAGCGCACCCGCGCCCCGTTCCAGGCCGTCATCAAGGACGCCGGCATCTCCGTCGGCAACATCGATCACGTTGTGCTCGTTGGTGGTTCGACCCGTATGCCTGCGGTCACCGACCTGGTGAAGGAACTGACCGGCGGCAAGGAGCCCAACAAGGGCGTCAACCCCGATGAGGTCGTCGCGGTCGGTGCGGCCCTGCAGGCCGGTGTGCTGCGTGGCGAGGTCAAGGATGTACTGCTGCTCGACGTCACCCCGCTGAGCCTCGGTATCGAGACCAAGGGCGGCGTGATGCACAAGCTGATCGAGCGCAACACCACCATCCCGACCAAGCGGTCGGAGACCTACACCACCGCCGAGGACAACCAGCCGTCGGTGCAGATCCAGGTGTATCAGGGTGAGCGCGAGATCGCCTCGCACAACAAGCTGCTCGGCAGCTTCGAGCTCGGTGGGATCGCGCCTGCGCCGCAAGGTGTTCCGCAGATCGAGGTGACCTTCGACATCGATGCCAACGGCATCGTGCACGTCACCGCGAAGGACAAGGGCACCGGCAAGGAGAACTCGATCCGCATCCAGGAGGGCTCGGGCCTGTCCAAGGACGAGATCGACCGGATGATCAAGGACGCCGAGGCGCACGCCGAGGAAGACCGCAATCGTCGCGAAGAGGCCGAGACCCGTAACCAGGCCGAGTCGTTGGTGAACCACACCGAGAAGTTCCTCGCCGACAACGAGGACAAGGTGCCCGCCGACGTCAAGGAGAAGGTCAACGGGGCCATCGCCGAGGCGAACGAGGCACTCAAGGGCAACGACATCGCGTCGATCAAGAGCGCGATCGAGAAGCTCTCGACGCAGTCCCAGGAGCTGGGCCAGGCCATCTACTCGGCGTCGGCCGCCGAGGGCCAGGGTGCGGACTCCGGCGACGGTGCAGGCGCGGACGCCGACAACGACGTCGTCGACGCCGAGGTCGTCGACGAGCCGAACACCGGGGACACCAAGTGACGGCTGCAGGCGCCGGAAACGGACGCGAGGAACCGGTCACGGTGAACGATCGTCGTCGCATCGACCCGGAAACGGGTGAGGTGCGCGAGGATTCGGCCGCCGGGCCGGGCCCCGGGGCGGCCGATCCGGTTGCCGACCCACCCGTTTCTGAGCCGGCCCCGCGCTCTGCGGAGTCCGACGAGGTCGCCGACCTCACCGCGGCCCTGCAGCGTGAACGCGCGCAGTTCGCCAACTACAAGCGGCGGACCGAGGAAGAAAAGCAGGGGCGGGTCGCCTACGGCAAACAGGTCCTGATCGAAAAGCTCCTGCCGGTGCTCGACGACCTCGACCGGGCCCGCGAGCACGGGGATCTGGAAACGGGTCCGCTGCGCGCGGTCGCCGACAAGCTGACCGGAACGTTGAGCGCCGAGGGCGTCGTCAAGTTCGGCGCGCCCGGCGACGTGTTCGACCCCGAGCTGCACGAGGCCGTCCAGAACGACGGCAGCGGCGGTGAGCCGGCCCTCGGCTCGGTGTATCGCAGCGGTTACCGGCTGGGCGACAAGGTGATCCGGACCGCGATGGTCACCGTCACCGATGCCGCGCCGGGAACCGGTGCATCGGGCTCACCCGATGCCGCCTCGCACGACCCCCAGAGTGGTGCACAATAACCATCTGCGAGTTGCCCGGTGGGGCGCGCCGACGCATCAGCGTCGCGCGTCCCGCCGGGCATCACACATACTTCATCCAGACATGTTCATTACGAAGGAGGTGACGTCTGGTGGCTCCACAACGAGAATGGCTCGAACGCGACTTCTACAAGGACCTCGACGTTGCTTCTGATGCTTCGTCTGAAGAGATCAAGAAGGCTTATCGCAAGCTCGCCCGCGAGCTGCATCCGGACGCCAATCCGGGTGACACGCAAGCCGAAGAACGCTTCAAGCGGGTGTCCGAAGCCCATAGCGTGCTCGCCGACCCGGACAAGCGAAAAGAGTACGACGAGACCCGCGCCATGTTCGCCGGCGGCCGATTCCGTGGCGGCGGCAACGGTTTTCCCGGTGGCTTTCCCGGCGGCGGCGGTGGCAGCACCCGTTATTCGACCGAGACCGGCGCCGACTTCAACATCGGCGATCTGTTCGGCGGTGGCGGCGCCACCGCGGAGGGTGCAGGCGGATTCGGCGATATCTTCGAGGGACTGTTCAACCGCGGCGGTTCGGGGCCACGCACGTCGACGGCGGCGCGGCCGCGCCGCGGCAACGACCTCGAAACCGAGACCGCGCTGTCGTTCAAGGACGCGGCATTGGGTACGACCGTCCCACTCCGGGTGACCAGCCCGGCGCCGTGCACCACCTGTCACGGCAGTGGTGCCAAACCCGGGACCAGCCCGCGGGTGTGCCCGAACTGCAACGGCTCGGGCTTCGTCAGCCGCAACCAGGGCGCCTTCGGGTTCAGCGAACCGTGCCAGGACTGCCAGGGCACCGGATCGCGTATCGACGACCCGTGCACCGATTGCGACGGCAGCGGCGTCAAGGTGCGTGCCCGCACCATCAACGTGCGCATCCCCTCCGGGGTGGAAGACGGTCAGCGCATCCGGCTCGCCGGACAGGGAGAGGCCGGCCGCCGCGGTGCGCCGTCGGGTGACCTGTATGTTGTGGTCCACGTGACCCCCGACAAGGTCTTCACGCGCAGCGGCCACGACCTGCGTATCCAGTTGCCGGTGCGGATCTCCGAACTGGTGCTCGGTGCGACGGTGTCGGTGCCGACGCTCGACGGTTCGGTCGGGGTCAAGATCCCGCCGAACACGAGTGACGGACGCACGCTTCGGGTCCGCGGGCGCGGTGTGCCCAAGCGTGCCGGCGGGGCGGGCGATCTGCTCGTCAGCGTCAAGGTCGAGGTGCCCCGCAAACTCGACGATGCCGCGGTGGAGGCGATGACCGCCTACGCCGAAGCCGAAAAGGCGAGCGGGTTCGATCCACGGGCGGGCTGGGGGCGATGAACCATGGCCGAACGCAGGGATCACACCCGGTCCGGCGCTGACCGCGCCCGGCCGACCGGCACGCCCGCCGGCTTCGACGACGACGTCAATTCGGCGGCGACATTCATGATCTCGGTGGCCGCCGAGTTGGCCGGGATGCACGCGCAGACGCTGCGTACCTACGACCGGCTCGGTCTGGTGACGCCGCAACGCACCAGTGGCGGCGGGCGTCGGTACTCGACGCATGACGTCGAGGTGCTGCGCGAGATCCAGCGGCTCTCGCAGGAAGAGGGCGTGAATCTCGCCGGGATCAAACGCATCATCGAGCTCACCAACCAGGTCGACGCGCTGCAACAGCGCGTCCACGAACTGCAGCACGAGGTCGACACGCGCGGGATCCGCCGCGGTGGCGAACTCGTGCCCGTGCCGCGCACCAGCGCGCTCGTGGTGTGGCAACCGCGCCGCCGGCGCACCGACGTCTGACCGGCGCCGCCACACCAGAAGTAACAAAACGCCGGCGTGCAGTGACAGCGGTCCAAGGCGGCCTGATCGCCGCGCGTACGCTGTTCGCGTCGAAAGCCGACGGGCGCGCAGAGCCGGCTCGCCGGCGGAAAGAGAGGTGCCGGTGAGCGAGTCACCCGAGATCTCCATCGCCGAGCCCGCAGTTCTCGGGGTGTCGGTGGTGGGCGATGAGATCGCAACCGTGGTCCGCGACGCGACCGGCGAGATCGTCGCCAGCAACCACGCGGAACTCGCCGACGGCTCGCCCCCGGCGGTCCTCGACGCGCTGACCGAACTCGTCGGTTCCGCGCCGTTCCGCATCGCCCACATCGTCATCACGTGCGCACGCTCCGATGTCCGCAGCCACCTCGATTTCTCCGTGAACGCGCCGGGCCGCCCCGACTGGGCTTCGGCGGTCAGCTTCATCGATCTGCCGCATGCGCTCGCACAGGCGGTCCGCCGCGACGGCACTGGCGAGGTCGCCGTCGTCGCCCTCGACCGGGCGGGAGCGCTTGTCCGCGGAACGTCGATCGCACTCGTCGACGCCACCCACGCCTCGGTGCTCGGAGCGGCCGAGGTCGCCCCGGATCACGCGTTGCCGGTGACCGACCCGGTCGGCGCCGGCTGGCTTGTGGCGCACCTCGATTCGCTGACCGGTGGCTCCACGGTGGCCGGGGTCCTCGCCGTCGGATCCGGTGCGCAGATGCCCGAGGCCGTCTCCGCCATCGAGGCGGCAACCGGTGCGTCGGTGACCGTCGCCCCGGCTCCCGTCTTTGCCCTTGCGCAGGGCGTGACCGAGGTGATCACCGCCGACACCCGGGCCATCCCGGTCACCTCTGCGGTGGCGGCCGCGCCCGCAGCGCCGACGGCTGCGGCCGCCGTCGCCGGGGCCAAGCCGACAGCGCGGCACGGCTCGGGCTTTCGCTGGTGGATCATCGGCGGTGCCGCCGGGCTGGCCGTGTTGCTGTGCCTGATCGCCCTCGTGGCACTGTTCTCCACCAGAGGTGGCGACGATGCGCCCGCCGCGGTCACCTCGACGGTGTCGGTGCCCGGCCCGACGACCGAGGTCACCGTGACGCGTACCAGCCGGGCCGACGCCGAGACCGTCGTCGACCAGCAGACCGTCACCCGTACCCGCACCGTCACGCCGCCGCCGGTGAGCAACACCGTCACGCAAACCGCCACCGTGACCGCGACGGCAACCGTCACCGAACAGGAGACGGTCACCTCGGTGGTCACGACCACGGTGCCCGTGCCGGCGGCCGGCGACTCCGGCGGCCAGTAAGAGCTCGCCGCAGATGGCCTGGTAGTGCAGAAGGCCTGGTAGTGCAGATGGCCTGGTAGGGCAGAAGGCCTAGTAGACGGGGTCGTGCTGGATGAGGCTGGCCCGTACTCCGGCGATGATGAGTCCGCGGTGGGTGTTCGCGACCATCTCCGGGGAGCCGGCGACGAGGGTCTGCCGGTCGTAGAAGCCGGCGTCGGCGCCGACGATGTCGACGAGCCGGCCGATGCGATACTCGATGCCGAGCTCGGCCGGCCGCACCCCGCCGTCGAGCCACCATGGATCGGTCGCTTCTTCTGACACCGCAGTGATCTGCAACCAGGGGTTGGTCGCCGCCATCTGACGCAGCACCGGCAGATCATAGAGTTCGCCGGGGTGGCGCGCGCCGTAGTAGATGTGGGTCGGCGGCGAGTCGGCGAGCGTCGACATCTCGATGAGCAGGGCGCGTAGTGGGGCCAATCCGGTACCACCGGCGACCATCAGCACCTCCCGGTCGCCATCGATGTGCAGCGTCCCGTGCGACTGCCCGAAGGTCCACACGTCGCCGGCTTGGGTCTGGGCGACGATCGCCGAGCTGACGGTGCCACCGGAAACCGCCCGCACATGGAATTCCAACTCGCCGTGCGGGTTGGGCGGGATGGCCGGCGACAGGTTGCGCCAGACCTTGGGCCACTGCGGGATCTGGGTCTCCAGGTATTGGCCGGTGTTGAACTCCAGCGGGGTATCGGTGACCAGCCGGACGACCGCGAGACCGCGACTGATGCGGAACTTCTCCACGACCCGCGCGGTCCACGTCGCCGCGCCGGGCGCGGTCTGGGCGGCACCGCGCATCACGCCGGTCACCAGCATCATCGCCTGCCCGACGGTGCGTTGGGCCTCCTCGTCCCACTGCTCGCCGAGGGTGGCCGCGAATTCGCCCATCAGGGCGCGGTAGATGGTGTGGTAGTGCTCGGGGTGTACGCCGAATTTGCGGTGGTCGCGGCCGAGCTGCGCGAGAAATTCGACGAGTTCGGCCTGCCCCGACTCGCTCGGGATGACCTCGAGTACATGGTCGATGACGTGGTAGAAGGCCTCACGCTGCAGCGACATCATCGCGCCGAACAGTTCGCGTAGGTCCGGGTCGATCGCGAACAGCCTGGTGTAGACGTTTCCGGCGAAGCGGTCGGGATCGCGGCCGATCAATTCGCGAAGCTGGTGCAGCACATGGCGGGAATGGCTCGCCAAGTTGCACCTCCACACCGATCGCTCGTCCACCCGGCCGGGACGCACACAACATTCCGACCGACAACGTCACCCATTCTGCCTTGCGAGCCCGACGGATCGACTCAGGCCTGGTACTACCGGCGCAGCTGTGTTGCGCCCGACGTGGTTGCGCCCGCCGTGGTTGCGCCCGCCGTGGTTGCGCCCGCCGTGGCGTCGATCGGTATACCGAAGGCACGTGAGGCGTCGACGACTGTGGCAATGTCGAATGGGTGACAACTCTGGCCCCGACGACCTCGGGGATCGTCGACGCCCACGTTCAGTACTGGAATCCGCGTCGGAACCCGTGGACGCGAAATCCGGTCGCACGCGGGTACCGGTATGTCCCCAAGATCGGGGACCGGCTCTTTTCGGTTGCCGTGCCCCAATCCGAACGCGAATACATTCTGACTCCGCACATCGTCGGACGTGCCTATGAGCCGCAGCATTACTGCGCCGACATCGCTGCCGTGGCCGAGGCGACGGGTGTCCCGATCGAGTCGGTGGTGGTGTCCGAGGCCTACTGGCGGCTCGGCGACACCCAGGATCCCGAGGCGGGCCGGCACGCCGTCGACGAGGTGCGCTACCTGCAGGGGCTGGCCCACGGTGCCGGGTCGGAGCCGTCCCTCGGTGCGATGATGGTGCGTGCCGACCCGCGCTCGGACGGATTCGTCGAGCGGCTCGACGCGCAGCTGGCGATCAGCGACCGCATCCGCGGCATCCAGGTCAACGCCACCCGGCATCCCGATCCCAAGGTCCGCTCGGCCGGGCCGGCCGATGGCATGTTGGCGTCCCCCTCGTTTCTGGCCGGGATCGAGAAGATCGCCGACCGCGGCCTGGCGCTGGAGGTGTTCGCCTACTCGCATCAGCTCTACGACGTCATCACCCTCGCCCGCGAGTTCCCGGACACGACCGTCATCATCGACCACTTCGGTTGTCCGGTAGGGGCTTTCGGGCCGGTCGGCCTGCGCACCGGAACCACGGCGGCTGCGCGCGCCGACATCATCCGGCTGTGGCGTGAGCGAATGGTCTCCATCGCGGCCGAACGCAACGTCGTCGTCAAGCTCTCCGGCCTGGCGATGCCCGTCCTCGGCTATGGGCGCGAGCCGTGGGGCAACATCGGGGCCCAGGAGACGCTGACCCAGATGATCGGCCCGCTGGTGCGCCACGTCGTCGCGCATTTCGGGGCGAGTCGGGTCATGTTCGGCTCGAACTTTCCCATCGACAAACCCAACGCCACGATCGACACCATCATCGGAAGTCTGCTGGAGATCCTCGAACCCTGGGGTGAGGCGGTGTCGCGTAACATCTTTCGCGACACCGCCCGCCGCGTCTACGACATCACCGAGCCGGAACCGGAGCCGACGCCTGACCCGGAGCCGGAGCCGGAGACGTGATCGGCCGGGTGGGGTGATCGGCCCGTCCCACCTCAGGCGCGCTCGTCGGGGTCACCGGATTCGTGCTCGGGCCCTCGGGGAATGGGTGGCTGCGGCATCACCGGATACTCGCCGGTGTAGCCCTGGCGCTGGGCGGCGATCGTCATCACCTTGCCCCGGCAGGCATACCAGCCCGCCGTCAGCAACGGGATGCCGACGAGGATCGCGATGAGGTTCCAGTAGTTGTCCCAGCACATCAGGACCACGACCGCCGCCAGGAACGCCAGGGTCAGATAGCTCGTGTACGGCGTGCCCGGCAACCGGAAGGCCGGCCGGGTCAGGATGCCCTTCTTCTCCCACCGGTAGAGCTGGATCTGGCAGGCGACGATCATGGCCCAGGTCGAGATGATGCCCAGGGCCGACAGATCCAGCGCGATGTTGAATGCCTTGGCCGGCACGAAGAGATTCAGCACGACGCCCAGCAGGGTGAGTGCGCCGGTGAGCGCGATGCCGCCGAACGGCACACCGTTGCGGTTCATCTTCGCGGTGAACGCCGGGCCGGTGCCGTTCATCGCCATCGACCGAAGCGTCCGGCCGGTGGAGTAGAGCCCGGCGTTGAGACTCGACAACGCGGCGGTGAGCACCACCACGTTCATGATGCCGCCGGCCGCGGGCACGCCGATCTTGGAGAAGAACGTCACAAAGGGACTCTCCCCGGCCTTGTACGTCGTGTACGGCAGCAGCAGGGCGAGCACGAGTAGCGAGCCGACGTAGAAGATGGCGATACGGACGATGACCGAATTGATGGCGCGCGGCATGACTTTCGCCGGTTCGGCGGTCTCGCCTGCGGCCGTGCCGACCAATTCGACTGCGGCGTAGGCGAAGATGACTCCCGAGGTGACGATGACCAGCGAGAACATCCCGGTGGGGAACATACCGCCGTTGTCGGAGATGACACTGAATCCGGTCGGGGAGCCCTCGATGTCGAAACGTCCGGCGAGGAACACGATACCGACGACCAGGAAGGTCACCAGCGCGGTCACCTTGATGATCGACGCCCAGAACTCCATCTCGCCGAACAGCTTCACCGAGATGATGTTGGTCGTCAGCACGATGGCCAGTGCCACCAACGCGATCAGCCACTGCGGCACACCCTTGAACATGCCCCAGTAGTGCACGTAGAGCGCGACCGCGGTGACGTCGACGATCGCGGTCGCCGCCCAGTTGAAGAAGTACAGCCAGCCGGTGACGAAAGCTGTTTTCTCACCGAAGAATTCGCGGGCGTAGGAGACGAACGAGCCCGACGACGGACGATGCAACACCAGCTCGCCGAGGGCACGCAGGATGAAGAAGACGAAGACGCCGCAGACCGCGTAGGTGATGAACAGCCCGGGCCCGGCGTCGTGCAAGCGGCTACCGGCGCCCATGAACAGGCCGGTACCGATCGCGCCGCCGATGGCGATCATCTGGATCTGTCGCGGTTTGAGGCTTTTCTGGTAGCCCTCGTCCTCATGGGTGAGGGCGGAATTGTCGTATGGGGCGCTGGGTTCGGCCGTCAATGTTTCCCCTTGATCGTGGTCGGCCCGTCTCCGAAGTCCGGTTGGCGACTCGTACGCGCGAGTGGAGCAGGACGATGTTGGACATTAGGGATTTCTCGTCACGGGCAGAACAGGTCCGTGTAAACGATGACTGCGGAACAGCCCGGTCACGCCGGGTGGGTGCGCCGGGAAATGGCCTTTTCAGCGGCGTTCGAAGCCCACGAATGTCCGAATTAACATGGCAGCGGCGGTGATACGGGTCACACCACGGCTAGGCTGGGCCGCGTGACCAGCGACGGCGGCGCAGCTCGTCGGGGGGCACCGGCACGTCGCGCAGTGCGCGCGTGATGATGTCGACGAATTCGGCGCAGGTCTGATAGCGATCCGCGGGATTCTTCGCCAGGGCCTTGGCGAAGACCGAATCGAGAGCCGACGGCAGCCACGCGCGGCGGCGGGTGAGCTTCGGTGGGTCGTCGCGGATGTGGGCGTGGGTGATGGCGAATGCCGTCGACCGCGGAAAGGGTGGTGTCCCGGTGAACAGTTCCACCAATGCGCAGGCGAACGAGTAGACGTCGGTGGCCGGGGAGAGTTGTTGCGCGGCAAGGAGCTCCGGCGCGGCATACGCGACCGATCCTTGCACTCGACCGTTGCGGGCGAGTGGTCGGGTGTCATCGAGGAGGCGGGCGATACCGAAATCGCTGAGTACGCCGTCGGCGTCGTCGGTCGCCGTCGTCAGCAGGATGTTCGCCGGTTTGACGTCGCGGTGAAGCACCTCACGCGTGTGGGCGTAGTCGAGGGCGTCGCCGATCTGTTGTGCCACCCGCAGCACCACCGAGACCCGGGGCTGGCGGTCATCGAGTGGGATCAGGGACGTCGCCGACGGGCCGGCGACGTACTGCATGGCCAGCCACAGTCGGGTGCCGGGTGCAGCGGTGTCGATGCGGACTTCACCGCGGTCGACCATCGAGACGATATGCGGATGGTCGAGCAGTGAGGCGATGGTGAACTCGCGCTCGAAGCGTTCGCGGGCCCGTCCGGCATCCGCGTCGTCGCCGTGTAGGACCTTGAGCGCCCACGGCCCCGAACCGTCGGTGCGATGCACCCGGTAGACGTCGGCGCTGCTGCCGTGTCCCACGGCGGCTTCGATGACGAAGCCTGCGACGGTCTCGCCCATCCGGAACACCTCGCCAGGGTATCGGCCGAAGAGTTCTTCCCGCTGACCTCGGCCCCGGACCGGCGGTTCTACGCTGAGATGATGAACAGCGTGGACGTCGACGGATTGCGGGCCGAACTCCCCGAGCAGATGCTCGTCACCGACCCCGACATTCTCGCCGGCTATCGCCAGGACCGCGCGTTCGATCCCGATGCGGGCACCCCGCTCGCCTTGATCCGGCCGGTCACCACCGAGCAGGTGCAGACCGTGCTCAGGTGGTGTGGCCACCACCGGGTACCGATCATCACGCGCGGTGCGGGCACCAGCCTCTCCGGCGGTTCCACCGCGGTGGACGGCGCGGTGATGATCTCGACCGAGAAGATGCGGGAGATCACCATCGACACCGCCACCCGCACCGCCGTCGTCCAGCCCGGCCTGCTCAATGCGGAGGTCAAGGCGGCTGCGGCGGCCAACGATCTCTGGTATCCGCCGGACCCCTCGTCCTTCGAGATCTGCTCGATCGGCGGCAACGTCGCCACCAATGCCGGCGGATTGTGTTGCGTCAAATACGGTGTCACCACCGACTACGTGCTCGGCATGGAGGTGGTGCTCGCCGACGGTCGCGCGATCCGTGTGGGCGGCAAGCAACTCAAGGACTCGGCCGGGTTGTCGTTGACCAAACTGTTCGTCGGCAGCGAGGGGCTCCTCGGCATCATCACCGAGGTCACGCTGCGGCTGCTGCCGCCGCAGGCGCAGGCGTGCACGGTGGTCGCGACGTTCGCCTCGGTGCACGAGGCCGGTGAGGCGGTGCTCGACATCACCGCCCGGATTCGGCCGGCGATGCTCGAATTCATGGACCAGGTGGCGATCAATGCCGTCGAGGACATGTTGCGCATGGGCCTCGACCGTGAGGCCGGCGCGCTGCTCGTCGCCCAGTCCGATGCGCCCGGTCCGGCCGGTGCCGCCGAGGTGGAGATCATTCGTGCGGCCTTCGAATCCCGGGGCGCTGCCGAGGTTTTCGCCACCACCGACCCCGCCGAGGGCGAGGCCTTCACCGCGGCGCGCCGGGCCGCGATCCCCGCCGTGGAGAAGCTCGGTTCGCTGCTGCTCGAAGATGTCGGGGTGCCGCTGCCCGCGCTGCCCGTCCTGATCGACGGGGTCGGCACGATCGCGTCCGATAATCGCGTGCTGATCTCGGTCATCGCGCATGCCGGTGACGGCAACACCCATCCGCTCATCGTGTTCGACCCCGACGACGCCGACGAGCACGATCGTGCGCATCGGGCCTTCGGTCAGGTGATGGATCTGGCGATCTCGTTGGGCGGCACCATCACCGGTGAACATGGGGTGGGCCGCCTCAAGAAGGGCTGGCTCCCCGACCAGGTGGGTCCCGACGTCATGGAACTGACCGCCACCATCAAGGCCGCCCTCGATCCCGATGGACTGCTGAACCCCGGCGTCGTGCTGTAGCCGCAACACGGTTCGCGGACAATCGTCGTCAACGGATAATGTGCCTACTGACAAAACCAGTTTGAGAGTGGAGGTGGGGCAGGTGGAACGTATGCGTGACCTGGATCTACGGCGACTGCGGATGTTCATGGCTGTCGTCGACGCCCCCTCCCTCCGGGTTGCCGCCGAACGTCTCTACATCTCCCAGCAAGCGCTCTCGGTGGCCATCCGCGAGCTCGAACGCCAGCTCGACGTCGAATTGTTCTCCCGGTCGCGTCGCGCGCTGACGCCGACGCCGGCCGGTCTGGCCCTCTACGAGGGGGCGGTACCGTTGCTGGCCGGCGGAGCGAACCTCGCGTCCGAGGTGCAGATGATCGACGCAAACAAGCCCACACCGTTCAGCATCGGGCACACCCCGGGTCTCGCGCCGTCGGAGGTGTTCCAGGTCATCGAGGGTGCGGTACTGGCCGATCCGTCCGTCTCGATCACCGTCAAACCGATCTGGCCTGGTGACATTCACGATGCGATCACGGCCGGGGACATCGACCTCGCGCTGGCCCGCAGTCACACCGCGGTCCCGAATCTGGCCGGCGCGATCGCGACCAGGCACGAGTTGCGGCTCGCGGTCAACGCGGCCAATCCGCTGGCCGAGCACGCCACCTGTGCGATGAAGGATCTCGCCAACCATCCGATCGTGGTGTCCGAACTCGAGGACGACTACAAGAACATGATCGTGTCGTATTGCCGCCGAGTCGGTTTCGAGCCGGAGATCATCGTCTCCAATCTGCGTGGCACACCCCCGCACATGTCGGTCATCACCCATCCGGACGGCTGTGCATTCGTCACCAACCAGCCGGGTTGGCTGTACCAGGATCAGATCCGCATCATTTCCTTCGACGACCCGCCGATGACCCCGGTGATGGCAATGTGGTTGCCCAACACCGCTTCCCGGACGCGAAACGCCATCCTCGACGCGGTCGGGGCCAGTGCCGTTCCAGGGGGCAGTGTCGATCCAGGAGTCAGTGCCGATCCAGGATGACGTCCAGGTCGGTGCCGGCGGGTAGTGTCCCGTATTCGAAGCCACGATCGGCGCCGAGGCGGGCGGCGATGAAGGCATCGGCGACCCCGTCCGGTGAAAAACGCACGAGCAGTGAGGCTTGCAACGCCAGCGCCATCGACTCGACGACGCGGCGTGCGGTGCGCTGAGCCGATGCGGCGTCGAGTCCGGCGAGTTCGGCGAGCTGGGTGCGTACCCGATCGAGGTGTGCGTCGAGGACGGGGTGGGCGCCTCGGGCCCGATTGATCTCGTCGTCGAAGGCACCGACCGATTCCGGCTCGCGGGTCATGGCCCGCAGCACGTCGAGCGCGATGACGTTGCCCGAACCCTCCCAGACGGCCATCACCGGCTGCTCCCGATACCGCATCGCGAGCGGGAAGTCTTCGGTATATCCGTTGCCGCCCAAGCATTCCAGCGCTTCGTAGGCATGGTGCGGGCCACGTTTGCAGATCCAGTACTTGGCGACGGCGGTGGCCAGCCGCCGGAAGGCGCGTTCGGTGTCGGAGGCGTCCTCGTCGTGGGCGCGCGCCAGTCGCATCGCGGTGACGGTGGCGGCCTCCGATTCCAGGGCGAGGTCGGCGAGTACCGCGGTCATGGCGGGCTGATCGGCCAGCGTCGCACCGAACGCCGCGCGGTGGCGCGCATGCCAGAGTGCCTCACCGGTGGCCTGACGCATGCCGGCGGCGCTGCCGATGACGCAGTCGAGGCGGGTCTGGGCGACCATCTCGATGATGGTGCGTACCCCGCGGCCCGGTTCGCCGACCATCAGGGCCACGGTGCCGTCGAGTTCGATCTCGCTGGACGCGTTGGACTTGTTGCCGAGCTTGTTCTTGAGGCGCTGGATACCGAAGACGTTGCGGGTGCCGTCGGGCAGGACGCGCGGCAGCAGGAAGCACGAAAGTCCTTCGCCGCCTGGGCCTTGCGACTGTGCGAGCACCAGGAAGGCATCCGACATCGGGGCCGAGCAGAACCACTTGTGGCCGGTCAGCAGATACTCGGCGCCCGGCCCGCCGGTGCCGGTCGGCACGGCGACGGTGGTGTTGGCCCGCACGTCCGAGCCGCCTTGCTTCTCGGTCATCGACATCCCGAAGACCGCCGAGCTCTTGTCCGCGGACAGCTCGGCGGAGTAGCTGCGCGACAATGCCTTCGGTACCCAATGTGCGGCGACGTCGGGCTGCAGTTCCAGTGACGGGATCACCGCATGCGTCATCGACACCGGGCAGGCGTGCCCGGGCTCGATCTGCCCGAACAGCATGAACACCGCCGCGCGTGCGACATGCGATCCGGGCTGCGGATCATCCCAGCAACGGGTATGCGCCCCATGCGAGATCGCCGCGGAGATGATGCGGTGATACGCCGGGTGATACTCGACCTCGTCGATTCGATGGCCCCACCGGTCGAAGCTGTGCAACTCGGGCGTGATCGTGTTGGCCAGGTGCGCGTCGTCCTGGAAGCCCGCGCTGCCCACGAGCGCGCCGACGGTGCGCAATTCGTCTTCGGCCCACGCTGCGTCGTGTCGGCGAACCGCTTCTTGCAGAACGATGTTCAGGTCGTACTCGTTGATGTCCACGCGCGGCGTGGACTGGTTGGTGACGGTGTGGGTGACGTGTGGTCGTGGATGGGTGGTGGACGTGGTGGCGGTCATCGGGCGGCCTTTCCGGTGGCGGGGACGGTGGTGGGGCGTAGTGGCCGGTCGAGGACCTGCTCGGGGATCTGCATGTTGGTGAACACGATGGTGACGGCGTCGGCGACGGAGGCGCCCAGTTCGTCTGCGCCCGATTCATTTGCCACCGCGGCATTCTGGACGGTCAGACCGAAGATCGCCGACCAGAACGCGCGCGCCTCGACGCCGATGTCGGCGCGCAGTTGCCACCCGGTACGCACCAGGGTGTCGAGCAGGGCGGCCTCGCCGCGGTCGTGCAACGTGGTGAGCGTGTCGGTGATGTAGGGGCGCAGATCGGTCCGGCGCGGCACCAGCAGCAGTGCCCGGGTGAACAGTTCGACACCGCGCGCCTGCGGCCCGAGCAGCGTCTCGACCAGGGTTCGGGTGTAGTCGCGGACCGTCGCCGACGACGCCGCCGCCTCTTCGGCGTGCCGGCCGGCCCGCAGCACCGCGGCGCAGGCCACCTCGACGAACAGTTGCTCTTTGGAGCCGAAGTAGTAGGTGACCTGATTGGGGAACGCATCCGCCCGCGCGCAGATCTGTGCGACCGACGCCGTCTCCCCGACCTCGGTGAACACCTCGGTCGCCGCGCGTAGCAGCGCGTCACGGGTTGCCTTGCCTGCGTCGCGGGTCGCGCGTCGAGATGTGGTCACGGTCACTCCTGGTGTTTGTATGACAAACAATAAACTGACCGGGGTGCTGGAGGCAATGTTGGGTGGATTCTCGAGGCGACGTGTGATCTCGGCGCGGGCGGATTCGCTTGTGCCGTAGATCGGTGTCAGCAGGTGACACCGATCTACGGCAGCGACTCGATCTGCGGGTCGACGGTGCCGCGACTCAGGTGATCGGGCGATGTACGGGAATGATCCGGACGACGTCGTCCAGACCGGCAAAATCATCCGGATTCGTTGTGTAGAGCGGCAATTCCGCAGTGATGGCCACCGCTGCGATCATCAGGTCGGCCACGCGCCGCCGAGGTGTTCGCCCATGTGCCCGCACCGCGGCGCTGACCCTGCCGAACGCTCGGGCCGATTCGGTGTCGAACGGGAGGGGATCGAACTCGCTTTCCGTTCGCTGGAGTATCTCTGCGCGCCGCGCGCGTTCGGCGATCGCGTCCGTGTCCTCGCCGCCGACCATATGCACTCCCGCGGACAGTTCGGCGAGGGTGATCGTGCTGATCGCCATCTCGTCCGGGAGCTCGTCGGGATCAAGCGCGTGGCGGAGGATCACGATGTTCGTGTCGAGGAGACCTCGGGGCACGTCAGCGCGCATACGGGTCGTCCGGCGTCGACAAGTATGTGTCATCTTGTTCCGACCGGAACCTGTCGAGATCGATCGACGGAGCCATACGCGAGCCGCGGGCGAAATCGGCACGCGTGACGAACTGGCGGCGTCGGCGGAGCGGGACCAGCTCGCCGATCGCATGCCCGTCCCTGGTCACCGTGAACGAGTCGCCCTTTTCGACTGCGTCCATGATCTCCTTCGAGCGTATGCGCAGGTCGCGCTGGCTCACTTCGTGCGGCATGCTCATGTAGCACACAGTAGCACCGGGTGCTACGAGCCGAGGATTTCGGCGACCGCGGCGTCGTGATCATGTGGAGGATCAGTCGTTCTCGTCCTCGCCCTGATCGACCCGGACCACCCCGTCGATGCCGGCGAGGGTGCTCGTGGCGGCGTCGGCTCCGCGTCCGTGGAATCGGAGGCTGATCATCACGAGGGGAACCCGGTGGTCGTCGGACTGCGTCCGCGCACGGTCGGCGATGTCGAGGGAACTGATCGTCCAGGAGTGCGAGGTGCAGGTGGCGAGCAGGTCACGCAGCACGCCCCGGCCGTCCTCGTAGGTGATGGTGTAGGTCCGCTCGGCCTGCCCACGCGCACTCATGAGGCGGCCGAGCGGTGTGTAGGCGAAGACGATGACGAAGTGCAGCCCGGTGACCAGCAACGCCAGTAGCGGCAGACCGGCGCCTGCGGCCATACCGATCGCGGCGGTCTCCCAGACGGAGGCCGCCGTGGTCAGACCGCGGATGGCGCCGCGGCGGGTGATGATCAGTCCGGCACCGAGGAAGCCGATGCCGGAGACGATCTGCGCGGCGACACGCGACGGATCGAGCACCACCGTGCCGGGCTGCAGGACGTCGGAGAATCCGTACTTGCTGACGATGAGGATCAGCGCCGAGGCCGTCCCGACGATCGTCTGGGTGCGCAGGCCCGCGCTCTTGCCCTGGAACTGGCGTTCCAGGCCGATCACCGACGAGAGCACGAACGCCACCAGGAGCTCGCCGAATTGCCGCCAGCCCTGACCGTGTGCGGAATCCATTGCCGCCAGGACGTGGGTCATTCACCGATTATGGCTCACCACACGCCGCGGCCAGGGGCTTGCGCCCATAAAAATGACCGGCGGCTCACGGCAAATGCCATGAGCCGCCGGGCGATTGGTTCCGATGACGTCAGTGCTCAGCGGTTCGAGAACTGGTCGCGACCCGGGGCGCGCTCGGGTCCGTCGGGCGTTCCGGCCACCGCGGGAGCGGCGATGATCTCGGTCAACCCGGCGTCGGCGTCGTCGACTGACAACGCTGACGCATCAGCGGTGCCCGGTTCTGGGGCGTTGCCGTGATGCTCGTCGAAGGCGCTCTGGGTCTTGAGCGCGACCTCCTTGATGAACAGCACCGCGATCAGGCTGATCGCCGCCATCACCGCGGCCACCAGGAAGATGCGCGCGGTGCCGTCGCCGTAGGCGCCGCGTACCAGATCGGCCAGCGGAGCGGGCAAGTCGTTCAGATTGGACAGGCCCGCCCCGGAGGCGCCGGCCTGGGCCGTGTCGATACCCATGGCGCTGAGCCCCTTGGCGATGAGGTCGGTGACGTGGTTGGACAACACCGCGCCGAGCACCGACACGCCGGCCGCGCCACCGAGGGACCGGAAGAACGTGACGGTGGAGGTGGCCGACCCCAGATTGGCCGGGGCGACGTTGTTCTGGACGGCCAGCACCAGGTTCTGCATGGTCATGCCCATGCCGAGACCCAGCACGAACAGATAGCCGCTCATCAGGACCATGTTGGTGTGCGCGTCGATCGTCGCCAGCAAGGCGAAACCGGCGGTCATCAGGGTGGCACCGGCAACGATGAAGCCCTTCCACCGGCCGAAGCGGGTGATCAGCTGTCCCGACACCGTCGCCGACAGCATCGAGCCGATGATCATCGGCAGCATCAACAGTCCCGCGGCGGTCGGTGAGTGGCCGCGGGCGATCTGGAAGTACTGACCCAGGAACACCGCACTGCCGAACAGCGCCACACCGACGGCGAGGCTGGCGACGGTGGCCAGGGCAATGGTCCGGTCACGGAACAGCCGCAGCGGAATGATCGGATCCTTGGCCCGCGACTCGACGAACAGTGCCGCCGCCAGCAAGACCAGGCCGAGTCCCACGAGACCGAAGGTCCATCCGGAGATCCAGTCGAAGTTCTTGCCCGCCAAGGTGACCCAGATCAGCAGCGTGCTCACGCCGGCAGCGATCAACACCGCGCCGGAGTAGTCGATCCGGACATCCTTGCGGATGACCGGCAGGTTCAGGGTGCGTTGGATGACGAGCAGCGCGATGACGGCCAGCGGCACGCACACGTAGAAGGTCCAGCGCCAGCCGAGCCAGCTGGTGTCGACGATGACGCCACCGATCAACGGTCCGGCGACCGTGGCCAGTGACATGACCGCGGCGATGGGCCCTTGGTAGCGGCCGCGTTCGCGCGGGCTGAACATCGATGCGATGACGATGACGACCAGCGCCTGCAGTCCGCCGAGACCCAGTCCCTGGATGACGCGGAATCCGATCAGCATGCCCACCGACTGGGACAGGCCGGCCAGGACGGACCCGAGGGTGAACAGCGTCAACGCGATCTGCACCAGCAGCTTCTTGCTGATGAGGTCGGAGAGCTTGCCCCACAAGGGCGTGGTCGCGGTGGATGCCAGCAGGGTGGCGGTGACCACCCAGGTGTACTGGTCCTGGGTGCCGTGCAGGTCGGTGATGATCACCGGCAACGCGTTGGACACGATCGTCGATGACAAGAACGCGACGAACATGCCGAGCAGCAGTCCGACGAGCGCTTCGATGCGCTGCCGGTGTGTCATCGACACGTCCGACGCCGAAGCGAGCGGCGCGCGCTTCGAAACGGTCGTACTCATGGGCGGATACCTCCATAGATCAAGCGAATCCATCCGCGAAGAAGCGCGGGGGAAAGGTGGTGGTCGGCGATGGCCGAGGTTCGTCGTCATGCCCGGGAGTGCGCGGCGTCGCCGGGCACAGCAATTAGTTGACTGGCGCAACTATAAGCGTAATAGATGCAACACGCAACTATCTCGGCCTATTCCGGCCCGCGCGAGGTGTGATCGGATGCCCGGCACGGCAGGCCGGGCCCGGCGTCAGCCGGCGGCGTCGGTGGTCTCGGCGAGGCGTCGCAGCAGCTCGGTGAGGGTACGGATGTCGTCGGGGTTCCATTCAGACAGGCGCTGGCGCCACTCGAGAACGGAGGAGGCGACCACGTCGTCGAAGCGGGCGCGGCCGGCATCGGTGAGGCGGACCACGCGGGCGCGGGCGTCGTCGGGGTCGGGAGTGCGTTCGACGAGCCCGAGGCGCACCACCGCGTCGATCTGGCGAGTGACCGTCGACTTGTCGAGGCCGAGTTCGGGCACGAGCTGTGACATCGGCAGCGACTCGTGCGCGGCGAGGACGGTGATCAGAGGATAGGCCGACGGGTCCAGATGCGGGTCGATCGCGTGCGCACGGGTCCGCATGCGCCCGCGTCCGCGCCGCCAGATGCCGGCGAGTTCGGCTTCCAACTCGGTGATCGGGTCCGCGCTCATCCTCGGCAATCCCCCTCGCATCGACAGGCCGGGCGGGCGCCCGACTCGCTCAGCGTAACGGGCAACAGGCCCGCGGGTTGGCCTAGGATGGCGGAGTTCGACGAAAGCCGATGGCTGGCAAGGGGAGTGACAGTGGGTGAGGCCGGGCCGAAAGACGGGGGGCCGAAAGACGGGAGGCGGATCGGCGACTGGCGCGACTATCCGCCGTTGGCGTTGCCCACGATTCTCGACGTCGCGCTGCGGCAGATCGTCGAACACGGCTATGACGCCACCAGCGTCCGCACCATCGCCGGTGAGGTCGGGGTCACCGTCCCGGCGCTGTACTACCACCATCAGAACAAGCAGGCCATCCTCGTTGCGCTCTTCGACCACGCGATGAGTACGGTCGGCGCACATGTCGACGCCGCGCTGGCGCAGGCCGGTGACGACCCGGTGCGACGGCTCTCGGCGATGGTCGAGGCGATCGTCCTCTATATGGCCCACTACCGCGATCTGGCCTTTCTCGACTCCGAGCGTCGGTCGCTGACCGCCGATAACGGCCGCCGGTATCGCGAACATCGTGACGGGATCGACGTCAAACTCCGTGCCGCGATCGAAGATGGTTGCCGCGCTGACATTTTCGCGACAACTGTGCCGGATTCGGCGCGCCGGGCGATCCTGTCGATGTGTCAGGGAGTCGCGAACTGGTATCACCCGGACGGCCCGAAAACCCCCGGTGAGACCGCGGCAGAGTACGTCCGCATCGCCCTCGCTGCGGTCGAATACCGCGCGGCCTGACCGGGTCGTCGGCGGCGTCAGTCGTCGGTGGGCGGCGCGTCCGCAGGCAGCTCGACCCCGAGTTCGTCCCACGGGCCGATGGCGCTCTCGAGCAGAACCCGGAATCCGGCGGCGAGCGCCTCGTGCGAGCGCAGCGTCCCGCTTTCGTATCCCACCAGCAGATACATCGACATGGTCGCGTAGTCCTGGGCCGGAAAATCGTCTCCGAGGGCCACCCGATAGGTCTCGGCGATGAAGTCGCGGCGCTCGAGATCGACCTCCTCCTGGTGCCTGCGGACCTCGGCGTCCTGCGCCGCCCAGACGCGGATCGCCCGCTCGGAGTCGTGCGGCAGCGTCAGCCCGATGTCCACGAGTACCGCCAGTCGCTGCCGTGGGTCGGTCACCTTGCGCGCCTCGGCGATCGGGCGGCGACTCTTCTCCTCGCGCCAGTAGACGATCAGCGCCGAGGAGAACTCGGCCCAATTGTCGAAGGCGTGATAGAAACTGCCGGTGGTGGCGTCGGCTCTCGCGCAGACCGCGGCGAGCTTGAGTGCGCCGTAACCGTCCTCGGCGAGGACGATCAGACCGGCCTCCAGGAATCGCACACGCGCGTACCGCGACGGTGTCGATCTCCTCTCGCGGGCCATGACCCCCGATACTAGGCCCGCTTGTTGTTGATCTGCATCACACCCCGTGTTACAACTTAGCGAGCGATCAGTCGGGCGTTGGAATGGCGCTCGAATGGCCAAGGCCGCCACCATCGAACGGATCTCCAGCGATGAAACGTCGAATCTTCGAACCCGAACACGAACAACTGCGTGCGTCCGCACGCGAATTCCTCGCCCGCGAATGCGCACCGAACGTCGAGAAGTGGGAAGCGGCCGGGCAAGTCGACCGCGAGGCCTACCGAAAGGCGGGCGACGCGGGACTGCTCGGCTTCAACATCCCGGAGGAGTACGGCGGTGGCGGGGTCACCGACGACTTCCGCTTCAATGCCGTCATCGTGGAGGAGTTCGCACGTTTCGGCAGCGCCGGCCCCGGGCTGAGTCTGCAGAACGACGTCTTGGTCCCGTACTTCCTGCACCTGGCCAACGACGAGCAGCGTGCCCGGTGGATGCCCGGGATGGCAACGGGCGAAACGATTCTTGCAGTCGCGATGACCGAGCCGGGTGCCGGTAGTGACCTCGCCGGGATCAAGGCCTCGGCGCGGCCCGACGGTGATCACTACATCCTCAACGGCTCCAAGACGTTCATCTCGGCGGGCATCAACTCCGATCTGGTCGTGGTGGTGTGCCGGACCGACCCCGACCCGGCCGCCGGGCACAAGGCGTTCTCACTGCTCGTCGTCGAACGCGGCATGGACGGCTTCGAGCGCGGTCGCAAACTCGACAAGATGGGCCTCAAGGCACAAGACACCGCCGAATTGCACTTCACCGACGTGCGGGTGCCCAAGGAGAATCTGCTCGGCGTCGAGGGGCGCGGCTTCTATCACCTCATGCAGAATCTGCCGTCCGAACGGCTCTCGATCGGCATCGGCGCCATCGCCGGCGCCCGCGCCGTGTTCACCGAGACCCTGCAATACACGAAGGACCGCAAGGCTTTTGGCCAACCGATCGGCGCCTTCCAGGCCAACCGCTTCACGTTGGCCGAGATGTCGACCGAACTCGACATCGCCGAACAATACATCGACCGGTGTCTGAGCGCGGTTCTCGACGGCGAACTGACCGCCGTCGACGCCGCCAAGAACAAGTGGTGGTGTACCGAACTGGCCAAGAAGGTCATCGACCGGTGCGTGCAGCTACACGGCGGATACGGCTACATGAACGAGTACCGGGTCGCGCGCGCCTACACCGACTCGCGTATCCAGACCATCTTCGGCGGTACGACAGAGATCATGAAGGACATCATCGGGCGCGATTTGGGGCTGTAGCGCTACGGATCTCGTGTCTACCCCGTGACGATGCCGGCCACGAGGTTGATCGTCGTCGCCAGAATCACCGCACCGAACACATACGAGAGCAGGCAATGTCGCAGCGCCACCGCCCGGATGGCGGAATTGGAGACCGAGGTGTCGGAGACCTGATAGGTCATGCCGAGGTTGTAGCTGAAGTAGAAGAAATCGCGGTAGGCCGGCGGATCGTCGGAGTTGAAATCGATACCGCCGACCGGACTTCTCGCGTAGTACAGGAACGCATACCGGGTGGCATACATCAGATGCAGGGCCGCCCAGGAGAGAAAGACGCCCAGCAGGGCCACCGCCGCCGGGAGCCAGTGGGCATGTGAGCCGCCCTCGACGAGCAGCGCGACGATGCCGCCGAGGGCACACGATGCCGCCACGACGACGATGACCTCGTCGACGATGGGACGGAAATCCTCCCGGCCCACATGTCGGCGCGTGTCGTCGGCGTCCACCGGCCACAGGGTGAGCCACCCGAGCGCGACGAAGACGCCCGCAGAGATCGCGATGCCGCAGAGCACGCCGATGCCGGCGTCGGCGTCCACGAGCCCGATGACGATACCCAGCACCACGCCGGCGGCCAGGGCGATGAGGACACGGAAACCCGCAGTGCTCGGGATGATGCGCATACCCAGTTCTAGCGTGCGCCGGATCGGTGAGGGCGCCCGCCCTCACATCGACGGCACGTGCCTGCCCCTGTGGTCCCTGCTCAGCTCACCCGGAAGCGGAGACCGAAGTTGTTCAGGGTGGCGGGCAGGGGCGCGTCGGGCGACAGGTTCGGTTGCGACGTCAGCGTGAACGTTGCGGAGCCGAGTAGGTGTGCGAGGAAGGTGCTGGTGGAGAACAGCACCAGATTCTGTCCCGGGCATTGCGCGGGCCCACTGCTGAAGGGCACCAGGTCCGGACGGGCCTGCGCGGTGCCGTCGGCCCAGATGTGCGGGACGAAGCTGTCGGCGTAGTCTGCCAGCTCGGGGTCGCGATGGAAGGTCGGTGTCTGGATCAGCACTGCCGCACCGGATTTGACGACGAGAGACTCATCGTCGCCCCAGTAGGTGTCGGCGGTGGTGTCGCGCAGGATCGTCGGCGTGGTGGGCCACAGGCGCACCGACTCGAGTATGCAGGCGCGCAGGTAGTCGTAGGTGGCCGGTTCGGTGGTGATCGGCTCGATGTCGGCGAGCGCACGTGCCAGCGCGTCGGGATGGGTGCTCACCAAGGCCAGCGCCCGGCTGAGCACGATTCCCGCGGCGTCAAAAGCGAAGAGCCAGTGCGGCATCTGGCCGATGGGGTCGATCGCGGGGTGGTCGGGACCTCGCTGATCGCCGCTGCCAGGGTGCCGGGCTGCGGATCTTCCAGATAGTGGTAGAGACGCTCGATGAACTGTTCGCGGCGCCGGGCGTGTGGCCGGGACAGGAATGACCAGTTGCCTGCGGCGCGCAGTTTCCGGAGCAGATTTGTCGTTGTCTCGTCGTCGCGGGCGGCGTCGCCCAGGGTGATTCGGCGGACCGCTTTCCACCAGCTGATCATCAGGTCGTCGGCGGTCATCGCACCGGACTTGCGCACCCGGGACAGCAGCGCC
Organism: Gordonia sp. DT219; assembly: GCF_049847065.1. Classification (NCBI taxonomy): domain Bacteria; kingdom Bacillati; phylum Actinomycetota; class Actinomycetes; order Mycobacteriales; family Gordoniaceae; genus Gordonia; species Gordonia sp. DT219. The sequence continues at coordinate 38,227 of NZ_JBNCNR010000016.1, read as the reverse complement.
TCGGCTTCCTCGTGGAGGACCGCGGCGATGGGTGCGGCCATCCGGTGCAGCGGCCGGGGAGTGTCGAGAGCGGCCACGTTGATCACCCGCCGCTGCTCACGCAGCGGTCCCTCCGAGATGAGCACGGCATGCGGTTGGAACGGCGCCAGCGCGGCCTTCTTCTCGCGGTTGGCGGGAGTGAACGGATTCGGCGATTCGGCAAGAACGCGGCCCACGTCCGCCGGGTCGAGGATGACGACGATGCGCCGTCCGGGAATGACGAGTTCCACCGGCCCACGCCCGAATTCTCGACGGAGTCGCTGTGCACAACGCAGCGCGGTGGCGTCGGCCTGCATGCGTTCGAGTCCGGCCATCGCCCAGGGGCGGCGCACGATGACGCCGGCCGCGACGGCGGCGAAGCCCAGTTCCGCAAGGACACGCAGAGCGCGTGGCCCGCTGATCTGCGGCACCGGATGTGCCACGACGGCGCGAGTGGGCTGTGCTGTCGTCTCGGTCATCGTCGGCCTCTCGTCGGGTGTTGAACCGTTCGACGCAGGATGCCCGCGGTCGGCGACGTCAAACCCTGCCAACCGCACACCATCGCCGACGGCGCCCGAACTGATACCGAGCGCTGTCGGCGGTGTATGGCGCGCGGCGCCCGTGACCTCTCAGAAGACGGCCTTCTGCACGTCGTCCGGCCCGGTGAACTGCTGGTCGGGCAGCTTGCGCAAGGCCGACAACACGGTGTCGTCCGCCCCATTGCCCTCGCCGGTCTTGACGATGCCGTCCTTGCTCGACGGATAGCTGATGCCGCCCAGCGCCTTCTGTAGTGCGATGGGGTTCACGTCACTCATTGGCCCTACCTCCGATTCGATGATGATCACTGAGTCGGTGGAGGCGGCCGTGATGTCCGATCGCCCCCGCCGATCACCGGTTACCCAACCGGGCGCGGATTCAACACCGACCGCGGATTCAACACCGACCGCGGATTCAACACCGACCGCGGATTCAACACCGGGCGCCGATTCAATACCGACCGCGCATGAGATTGCCGCCGATGATGAGCCGCTGGATCTCGCTGGTGCCCTCGTAGAGACGCAGCAGCCGGACGTCGCGGTAGATGCGCTCGACCGGGACCTCGCGCATGTATCCGGTTCCGCCGTGGATCTGGACGGCGAGATCGGCGACCTTGCCGACCATCTCGGTGCAGTACAACTTGGTCACCGACGGCGCGGTACGCCGGTCCTCTCCGGTGACATACTTCTGGGCGGCGTCGCGCACGAGTGCGCGGCCGGCCATCACGCCGGTCTGCTGGTCGGCGAGCATGGCCTGCACCAATTGGAAAGAGCCGATGGGTTTTCCGCCCTGCGTGGCACCGGCCGCGTAGGCGACCGACTCGTCGAGCGCCCGCTGGGCCTGCCCGACGGCGAGAGCGGCGATGTGGATGCGCCCACGGGCCAGGGACGTCATCGCGGCCCGATAGCCGGTCTCCTCGTCACCGCCGACGAGTGCCGACGCCGGTACCCGCACGCCATCGAACGTCACGTCGGCGGTCCATGCGCCCTCCTGACCCATCTTCTTGTCCTTGACGCCGACCGCGACGCCGGCGGTGTCGGCGGGGACGAGGAACACCGCAATCCCCGTGTTCTTGCCCTCCGCCGCGCGCGTGCGGGCGAAGACGACGAACAGGTCGGCGATCGGGGCGTTGGTGATGAAGCGTTTCTGCCCGTCGATCACCCACTCGTCGCCGTCGCGGACCGCCTTGGTGCGCAGGCCGGCAGGGTTGGAGCCGGCGCCGGGCTCGGTGAGGGCAAACGACGCGACGACGTCGCCCGCGGCGATGCGCCCGAGCCACGCAGTCTTCTGTTCGTCGGTGCCGAAGTTGACCAGCACCTGACCCGCGATGCCGTTGTTGGTGCCGAACATCGAGCGCAGCGCCAGCGTGGTGTAACCGAATTCCATTGCCAGTTCGACGTCCTGGGTGAGGTCGAGCCCCAGACCGCCCCATTCCTGGGGGATCGCATACCCGAAGAGGCCCATCTCGGCGGCCTGGGCGCGCAGGTCGCCGGGGATGGCGTCGGTTTCCATGATCTCGGTCTCGCGTGGGACGACCTTGGTACGGATGAAGTCGTGCACCACCGAACGGATCTGTTCGAAGTCGTCTGCGCTGACTGTCGTGGACCCTGTCATGCAGCCGAAATTAGCAAATCCCGGCCGTCGACTTCCGGTATTGCTCGTACACCTGGGGAGTCGGCGTCGCGGTGAGGACGCGACCGCCGACCGGCCAGTCGGGAAGCTCGCCGGTCAGCGCCCAGGCGGCTTGTCGGGCAGCGCCGAGCGCCACGTATTCCCCGTCGGCGGGCAGGATGACCTCGCCACCGAACAACTCCGGCGCAATGCCCTGCACTGCAGCCGATTTCGCACCTCCGCCGGTCAGCAGGCAGCGGTCGATGCCGATGCCCTGGGCCTCGATCTGTTCGCGGCAGTAGACCAGCGAGCACAGCAGTCCCTCGACGGCGGCTCGGGCGACGTGGGCCGGGGTGAAGTTCGCGGTGGTGATCCCGCACAACGTTCCACTCGCGTCGGGCAGATTGGGTGAGCGCTCGCCGGCCAGATAGGGGATCAGTGTCAGCCCATCGGCTCCCGGCGGCGCCGACAGCGCCAGCTCGGCGAACCGCGAGAGATCGACGCCGAGCATTTGCGCGGTCGCCGACAACACCGGTGCACCGTTGAGGGTGCACACCAGCGGGAGGTGTCTGCCGGTGGCGTCGGCGAACCCGGCCACGATGCCGGTCCGGTCGCGCGGAGCGACGTCGCCGACAGCGCAGAGAACCCCGGACGTCCCGAGTGACACGATCGCGTCGCCGCGCCGCGCCTGCACACCCAGTGCGGCCGCGGCATTGTCGCCTGCTCCCGCGCCGAGCACGATGCCCCGTGGAGTCGTTGCCGCGACCTCGTCCGGGCCGACGACGCGAGGCAGAATCGGTACTCGGCCGCGAAATGCCAAGCCGAGCAGGTCGGTTCGGTATTCGCCGGTGGCCGCGCTGAAGTATCCGGTACCCGAGGCGTCGCTGCGGTCGGTGCTCAGCGTGGAGATGTCCGCGCCGCCCGCGAGTCGCCAGGTCAGCCAGTCATGGGGCAGACACACCGCCGCCGTCGAGTCGGCATGGTCGGGCTCGTGGTCGGCGAGCCAGCGCAGCTTCGACGCGGTGATCGCGGCGACGGGCACCACGCCGACCGCATCGACCCAGCAGTGGGCACCACCGAACTCGTCGACCAGATCGCGTGCCGCGTCAGCAGACCGGATGTCGTTCCACAGCAATGCATCTCGGACGACCTGCCCGTCACGGTCGAGGCAGACGAGGCCGTGCTGCTGCCCGGCGACCGATATCGCGGCGACGTCGTCGACCCCGCCCGCCGCGTCGACGGCGGCGAGCAGTGCCTCCCACCAGCGGTCCGGATGTACCTCGGTGCCGCCCGGATGCGGTGCGCTGCCCGATCGGACGACGGCGCCGGTGTCGGCGTCGCACACGACCACCTTGCACGACTGCGTCGACGAGTCGATCCCGGCGATCAGCGTCATGCGAGCAGTTCCCGCAGCGTCTCGCGGGCGCCCTTGGTACGCAACGTCTCCAGTGCCCACAGATACGGCGTGGTGAACTCCTCGCGGGTCGCGAGGTCGCCGAAGAGCGACTCCTCGGACAGGAACGCGAGGGGCTCGGTACGTGACCGGCGGGCCAGCCCGACGAGCCGATCGGCGAGGGGATCGTCGACGTCGATGGGGTCGCCCTGCTCGTCGACGCCTTCGTCATAACGCGTCCAGCTCGCGACCACCGCCGCCGCGAAGTCCACGCCACCGTGCTGCGTCAGCCGGTCACCGATGACCGGTACCAGCCACTTGGGGATGCGATTGGACGAGTCCTGACACAGCCGCGCCACGGTGTCGGCGATGGCCGGGTTGGCGAACCGTTCGAGCAGCGTGTCGATATAGCCGTCGACGTCCACGCCGGGGAGCGGCTCGAGGGTGGGCTTGCCCTCCTCGGTCATATAGCGCCGCAGCAGGTTCCGGATATCCGGGTCCTCGGCGGCATCATGCACGTACCGGTAGCCGAGCAGATACGCGAAGTAGCACAGTGCCTGATGGCCGGAGTTGAGAAGCCGCAGCTTCATCAGTTCGTAGGGCGTCACATCGGCGACGACCTGAACTCCCGCCTTCTCGAAGGATGGCCGCCCGCAGGAGAAGTCGTCCTCGATGACCCACTGGGTGAACGGTTCGGCGACGACCGGCCACGCGTCGGCGATCCCGGTGCGCGCGGCGACCTCGTCGGCGAGCTCGGCGGGCGTGGCCGGCGTGATGCGGTCGACCATCGAGTTGGGAAAGCTGGTGTGGCCCTCGATCCAGTCGGCGAGATCGGCGTCGCGCAGTCGGGCATAGGCGAGGAAGGTGGACCGTGCCATGCGCCCGTTGCCGGCGATGTTGTCACATGACATGACCGTGAACGACGGCACCCCACGGTCGCGGCGCCGGGCCAGGCCCTCGACGACGAGGCCGAAAACCGTTGTCGGAGGAGCATTGCCGGCGAGGTCGGCGACAATCTCGGGATCGGATGCATCGAACTCGCCGGTCGAGGCGGAGAAGTTGTATCCGCCCTCGGTGACGGTCAGCGACACGATGCGGGTGGCCGGGTCGGCGAGCCGTTCGAGGACGGCCTCGGGACCGTCGTGCGCGTAACGGTATTCGATGATCGAGCCGATGACCGACGTCGTGACCGTACCGTCGGGCGCTTTGAGGGTCAGGGTGTAGAGGCAGTCCTGGGGGACGAGGGCGTCGCGCATGCGCACATCGGCGGGACGTACCCCGACCCCGCTGATGCCCCACGACGGGTCGTTCGCCAACAGCTTGTCGAGGTAGCAGGCCTGGTGGGCGCGGTGGAATCCGCCGACCCCGAAGTGCACGATCCCGGGTGTCACCGTCGCTCGGTCGTAAGCGGGCGTGGTCACGCCGGTCAGCGAGCCGAGGGTGGCGTTGCGCAGCGGCGTGCGGGTCGATGGGGTGCTCACGAGTGGGCCTTTCGGTTCGGCGGGACCTCGGCGTGCGAGAGGTTCGGGTGGACAATGGCTTTGATCATGCCGGGGATTCGGTCGGAGTCGAATGCCGCGGCCAGCTCGTCGAGTCCGTAGTGGGCGGTGACCATCGCGTCGAGATCGACCGCACCCGAGGTGACGAGTGCGCGGGCGGTCGGCCAGGTGTTGGCATAGCGGAACACCCCGGTGAGGACGATCTCACGATTCTGGATCAGCGAGACCGGCAGGTCCATGGTGTCGGCGCCCATCCCGACCAGCACCGCCCGCCCGGCCGGGCGCAGTGCCCGCAGACCTGCGGTGACGGCACCGGCCACGCCGCTGGCGTCGATGAACGCATCCACCGCGCTCACCTCGGCGCCCGGTTCGATGGCCTCGGTGGCCCCGAACTCGCCGGCTCGCGCGCGTCGCAGACCGTCGGGTTCGCTGACGACGATCCGCGCGAGCCCGGCCGCACGTGCGACCTGCACGCACATCAGTCCGATCGGTCCGGCGCCGGCGATGAGCAGCGAATCACCCAAGCCCACGGCGGCCTTGCGCACCGCGGCGATCCCGACCGAGAGCGGCTCGAAGAGTGCGGCCGCCTCGTCGGTGACCTCGTCGGGTACCAGATGCGCGAACGCCGCCCCGATGGTGACGAATCCGGCGAGCGCGCCGTCGACCGGTGGAGTGGCATAGAACCGCATGTGCGGACACAGGTGATAGTCGCCGCGCATCGACTCGGCCGACGTGGGGTCGGGACGCTGCGGCTCGATCGACACGCGCTGACCGATCCGTGATGTCGCGACGCCGTCGCCCACCGCGACGACGGTGCCGGCCGCTTCATGGCCGAGCACCAGCGGGGCGGTGACGACGTGGTCGCCGATCCGGCCGTGCCGCAGGTAGTGGGTGTCCGAGCCGCAGATGCCGACCGCGCTGACCTGCACCAGGACGTCGCCGGGCGACGGTTGCGGTACGGGCCGCTCTTCGACGCCCAGATGACGGTCGGGCCAGAGGACACCGGCCCGCATGGTCAAACGAGTCGAGTCACAGTCGGCGGTGAGTGTTGCGTAGGTCACATGTCGGATGTTACCGTATTGAGCACATCAACGGCTAGTGAGCAAATGCTCACGACGGGTTTCGAAACGGAGTCCACGAGTGCCACACCGCAACCAAGCCACAGATCTCGGCCCGGGAACGACCGGTCGGGACGCGACGGGGGACGTATCGGGCGAAGCGCCCAAGCGATCGACGCCGGGGCGCGGATCGGCCGGCCGCGCCGGTACCGATGCCGGTCAGGATCTACGGCTGTTGGTCCGCGCCGCGACCATGTATCACCTCGAAGGGCTGACCCAGGCCGACATCGCCGGGCGGCTCGGGGTGTCGCGCCCGACGGCAGGCCGGCTCATCGCACGCGCACGCGCCCAGGGCCTGGTCCGGGTGTCGGTCGCCGCGCCGGCGCACCTGTCGGCGTCGATCCACACCGATCTGGAGCGGCGGGTGGAGGAGACGTTCGACCTCGACGAGGTGCTGATCATCGACGAGGTCGCCGATGGGAGTCCGTCCGGCAATGCGGCGCTCGGGCGGGCGGGCGCGTCGGTGCTGTCGCGGCGTATCCAGCCCGGCGACACCTTCGGATTCACCTGGGGCCCTGAGCAGGTGGCGGTCGCCGACGCCATCGGCGCGGCCGGCGCGGCGGAGCGGGTGGTGCAGATGGACGGATCGATGACCTCGGTCGACTACCACACCGGTGTCGATCACGCACTCTCCCGATTCTCCGAACGTCTGCACGCGCGCCCGGTGCGTCTGGTCGCCCCGCTGTTCGCCGACCCCGACACCGTCGCCGCATTGAATCGTGACTCGATTGTCTCGCAGGCACTGTCGGCGGCTCGCGGCGCCCAGGTGATGCTGTTCGGCGTCGGATCGGTGTCCACCGCGACGACCCTGTTCGAGGGTGCCTACATCGACGCCACCGTGCTCGACGAACTCCTCGACCTGGGAGCGGTCGGCGAGATCGGCGGCCGCTTCTATGACGCGCATGGCGCCGTCGTCGAATCGAGTCTGGTCGAGCGGACCGTCTCGGTATCTCTCGATGCGGTAAAGGCGTGTCCCACAACGATTCTGGTGTCCGGTGGCGGGCACCGGGCCGAATCGATCCTCGGAGCACTGCGCGGCGGTTACGTGTCCATCATGGTCACCGATGTGGCCACCGCGAAATGGCTTGTGTCAGAACAGGAAGGTCAGCAGTGAGATCCACCCGACGAAAAGTTGCGCGCGCACCACGCCGGCGCTCCGGGCCGATGGCTGCGCTGGTGGCACTCGCCGCGGCGGTCGGCCTGGTCGCCACGGGATGTGCGGGCGCCGGCTCGCTCACCGGCGGCGGCGGCCGCGAGGTCACCGTGGCCATGGTCTCGAACTCGCAGATGCAGGACGCCGTCAAGCTGTCCACTCAGTTCGAACAACAGCACCCCGGCGTCAACGTCCGCTTCGTGACGTTGTCGGAGAACGAGGCCCGCGCCAAGATCACCGCGTCGGTGGCCACCGGCGGTGGTGAATTCGACGTGGTGATGATCAGCAACTACGAGACCCCGATGTGGGCCGAGAACGGCTGGCTGGTCAACCTCACCCCGTATATGGACGCCGACCCGGAATATGACGCCGACGACTTCATCCCGACCTTGAAATCGGCGCTGTCCTATCAGGGTTCGATGTACTCGGCGCCGTTCTACGGGGAGTCGTCGTTCCTCATGTACAACAAGAAGCTGTTCCGGGACGCCAACGTGACATTGCCGCCCGACCCGACCTGGCCGCAGGTCGCCGAGGCCGCCCGCAAGCTCACCAACGACCGCACCGCCGGAATCTGCCTGCGCGGCAAGCCGGGCTGGGGTGAGGTGCTCGCGCCGCTGAACACGGTGATCAACGCCTACGGCGGCCGATGGTACGACGAGAACTGGAACGCACAGCTGACCAGTCCGCAGGTCGAGGCGGCCGTCCAGTTCTACGTCGACACCGTGCGCAAGTACGGAGAGGCCGGTGCGTCGTCGTCGGGCTTCCAGGAATGCGGAAACCTGATGTCGCAGAGTCAGGTTTCGATGTGGTACGACGCCACCTCGGCGGTGTCGGTACTGGAGAGTCCGGACACCTCGACGATTGCCGGCGACGTCGGATATCTGCCTGCGCCGCGAATGGCCAAGAGTGACAACGGGTGGCTCTACACCTGGGCGCTGGGCATTCCCACCAGCAGCAAACATCAAAAGGATGCGTGGGACTTCATCGACTGGATGACCAACCGGCGCTACGTCGAGCATGTGGCGAACACGTTGGGAGCCACGCATATCCCGCCGGGCAGCCGACTCTCGACCTACCAGCTGCCTGCCTATCAGAAGATCTCCCAGCCGTTCGCACAGCAGACCCTGCACGCGATGCAGGCGGCGGACCAGCAGAAGCCGACGCTACAACCGGTGCCCTACACCGGCGTCCAGTTCTTGGCGATCCCCGAATTCCAGGACCTCGGAACCCGGGTGAGTCAGCAGATCTCGGCGGCGATCGCCGGCCAGATCAGCGTGCACGACGCGCTCGAGCAGTCTCAGCAGTATGCCGAGGTCGTCGGCAAGTCCTACCAGAGGGAGCAGTGAGGATGGCCACCGCAGTAACCACCCCCGGCACTCCGGTGCCCTCGGACGTCGGACGGACGGTGACGTCCAAGAACGATCGCATCACGCGGGCCGAAGGCTGGCGACGGCGCGGACCGTTGCTGCCCGCACTGATCTTCATGCTCGTGGTCACCCAGATCCCGTTCGTGTTCACGCTCTACTACTCGACGCAATCCTGGAATCTCGTCCGGCCCGGGTCCCGCAAATTCGTCGGCTTCGACAACTACACCGCAGTGTTCGCCGACAGCCAGTTCTGGAAGGTCACCGTCAACACGATCCTGCTCATCGTGGGCACCGTGCTGATCTCGGTGGTCCTCGGGCTGATCTTCGCACTGCTGCTCGATCGGAAGTTCCTGGGCCGCGGAATCGTTCGGACGCTGCTCATCACGCCGTTCCTGGTGACGCCGGTGGCCGCAGCCCTGCTGTGGAAGACCAGCCTGCTCTCACCGACGAACGGATTGGTCAACTGGGCTCTGAGTCCCTTGGGAATTCACACCGACTGGCTCTCGGAGTTCCCGTTGGCCAGCGTGATGGCCGAACTCGTCTGGCAGTGGACGCCTTTCATGATGTTGCTGATCCTGGCCGGGCTCCAATCCATGCCCCGCGACGTCCAGGAGGCGGCACGGGTCGACGGTGCCGGGGGCTTCGCGATGTTCCGCGAACTGACGCTGCCACATCTGCGGCGCTTCATCGAACTGGGCACCGTGCTCGGCGCGATCTACCTGGTCAACACCTTCGACGCGGTGTACATGATGACCTCCGGCGGCCCGGGCGTCGCCAGTTCGAACCTGTCCTACTACATCTATCAGCGCGCCTTCCTCGGATTCGACATCGGGCAGGCCGCGGCGATGGGCGTGGTCACGGTGATCGGCACGATCGTCGTCGCCTCACTGGCCCTGCGCCTGATCTTCAAGTCATTCACCGGAACAGAGGAGCCGGCCTGATGAGTACCGACACCCGTCCCGCCCCGACCACCCGCCCCGACGAGAGGACCGACGACGTCCGTCGACGCCGCAGCCCGCGGCAGATGGCGCTGACCACGATCACCTGGATTCTGGCCATCGGCTTCTTCTTTCCGGTGCTGTGGATGGTGCTGACCGCATTCAAGAAGGAAAGCGACGCCGCGACCAGCCCGCCCACCTTCTTCTTCACCCCGACCCTCGATCAGTTCCGCAACGTCTTCGACGCCGGAATCGGTACGCCACTGCTCAATTCGTTGTTCGCGACGGTGGCGTCGACGATCCTGGTGCTGGTACTGGGCGTTCCGGCCGCCTTCGCATTGTCACTGCGGCCGGTGCGCAAGACCAAGGACGCACTGTTCTTCTTCATCTCCACCAAGATGCTGCCGATCGTCGCCGCGATCATCCCGCTGTACGTGATCGTCGGGAAGATGGGCATGCTCGACAACGTCTGGACGCTGGTGATCCTCTACACCGCAATGAATCTGCCGATCGCGGTGTGGATGATGCGGTCGTTCTTCCTCGAAGTGCCCGGCGAACTCCTCGAGGCGGCCAGTATCGACGGGGCGAGTCTGTGGACGTCGGTCCGTGAAGTGATCCTGCCGCTCATCTCGCCGGGTATCGCGGCGACCGCGCTGATCTGTGTCATCTTCTCGTGGAACGAATTCTTCTTCGCCGTGAACATGACCGCGGTCAACGGTCAGACGATGCCGGTCTTTTTGACCGGCTTCATGTCCGGGCAGGGCCTGTACTGGGCGCAGCTGTCGGCGGCCTCGGTGCTCGCGGCACTGCCGGTCGTGATCTGTGGCTGGATCGCGCAGAACAAGCTCGTCCGCGGCCTGTCCTTCGGGGCGATCAAGTAAGCGCGCCATCACGTAGTCGGGTCATCACCTACGCACCTAATCCACGGCACCCCACAACTTTTCACACCGGCAGGAGAAACCATGGCAACCATCGCATATGACAAGGCGTGCTGCGTCTACCCGGGCGCAGACAAACTGGCCGTCGACTCGCTCGATCTCGACATCGCCGACGGCGAGTTCGTGGTGCTCGTCGGGCCGTCGGGTTCGGGCAAGTCGACGGCACTGCGTATGCTCGCCGGCCTCGAGGACATCGACTCCGGGCAGATCCGGATCGGCGGCGACAACATGGTGGGCGTCGCACCCAAGGATCGCGACATCGCCATGGTGTTCCAGAACTATGCGCTCTACCCGAACAAGACCGTCGGTGAGAACATGGGATTCGCCCTCAAGATGCGCGGCATCTCGGCGGCCGACCGCAAGAAGCGGGTGGCCGAGGCGGCCAAGCTGCTCGACCTCACCGACTTCCTCGATCGCAAGCCCGCCAAATTGTCCGGTGGGCAGCGACAGCGCGTGGCCATGGGCCGCGCGATCGTGCGCGAACCGCGCGTGTTCTGCATGGACGAGCCATTGTCGAATCTCGACGCCAAGCTGCGCGTCCAGACCCGCACCCAGATCGCCGCACTGCAACGGCGTCTGGGTACCACCACGGTCTACGTCACCCACGACCAGGTGGAGGCGATGACCATGGGTGATCGGGTCGCCGTCCTCAAACACGGAGTGCTGCAGCAGTTCTCCACACCCTCGGAGCTCTATGACCGGCCGGTCAACGCATTCGTGGCCGGCTTCATCGGCTCACCGGCGATGAACCTTTTCTCCGCCCCGGTGCATGACGGTGCGATCTCCATCGCCGGTGCCGAGATCGATGTGAACGCGCAATCGGCTGCCGCGCTGCGCAACTCGGGTCTGTCATCGGTCATCGTCGGCATCCGTCCCGAGCACCTGGCGCTCTCCGACGACGGCTCGGGGCTCAACGCCGACGTCGCGCTGCTCGAAGAACTCGGTAGCGAAACCTATGTGTATGCCTCGCTCGCCGACGATTCGGTGCGCAACCTCGACGGTGACCCGATGGTCGTGGTGGCCCGTTCGGCGCAGCGCGCACCCGCCAAGCGTGGCGAAGGTGTCCGGCTGCGGCAGGCCGACAACACCGTGCACCTGTTCCATCCCGATTCGGGTGAGCGGCTGGTGTGACCCGGTGGCTGTGGGGGTGGTTCGACGCGACCGGCACGATCGATAGACTGCGCGCGGGTGGCTCCTGACCATGACGTGGTCACGGGCGGGCGCCGCCCACCACAACCGAATACGGCCGAAGAATGCCGATCGAGAGAAGAGATCAATGTCGATCACAGACACTCGGACTGCCAATCGACCAGTCGACGTCTACCGCACCCGTCTCGCCCGCCGAAGCCAAGTGGAGCCCCGGCCACATCCGGCGCTCTGGAATCGCGATCCCGGCGGACCCCTCGGGACCGACGAGTTACGCACCTATGACCGGCGCGGATATCACTGCGCCGAAGCCGTACTGAACAGCAACGACATCGAAAGTTGCCTCGCCGAGGCGGAGGAGATCGCCACCCGGCTCGGCGAGGACGACAGAATCGTCCGCGAGTCGTCCAACGGGGACGTGCGCTCCATCTTCGCCGTCCATCATCTCAGCGCCGTCATCGCCGAGATCTGTGCCCGCGACGAGATCGTCGGGGTGGCACAGCAGATTCTCGACGACGACGTCTACATCCATCAGAGCCGGATCAACCTCAAACCCGGCTTCGCCGGTGGCCCGTTCTACTGGCATTCGGACTTCGAGACCTGGCATGCCGAGGACGGGATGCCGGCACCGCGGGCGCTGAGCGTGTCGCTGGCACTGACGCCCAACCTGACCACCAACGGCGCACTGATGATCATTCCGGGATCCCATAAGCAGTTCGTCAGCTGTGTGGGGCGCACTCCGGAGGGCTATCACCGCGAGTCGCTGGTGTCGTATCGGCCGCCGTTCGGTACGCCCGACGAGCAGGACGTGGCCGCACTCGCCGACGAGCACGGTATCGACCTGATCACCGGGCCTGCCGGCTCGGCGCTGTATTTCGATTCCAATTGCATGCACGCATCGGCGGGCAACATCAGTCCGGACGCGCGCAGCAACCTGTTCGTGGTGTTCAACGCCAGGTCGAATGCGCTGCAGGAACCGTTCGGCGCGGACGCGCCACGGCCCGACCATCTCGCCCACCGGTAGCCAGGACCGCGGAAGTCGGAGAGACCGATATCCGTTCCCGTGCAACGGTGATCGCTGCGCGGGAACGGATGCGGTGCGGCGTCAGCGGCTCGCGGTGGTCGCGGAGTCCTCGATCACCACCGCAGAGGGCGTCGGCTTCGGGCCGTGCCGCGGGATGAACAGCGTGATGGCGACACCGACGAAGGCCGCGAGCGCGCCCACCAGGAAGCACAACTTGAACGTGGTGTGGGTGGGCACATCTGTGCCCGCCATCGTGATGGTCGACGTGGTGAGCAACACCGCCATCACCGCCGAGGAGACGGTGGTGCCGATCGAACGCATCAACCCGTTGAGACCCACGGCCGCACCGGCCTCGGTCATCGGAACGGCTCCCATGATGAGCGTGGGCATGGCCGCGTAGCCGATGCCGACGCCGGACGCGGCGATGATCGAGGCGATCATCAACTGCCACGGCGAGTGCATCAGGAACATGGCGATCAGGTACCCGACGCCGAGCACCGTCGCGCCGATGGCCAGCGTGTACTTGGCACCGATCTTGTTGATCAATATGCCCGAGATGGGCGCGAACACGAGCATCATCAGACCGCCCGGCGCCATCCAGAGACCCGCGGCGAGCATGGACTGATCCAGGCCGACCCCGGTGACGGCGGGTAGCTCGAGCAGCATCGGGATGACGATCGACTGGGCCATCATGCCGAAACCGATGGCGACGGCCGCGACGTTGGTGAGCAGCACCGCCGGACGTGCGGTGGTACGGAGATCGACCAGCGGTTCCGGCGTGCGCAATTGGTAAAAGCCCCACAGGACCAGCACGGCGAGACCGCCGATCAGGGTGCCGAGGGTCGTGGCCGAGCTCCAGCCCCAGTCGTTACCCTTCGAGACCGCGATCAGGGCCGCACACAGCCCGATGGCGAGGCCGATCACGCCGACGATGTCGAAGCGGCCACCGACCGCGTCCGGGACGTGCGGGATGACCACGATGACCAGCACGAGCACCAGAGCCGCCACGATGGCCGACATCCAGAACAGGGCATGCCAGTTCCAGCTCTGCGCGATCCAGGCCGACAGCGGCAGGCCGATCGCGCCGCCCACCCCGAGGGTGGCGCTCATCGCGGCGATCGCCATCGAGGTGATCTTGGGTGGGGTCACCTCACGCATGAGACTGATGCCGACCGGGATGAATCCCATGGCCAGGCCCTGGATGGCACGGCCGGCGATCATCGGGATCGCCGCGCTGCTGAGCGCACACACGACCGAACCGACGACCAGCAGCACCGCGCTGCCCAGCAATGCGCGCTGCTTGCCGAACATGTCACCGAGGCGTCCGGCGATCGGCATCGCGATCGCCCCGCCGAGCAGCGTTGCGGTGATCACCCAGGAGGCGGTGGAGTGGGATGTGTGGAGGTACTCCGGGAGCTTCGGCTGGATCGGGATGACCAGCGTCTGCATCAGCGCGGCCACCAGACCGCCGAAGCACAGCGCGATGACGGTGGCGATCGCGGCGCCGTTCGACGACCCGTCGCGGGGACTCGACTCGTAGTGCGCCGGGTTCTCTGAAGCCGGCGACGACGTGGTGTCCGACATGGCACCTCCTTGGGTACGTAGGCATGGGGGCATGGGGCATGGGGCATGGGGCATGGGGCACGGGGCGCGGGCCCGGGGGTATGCAGGCGTGAGGCACGCGGGTGTGCAGACCTTCGGGTATGTAGGTTACATATGTACGCTACATACGCCAACGCGTGGCCGGTGCGGTGCCGGATCGGCAGGATGGACGGTGCATGATCGTCGATGCCAGGAATCGAACGCCAGAGATCGAGCGGGCCGCGTGCCGAAGGAGGCCGGGAGTGGACAAGCCCAACGATGACGCCGGTGTATCCGGACTCGCGGCAGCGGAGCGTCGCGCCGCCGATCACGCGCCCTGGCCGTCCCCGCTGTACCGCGACATCGTCGAGGAACTGAGTCGCTTCCATCGCCGCAAGAGCGAGCACCACGCCGACGCCGTCCTCGAGGCCTCGGCGTTCGCGATCCTGCTCGTGCTCTCCGACGACCGCGCGCGCACGCTGCGCGAGCTCACCGACGAGCTCGACCTCGAGCAGTCCACCGTCAACCGTCAGGTCAATGCCGCGATCAAACACGGACACCTCGAACGATTCGAGGTCGAAGGTTCGCTGAGCCGGCTCATCCGGCCGACCGAATACGGCCGCGATGCGTTCGTCCACGACGGCATGCTGCGCGTGGGCAGGCTCAAGCAGGTGTTCGCCGACCTCACTCCCGGCACTCCCGACGCGTTGCTGCGGGAGTTGCGTGCGTTCAACGAGGCCTACGATCGCACGCTGCGTGCGGAACGTCGCGACGATCCAGTGCGTGAGCACGGCTAGAAGAATCCACTACGAGAGCGCACGGTCAGGAGAATCTGATGGGTACCTATGTGGTCACCGGGGCGGCGTCGGGAATGGGTGCGGCCGTTGCCGATTCGCTGCGCCAGGCCGGACACGACGTCATCGGCGTCGACCGGGACGGGGACGACGTGATCGCCGATCTGTCCACCGCGGCGGGCCGGCGGGCCGCGATCGAGGCCGTGACCGCGCGGGCGGGCGGCGTACTCGCCGGTGCCGTGCTCGCCGCCGGACTCGGCCCGGCCCGCGGGCGCGAACGCACCATCGTCGAGGTGAATCTCCTCGGCGTCACCGAGCTACTCGAGGCGTTCCGGCCGCTACTGGCCGCCTCGGACAAGGCCAAAGTCGTTGTCTTCGGGTCCAATTCGACGACCGCCACGCCGCTGGTCCCCGCCCGTGCGGTGAGCCGCCTCGAACGCGGCGACGTCGAGGGTGCCACGCGCATCATCCGCCGCCGTGGCGCCGCACTCTCGGGGCCGGTGGCCTACGCTGCGTCCAAGATCGCCGTGACCCGATGGTGCCGGGTCCACGGGACGCGCGCCGAATGGGCGGGTGCCGGGATTCGTGTCAACGTCATCACCCCCGGCCCGGTGATGACGCCGCTGCTGCGATCGCAACTCGAGGGCGCGACGTCGAAGAACGTGCGGGCGTTCCCGATTCCGGTGCGCGAGTACGGAACCACCGACCAGTTGGCGCAGTGGGTGATGCTGATGCTCTCGCCCGCAGCCGATTTCATGGCGGGATCGGTCATCAGCGTCGACGGTGGCACCGAGGCACTGTTGCGGGCGCGGGACTGGCCGCGGGCGGTGCCGCTGCATGCCGTGCCCCGCGTGCTGTGGCGAATGTATCGCGCCCCCAAGGAAGGTCAGATCGCGCGGTACTGAGCAGGCCCCCGGTGTTCACCGGGAGCCGGGCTCAGAGGCCGGCGCGTTCGAGCGCCTCGTCGAATTCCTCGGCGGCACGTTTCTCACCCTTGCCGTCGGCGATCGCCTGTTGATAGATCGAGAAGAGCGCCTCGCCGTGTTCGGCGTAGCGGCGCGCCCACGCCTCGCCGTCGTAGCGCCAATATCCGATGATGTCGTAGCGATCGGCGCCCCACTGATGGTGGCGGCGAAAGTGTTTGCGCACCGTCCTCGATTCGGCGGCCTCCCCGGCGAACCAGCAGTAGCCTGTGCCGGCAGGCAATCGGAGCGTCTCGATCGTGGCGCCGAGCCGGCTCGCCGAGTGCCCGTTGCCGCTACCGGTCAACCCGATGATGTCGATTCCGTCGGCGAGATCGCCGAGGTAGGCGAGATCGGCGTCGTCGATCACCTCGGCCACCAGGATCACCGGACGGTCGTCGTCGGCGAGTTCGGTGAGAATCCGGGCCGCCGCGGGCAGGCCGGAGAGGTCGGTGCCCAACAGCGTCCAGTCGGTACCGGGGCCGGGCCGGTACCAGCCGCGCGCATGCGACAACGCCACCCCGTCGCCCGCCCGGGCGCGCTGGGCCCACGATGTGGCCGGGCCGCGCGCGTGGATGACGAAGTCGACGACGATGGTCGCGGTCTCGTGATCGACTGCGCGGATGCTGTAGTTGCGGCCCTCCGGCGGTCGTTCGAGGTCGTGATAGCCCCACACGCCGTCACGCAGTTCCATCGCCGGGGGGCGTCGTTCGCCCACGTCGGGGAAGTACATGCCGACGGCCTCGTCGGGTTGCCCGGGCAGTTCCAGCCGCGTCAGATGCTCGACGTCGAGATGAACCCGGCGGATCTGTGGGGTCAGATCTTCGGTGGCGGTGACCGTCGCGAACGAGAAGCCCATTCCTGCTGGTCAGTCCTGGTCGTGTGGCCAGTTGCCCTGCAGGAGCAGTTGCTCGAAGTTCTTGATGAGGTGCGGGTTCAGTTCGGTCTCCACGGCCTTTTCGTAGTCGCCGTCCCACTTGGCGAACCAGGCGTCGTCGCGCTCCATGAGAAAGATCGGCCAGCCGTGGGTGATGTCGAGTTCATCGAGGTAGAGGTCGGTCGAGCCGTCCTCGCGCATGTACCAGTAGCGCTCTCCCGACTCCTCGAACGCGGCCACTTCTTGCGCCGTCACGTAGTACTCGCCGTCAGCCTGCTTCATGTACGCGATCGTACGGTGCCCGAGGCGATCGAGGGCCTGGATATCCGAGGGTTGGACATCTGAGGGTCTGGACGTCTGGGAGTTTGGACATGAGCGGACGGGGCATCCGGAGCCGGGAGTCGTCAGAGCCATGCGACACCCAGCGGCACGCCGTAGTGTCACCCACGACCCCGATCACCCACAGGAGCCGACGTTGCGCGACTTCCACTGCCGTACCTGCGGCCAGCAGCTGGTCTTCGAGAATTCACTCTGCCTGCATTGCCAGAGCCCATTGGGCTTCCATCTGCCGACGCGGACCATGCAGGTCCTCGACGAGAAGGGCCGAGCGCAGGTCGACGACACCCCGGTCGGCCGCTGCGCCAACAGTGGCGTCGCGGCATGCAATTGGGTGGTGGAGATCGGTGCGGGATTGCCGGCGCTCTGTGAGTCGTGCCGGTTGACGCGCACGCGGCCCGACGACGCCGACACCGAGGCCATGGCGTCGTTCGCCGAGGCGGAATTGGCCAAGCGCCGCGTCATTCTCGAGCTCGACGAACTGGGTCTGCCGATCTTCGGCAAGGATCAGAACCCGGACATCGGCCTGGCCTTCGATCTGCTGTCCAGCGCCCAGACCAACGTCATCACCGGGCACGCCAACGGCGTCATCACGCTCGACCTCGCCGAGGGCAACGACGTCCATCGTGAGCAGCTGCGCGTGTCGATGGACGAGCCGTACCGCACGCTGATCGGACATTTCCGGCACGAGATCGGACACTTCTACCAGATGGTGCTGGTGGGTGACGGACCCCAGCGCGCCCGGTACGAGAAATTGTTCGGCAATCCTGACGAGGACTATCAGGCGGCGCTGGACCGGCATTACGACGACGGCCCGCCGGACGACTGGAAGGACGATTACGTGTCGTCCTATGCGACGATGCATCCCGCCGAGGATTGGGCCGAGACCTTCGCGCATTACCTGCACATTCGCGACACCCTCGATACCGCAGCCGCTTTCGCGCTCGCCCCGGCCGGGTCGACCCTCGAGGCCGACCTGCCCGGCCAGATCGGGTTCGACCGGATCATCGAGTGGTGGCTGCCGCTGACGTGGGCACTCAACCAGATCAACCGGTCGATGGGACACCAGGATCTCTATCCCTTCGTGCTGCCGCAGACCGTCCTCGACAAGATGGAATTCATCCACGAGTTGGTCACCGCCGACGACAACTGAACGGGCCGGTCGTTCGCTCACGCCCTTCCGATCACCACGCGGGAAACCCTTGGCGAGTCGCCACCCTTCGGGTGCAATGGCTTGGTTGTGCCCGCGCACCCTAGGCGAAAGTGGATTGATCAGGCGTGAAATTTCATTGGTTCCTCCCCACCAACGGCGGTGACAGCAGGACCGTGGTCGGTGGTGGCCACGGTGTCTCCGCCGGAGCGTGGTCGCGGCCGGCATCGGTGCCCTATCTCGGACAGATCGCGCGCAGCGCCGAACAGCTCGGCTTCGAGGCGGCACTGACCCCGACCGGTGCGTGGTGTGCCGACGCGTGGGTGTCGACGGCGATGCTCAGCAGCGTCTCCGAGCGGCTCAAGTTCTTGGTGGCGTTCCGCCCGGGAGCGACCGCGCCGTACCTGTCGGCGCAGATGGCCGGAACCTTCCAGAACCTGTCGGGTGGGCGCCTGCTGCTGAATGTGGTGACCGGTGGCGAGGATGCCGAGCAGGCCATGTTCGGCGACTTCAGCACCAAGGAGGAACGGTACGCCCGTGCCGATGAGTTCCTGGAGATCGTCCGCAGGTTGTGGACCGGCGAGACGGTGAACTTCGACGGACAGTATCTGTCCGTCAAAGATGCGACGCTGCAGCAGATTCCCGACCCGATCCCAGAAATCTACTTCGGCGGTTCGTCACCCGCCGGGATCGCGGTGGCCGCCAAACACGCCGACGTCTACCTGACCTGGGGAGAGCCGCCGGAGGCGGTCGCCGAGAAGATCGATCGGGTCCGCCGCGCGGCCGCCGAGCACGGACGTGAACTGACCTACGGAATCAGGCTGCACACGATCGCCCGGGACACCTCCGAGGCCGCCTGGGCCGAGGCCGACCGGCTGCTCGAACACATCTCCGATGACGACATCTCCCGCATCCAGACCGGGCTGAAGCGGTCGGCGTCGGAGGGTCAGCAACGAATGCTGGCCCTCAACAAGGGGTCCCGCGACGGCCTGGAGATCTACCCGAACCTGTGGGCCGGGATCGGCCTGGTCCGCGGTGGGGCGGGCACCGCGATGGTCGGCTCGTACAGCGAGATCGCCGATCTCGTCGAGGCGTATCACGCCGTCGGCATCGACGAGTTCGTGTTGTCGGGCTATCCGCATCTGGAAGAGGCGTACTGGTTCGGGGAGGGGGTACTGCCCGAACTCACCCGGCGCGGTCTGTGGGAGCATCCCGATCCGGTACCGCCGCGCTCGGGTCCGGTGGCGGTGCCCTTCGGCAGCCCGACCCGGTCGGTGTCGGCGTCATGACGACCGCAGTCGTCGTCGGAAACCCGAAAACGCAGAGCCGCACACTGTCCGCCGCAACGTATCTCGCAACCCAGCTGGGCGGCGCCGAGCCCGACCTCGTCGTCGACCTGGCGACTCTGGGTACCGCGATCCTGGACTGGTCGGATTCACTCGTCGCCGATCTGGTCGAGCAGGTGGGTGCCGCCGACCTCGTGGTGTTCGCCAGCCCCACATACAAAGCCGCCTACACCGGGCTGCTCAAGCTGTTCCTCGACCGGTTTGCCGGTGGGACAGGACTATCCGGAATCGCGATTCCGTTGATGCTCGGCGGTTCGCCGGCGCATTCGCTGGCCCCCGAGTTGGCGTTGCGTCCGGTTCTCACCGAGATCGGTGGGACCGTCCCGGGCCGCGGACTGTATGTGGTCGATTCCCGACACGACGACCCGGAGGCGTACGCCGAGTGGCTCGCGGCCACTGCGCCCGTCGTGTCCCGACTATTGGAGGCACGTCCATGACCGAATTCCGCACCAACCAGGATCTCGATTCAGCCCGACTTCGCAAGGCGTTCGGCATCTTTCCCACCGGCGTGGTCGCGGTGGCGGCGGCGGTCGACGGCGCGCCGATCGGTCTCGCCGCGAGTTCGTTCACCAGCGTCAGCCTCGATCCGCCGCTCGTGTCGGTGTCGATTGCGAACACCTCCAAGACCTGGCCGGATCTGCGCCGCGCCGATCACCTCGGGGTGACCGTGCTCGCCGACCACCAGGACGTCGTATGCCGCCAGCTCGCCGGCCCGGTCGACCAGCGGTTCGAGGGGGTCGCGGTGCATGCCTCCGACGAAGGGGCGATCACCCTCGACGACGGTCTCGCCCAGTTCGATTGCACCGTCTACCGTGAGGTCGACGCCGGTGATCACCTGATCGTCCTGCTCGAGCTGCACGCCGTGCAGCACCCCGAAACGGGTAATCCGCTCATCTTCCATCGCAGTGGATTCGGCAGGCTCGCCCACACGGTCTGACCTATCGATCCGCGTCCTGGGAACGGCGTGTTCGGCAGGCGAGCGGCCCGCACCGCGGTTACCGTCGGGGAATGGCATCGAGCCGGGGCATATTCCGGAAGAAGTCCGTCGAGACCGTCATCCACCAGAACGATGAGGGTCATCAGAACGAGGGCGGCCGCCTCAGACAGACGCTGCGGGCACGCGATCTGATCGGCTTCGGTGTCGGCATGGTCATCGGCACCGGCATCTTCACCCTCACCGGGGTGCAGGCCAAGAACAACGCCGGACCGGCGATCATGATCTCCTTCGCGGTGGCCGGTGTGATCGCCCTGTTCGCCGCGTTCTGCTACGCGGAGCTGTCCTCGGCGGTACCGACCGCCGGCTCCTCCTACATCTACGCCTACACCACGCTCGGCGAGATCTTCGCCTGGATCATCGGCTGGGATCTGATCCTGGAGTTCGCGCTCGGCGCGGCGGTGGTCTCACGTGGCTGGTCGGGCTACCTGCAGGACGTGTTCGATCTGCCCACCAGCTTCTTCGGCGAGCATTCGTCGGTGAACCTCGGTGCGGTGGCGATCGCGCTGGTACTCGGCGTGGTGGCCACCGTCGGGATCAAGGAATCGGGCTGGGTGACCAACGCGCTCGTCTATCTCAAGGTCAGTATCTGCGTCTTCGTCATCATTGCGGGACTGTTCTTCATCAAGGCCGCCAACTACACACCGTTCATCCCGCCGGCCACCTCGACCAACGGCGAAAGCGGACTGCGGCAACCCTTGTGGCAGTGGATCTCCGGTGTCGACGCGACCGCATTCGGGGTGGCCGGGGTCTTGTTCGCATCCGCAGTCGTGTTCTTCTCCTACAGCGGATTCGAGATCGTCGCGAATCTCGGTGAGGAGACCAAGAATCCGGGACGCGACATGGCGCGCGGACTGCTCGGCACGCTGCTCATCTGCACCGCACTGTATGTCGGCGTGTGCTTCGTCCTCGTCGGTATGGTGCACTACACCGACCTGAGCGAGGGTGCGCCGCTGTCGGATGCGTTCAATCAGGTCGGAATGAGTTGGGCCGGTGTCCTCGTCGGGATCGCCGCGGTGGCCGGCCTGTCGTCGGTGATCCTCGTCGACATCGTCGGCATGTCCCGGATCGGGTTCGCGCTCGCCCGTGACGGACTGGTGCCGCATTCGGCCGGCAAGATCCATCCGAGGTGGCGGACGCCATACCGCATCACCATGATGACGACCGCCGCCGTCGTGCTCCTCGCGGCGTTCGTGCCGCTGGCTGCGCTCGCCGAAATGGTTTCCATCGGAACGCTGTTCGCATTCCTCGTCGTCTCGATCGCGGTCCCGGTGCTGCGCCGCACCCAGCCGGAGATGAAGCGTCCGTTCCGGGTTCCGTGGTCGCCGGTGTTGCCGGTCATCTCCGCGATCTGCTGTGCCGGACTGATGGTGAACCTGGCCATCGAGACGTGGCTGCGATTCGTGGTGTGGCTGGTGATCGGACTCGCCATCTACACCTTCTACGGTCGCACACACTCCAACCTGGCCCGGCCGAGCCAGGATTCGCCCACCCCGGCGGCACCTTCGGCTGCCGGTGAGCCGAACGTGCCGTGAGTTGTTGACCAACCGAGAGACCTTCCCGCTCAACGATTTACTTCCCGCTCACCGAGATCGTTGAGCGGGAGGCAAATGGTTGAGCGGGAACTCCTGTCCTCAGTCTGGCGCGCCCTGTACGCGCACGACGGTACGGCCGATCAGCTTGCCGGCCTTGATCGATTCCAGCGTGGCGGGTAGCTCGTCGAGTCCGACCTCGTGGATGATGCGATCGAGATGAATTGGCCGCAAATCGGTTTCGAGACGCGACCAGATCGCTCTGCGCTTCTCGGAGCCGATCTGAACGGAGTCGATCCCGAGTAGCGCCACACCCCGCAGGATGAACGGCATGACGGTGGTCGGCAGATCGACGCCACCGGTGAGGCCACTCGCCGCGACCGCACCACTGTGTTGCATCGTGCTCAACAGCAACGCAAGAGTCTTGCCGCCGACACAGTCGACCGCACCGGCCCACCGGGATTTTCCGAGCGGGCGGATCGTCGTCTCGTCGTCGACGAGGCGGCCGACGACCTCGACGGCACCGAGCTCACGCAACAGGTCGGCCACCTCGGGTTTTCCGCTCGACGCGGTGACGGAAAAGCCTGCGGCAGAGAGCACGTCGACGCTGACCGCACCGACACCACCGGAGGCGCCGGTGACGACGACCGGGCCGTCATGCGGAGTGATCCCATGGTCGAGAAGGGCGGCGACGCTCATCGCCGCGGTGAAACCGGCGGTGCCGATACCGGCAGCCGCCCGGGTGCTCAGCGACCCGAGCGCGACGACGTGGGCGGCCGGAACCCGCGCGTATTCGGCGTAGCCGCCGTGCTGGTCGGTGCCGATCGGTCCGCCGTGCGCGATCACCCGGTCGCCCACCGCGAAGTCGGGGCTCGTCGACTCGACGACCTGTCCGGCGACGTCGATTCCGGGCACGATCGGGTAGTTGCGGACCACCCCTCCGCGCGGCGTGATCGCCAGCGCGTCCTTGTAGTTCACGCCCGAGTACTCCACCGCGATGGTGACCTCACCATCCGGAAGGTCCGCTGCCGACAGGGTCGTGGGTTCGAGCGTGACCTTTCCGTCGGCCTCATCGGCGATCAGGGCGGTGAACTTCTCCGGCGTGCTCGTCATCGTGCTCCTCCGTTGGTGTCGATGGGGCGGTGCGGTGCCCGGCTCTGAGTATGCTCATGACCTCGCGGGCCGCGCGGTCCGGTCGCCCTCGTCGCGGTGCACGCCGGAGTGTCGCCCTACCGGCTCGTTACCGTTCTCGTGCTCCTCGTGACGTTTGCCGGAGCGCCGCAACCGACGTGCCTCCCGGACGAGTTCTTCGTCCTTGTCGGCATTCTTGTCCGAGGCGCGGGTGTCGCGGGGACGCGACTGCAGTGACCGTTCGGCCGGCAGCCCGGCCTGCAACTGGCGGCCGCGTTCGAGTTCCGTGTCGATCTCCGCGCCGAAGAGCAGCGCAAGATTGGTCAGCCACAGCCACAGCAAGAAGACGATCACCCCGGCCAGCGCGCCGTAGGTCTTGTTGTAGCTGGAGAAGTTGGCGACGTAGAGCGCGAACAGGACCGAGGCGACGATCCAGGTGAGGATCGCGACGGTTGCGCCGATACTGATCCACCGGAATTTCGGTTGCGCCACATTGGGAGTCGCGTAGTAGAGGATTGCGACGATGATGATGACGAACACGAGGATGACCGGCCAGCGGGCGATGTTCCAGACGGTGACCGCGGTGTCACCGAGGCCGATCACATTGCCCGCCGACCTCGCGATGGGTCCGCTGACCGCCAGCATGAAGCCGACCGCGGCCGTCATGACCAGTGCGATCAGCGTGATCAGCAGCATCCAGGGCCGCAGCTTCCAGACGGGCCGCCCCTCCTCGATCCCGTACATGCGGTTCAATGCGCGACCGAAGGCGCCGACATACCCCGACGCCGACCACAGGGCGCCGACGATACCCAAGACCAGCGCGAACCCGGCTGACGGTGCTCCGACGAGTTGTTGCACCGGGCCGCGGAGGGTGTCCACCGCCGAACTGGGGCCGAGATCGCCGACCATCTGCAGCACGGAGTCGACGGTGCGTTGCCCCTGGCCGAAGATCCCGAGCAGCGACACCATCGCCAGCAGCGCGGGGAACAGCGAGAGCACGGAGTAGTAGGTGAGCGCGGCCGCGAGATCGGTGCACTGATCGCGGGAGAACTCGCGCATGACCTTGCGCAGGATGTAACGCAGCGACGGCCGGGTGAGGTCGCCGGGGGAGTCGGGCAGGCGATCGTCCTTGGGGTCGACGCCGACATCGTCGTCGTGCTCGGTACGGTCACGGTTGGTGGTCATGCACCCCGGCGTACCCCGACGGCGGACCGGCGAACCATCGTCACGTGGTGGCCGGCGAACCATCGTCACGTGGTGACAGAGGGCAGCCGGTGCGCTCAATTCGCCCAGGTCGCTCGGGCGCCGGCGTCGCCGACGAGGATCACCATCACCACGGTGCCGACGGCCACGACAACGGTGGCGACCGCGAGTGCGATCGTGATGATGCGCGTGGCACCGGCCGACGGCCGGGCCGGCAGGCGGGCGAGGAGCCAGTCCTGGTGCAGTGCCCAGAGCAGGACGGTCAACACGAACAGGGTTGCCACCCAGCCGATCATCTGACCGCCGAGGTCGGCATGCCGGGTCAGTTCCGGGCTGGATTCGGTGTGCTTGCGCAACGACTCGCCGGCCGACGTCGTCAACGGCGTGATGATCATCGCCACGGTGGCGACGATCAGCGGCAACACGCTCAGCCGGGTCCGCGCGGCCGGCCAGACCGCCGCTACCAGGGCGAGCAGCGCCGCGAGCGGAATGGCCACGACCGCAAGGTGAACGAATAAGGGGTGGGCCGGCAGTCCGTTGATCGTGTCCATGCCGAGCAGTGTCGACGAGCGGTGCTTAAGGGATGCTGAAACGGTGCGCGGCCGGCCGAACCCCGCTCAGGCGGTCTCCGTCGTCGACGTCCCCGTGTCTTGATCGGCTGTGTCTTGATCAGCGCGCGTGCCGCGCTCGCCGAACAGGTGCTGCCGGATCAGATAGACCGACATCCCCAGCAGCGACCAGACGGCCAGCACCACATACGGTTCCAGATGTTGATGGCCGTGAAAGTAGACGGCCGTATGTAACGCGTTGACCGATGCGCCTGGTGGCAGATAGCGCCCGATGGTGGCCAGCAGGCGGGGCAGCAGCGGCCACGCCACCGATCCGCCCGAGTACGGATTGCCCAGCAGGATCATCACTCCCCAGGTGGGTAGAATGGCCCACCGGCCGACGAGGGAGCTGAACATGGTGAAGACCATGCCGCAGGTGAACATGGTGAACGCCATCGTGAACCATGCCTCCACGAACGGCAGATCCAGGGTTTGGACAATACTGTCCACGGTGACGGTGGCCAGCAGACTACCCAGTGTGGCGTAGGCGACGGTGAATGCGATTCGCTCCCATGACTTCAGATCGCGCGCTTGCACACCGAGCTGAATGGCGCCGACAAAGCCGACCACGACCGAGGCGATCGTCATATAGAAGACGGTCAACCCATGTGGATCGGTGTGCTGCAGCGGATGCAGATCGGCGACGGTCACCGAGTACCCGGCCCGCTGCGCGGTCTGCGGCAGGACCTGCTCGAGAAGCGCCGCCACCGCCTGCCCGGACGCACTCGAGAGGTCGAGGGCCATATGCCGGTCGGCGTTGGACACCTCCACCACGGCGAACACTTGTTGCTGGTTCAGCGCTTCGATGCCGGCCCCGCGGTCGGCGACGTGGTGCACATCGAGCGAACTGCCCATGGCGGTTTCGAGTTCGCTCTCGAAGGTCTGCGACTGCTGATCTGGTACCCCGCCGACCACGGCGATCGGAATGTTCTCCGGGTGCGGGTTGGCCGTGGCGTAGGTGTAGGAACCGACGAACAATGCCACCGCCACCCCGCACAGCAAGGTGACGACGGTGGCCGGGAGGAACCGGGATCGACGATATCGACGCCACAGGTCGGCTGTCCGCTCGAGGATGGGCACTCGCTCAGCGTAAGCCGATGACGTCGGCCACCGATCCTGAAAGGCGGCTGAAAGGAGTCGCTGGTCGGCTCGCTGCGCGTCGAATAGCATCGGAGACCAGCGTTCGCCGACCCGGCCACCTCCCCCGACGCCCGGGTCTGCGACGCGGAACGGACAAAGCGGTGATCGCATCGGTGCGCAGGAGATGGCCCGTCACCCGCTGGGGCGTGCGGGTGCAGTCGACACTCATCGCCGCCGTCGTGGTGGCCGTGGCACTCGGTCTCGGTGGCGGGCTCAGCCTGTACCTGCTGCACCGCGCCAACACCGATGCGATGTATCGGTCCACCGCCCGACAGGCCTATCAGATCGCCACGGCGATCACCCATGGCGGCGTCGACGCCGTCGACTCCGACGATCTGGCCCCCGGCGCGGGCGTCGACGTGATGCAGGTGCTCGACGAGTACGGGCGCGTGGTGGCGGCGTCACCGGGAGCGCCGAGCACCGCGATCCGATTGACCGGCTACGTGCCACCCGGTACCGGTGACGATCCGCCGGCGCCCGTCTACGCCGACGGCGTGCGGATTCCCGGCTTCCGTGACGAGTACTGCGCGACCGAGGTACTGGCGTCGTATGCCGGTCGGCGGTTTGCCGTCATCGCGCTCGACCGCGCCACCGGAATCCGCAGCAGCGAATGGACCGCGGCCGCCATCATGGCGATCGAGCTGCCGATCATCGCCGCGCTCGGAGCCGCGGCCGTCTATCTCCTGGTGGGCCGCTCGCTGCGGCCGGTCTCGCGGATCTCGCGACGGGTCGACGAGATCGGCGCGAGTCGCCTCGACCAGCGGGTGCCCGTCCCGGCCGCACACGACGAGATCCATGCGTTGGCCCTGACGATGAACGGGATGCTCGCGCGGCTGGAATCGAGCCGGGAGGCCCAGTTGGGGTTTGTCGGCGACGCCTCGCACGAACTGCGGAGCCCGCTCACGACCGTCGTCGGCCTCCTCGACCTCGCCGACGACACCCGCACGCCCATCGACCTCGACACCGTGCGGACGGTGCTGCTGCCCGAGGCGCGACGGATGCAGCGGATCGTCGACGATCTGCTGCTCCTGGCACGCGCGGACGAGAACGGACTGCCGACGAAACGCGTCGACGTCGACCTCGACGATGTGGTGGGCGCCGAGATCCGCCGCCTACGTGCAGCGAATGTGGTTGTGGCGGTGCCCCTTCTGGAGCCGGTACGGATGACCGGCGATCCGGAGATGATCACCCGCGCGGTCCGCAACCTCAGCGACAACGCCGTCCGGTTCGCCAGGGCGTCGGTGTCGATCTCGTTGTCCGCCGACGGGGACGAGGCGGTGATCGTCGTCGGCGACGACGGCCCTGGCGTGCCGGTCGAGCAGCGCGAGCGCATCTTCGAGAGATTCGCGCGTCTCGACGCCGACCGTCGGCACGACTCGGGGGCCGGTCTGGGGCTGGCGATCGTGGCGGAGATCGTGCATGCGCACGGTGGCCGGGTCACCGTGGCCGACCGCGCCGGGGGCGGGGTGGACTTCGAGCTGCGGCTGCCGCGTGACCGGGTCCCGGCCGCCGATACTGCCGTACCGTGATATGGCATGTCCGACAACACCACCTCGCTGGGGCTCATCGGCCGGCACGTGGCACGTCCGTTGCGCAACAACGGTTTGTTCCTCGCCTGCATGGGGTTGTTCCTGATCTTCTTCCTCGGGATGGTGGTGTCGGGGTGGCGGGTGTACAACGCGGATCAGCTCGCGCACGGCAGCTCCGACCAGGTCACCTTCTTGGGCTACTTCCTGACCGGTGACTTCGTCGAGGCGACCTTCGAGAACTGGGAATCGGAATTCCTGCAGATGGGGATGTACGTCGTCCTGACCGCGTTCCTCTACCAGCGCGGGTCGTCGGAATCCAAGCCGATCGACGAGGACGCCCCGCAGGACGCCGATCCCCTCGAGCGGGCCGGCAAGTCGGCGCCGTGGCCGGTCCGGCGCGGCGGCTGGGTGCTCAAGATCTACGAGAACTCCTTGGCCATCGCCTTTTTCGTGTTGTTCTTCTTGTCCATGGCGTTGCATGCATGGGGCGGTGCCCGCGCCTACAGCGACCAGCAATTGCAGCACGGCGAGGCCGCGGTGTCGGTGTGGCGGTATCTGACCACCGCGCAGTTCTGGTTCGAGTCGATGCAGAACTGGCAGAGCGAGTTCATCGCCGTGGCGGCCATCGTCTTCTTGTCGATCTTCTTGCGGCAGCGTAACTCTGCCGAATCGAAGCCGGTGGCCGATCCGCACGCCGAGACCGGTGCGTGAGGACAGCTCACTCCTCCCGCAGCCGGTAGCCCGCACCGCGGACGGTTTCGATCGACGTCACCCCGAACGGGTGGTCGATCCGGCGGCGGAGGTAGCCGATGTAGACCTCGATGATGTTGGTATCGCCGGCATAGTTCTCGTCCCACACCGATTGCAGGATCGAGTGTTTGGAGACCACGGTGCCCTTGTTGCGCATCAGGTATTCGAGGACGGAGTATTCGCGGGGCGTCAAGGTGATGACCTGCCCCGACCGCGCCACGACGCGTTGGGCGGGGTCGATACTCAGACTCCCGGCCGTCATGATCGCGGGACGTTCGCGCCCCCCGCGCCGGACGACGGCCCGCAACCGGGCCTTGAGGACCACCACCGAGAACGGTTTGACCAGATAGTCGTCGGCACCGAAATCCAATGCCTCTGCCTGGTCGTATTCGCCGTCCTTGGCCGAAAGCATCAGCA
Source organism: Gordonia sp. DT219 (assembly GCF_049847065.1). Lineage (NCBI taxonomy): Bacteria > Bacillati > Actinomycetota > Actinomycetes > Mycobacteriales > Gordoniaceae > Gordonia > Gordonia sp. DT219. The sequence continues at coordinate 9,135 of NZ_JBNCNR010000016.1, read as the reverse complement.
CCGGTGTCCAGACCTGGTGTGTGCGTAGCTCACGCACCACCTCGAATCCGTTGAGACCGGGGAGCAGGATGTCGAGGACGATGGCATCGAAGTCCTCGTCGACGGCCCGCTGCAGGCCCTCGACCCCGTCCGCGGCGACGGCCACATTCCAGCCCTCGCTCATCAGGACCCGCCGAGCCGTCTCCGCGACGAACGCGTCGTCGTCGACCACCAGCACCCGCACCGGTGAGACGTTACCCGGCCTGCCCGCTCGACCCGATGCGCTCGACCAGGTCGGCGAGCAGCGCGTCGGCGGTGTGTACGCCCAGTCCGTCGGTGGTGGTGGTGACGACGAGGTGCAGTTCGCCCGATGGCGCCGGGTTGCCCTCGATCTGCAGTAGCCATCGGCTGTGCGTCGGCCGGAAGCCATGCGCCGTCCCGAATTCGCCCATCTCCGGGGGTGTCGGCGTCCAGCTGATGAGCAGTGGGACCGGGAACAGTCGGCCGGCGACGGCGGGGCGCCCGACGAGATCGAGGATCGTCTCCATCGGCACGGTCGCCGCCCGCAGGCATCGGCGGGACCGGGCCGCGAACTCGACGTCACCGTCGCCAGCGGTCAGCGGGACGATGCCAGAGAAGACGAAGTTGCCCACCATGTTCCGGGTGTCCGGGCCGCGACCGGATACGGGCGTGGCCGAGAGGACCGTGCGATTTCCGGTCCGGGCGGCGAGTGTCTCGGCGACCGCGGTCTCGAAGGCCTCGAACGGCGTCAGCCGGCGTCGGACCGCGTCGGCGTGAAATCGCTTTCCGAGGTTGCGGTCGATGGTTGCCGACCGGCGGACGGCCGACGCCGGCGCGAGATCGGCGGGCGAGACACCGCCGATCTGCCAGGAGGATTGCGGCTCCGCGGACAGGGTGGAGAGCCAGAACTGCTCGTCGTCGGACCCCAGCCGGGTCCCGGTGCCGTGCGCCGGGGCGGATCGGGGCGGTTCGAGCCGTCCGCCCCGCAGCAGTGTCGCGACTTCCGCGCCGAGCAGGCCGAGGGAGTGTCCGTCGACCGCGATGTGGTGTGCGACGACGATCACGGCCTTCACCACGTCACGGTCGGTGATCAACAGCGTGACCGCGATCGGCGGGTCCGAGCGCACGTCGAGGTGTGCAGCCATGTCCCGGGACGCCTCATCGAGCGACTCGTGATCGATCGGTCCCGATATGTGCCGGACGTCGACCACCGAACACCGGGCGGCCTCCCGGGTCACCGCATCGACCCGCCCGCCGGGCCCGTCGGGAAAGACGGTGCGCAGCATGGGATGCCGCTCAAGGAGCAGCGCGACGACGCCCCGGACGGCATCGACGCCGATCGGCGAGTCCGGCCGCGGCTCGAAGGCGGCCCGGATGGTCTGCGCACACGGGTCGGCCGGATCACGGGACACGGTCTGTTGGGCCGGGTGCAGCGCATCGCGCGCGGGTACCGGCTCCGGTGGTGGCCGGACCGTACCGGTCTCCGCGGGCCGATCGGCCATGCGGGCAGCGACCTCGGCGAGGTTGTCGGCGAGGAGCAGCTGGTCGACGGAGAGTTCCGGATAGCCTTCGGCGGCAAGGAGATACACGACCTGCAGGGCGGTCAGCGAATCGCCGCCCTGCTCGAGGAAGCCCTGTTCGGGGTCGACGCTTTCGGCACCGACCGCGGTGCGCACGGCGCGGGCGAGCGCCACTTCATGGCAGCCACGCGGACCCCGGGCATCGCGCTGCTCGGGGATGGCGAGGGCGTCGAGCGCCGCCCGGTCGAGTTTGCCGTTCACGGTGTGCGGCAGGTCGGCGACGACGGTCAGGTGGGCGGGCACCATGTAGCTCGGCAGCTCGGCGGTCAGGGCCGACCGAAGCTGTTGTCCGAGTGCCGCGGCGGGCTCCGCCGGGCTGCTGTCCGGCTCGGCCACGGGAACGACGAAGGACACCAGCGCTTTTCGTCCAGTGGGTGACTCGCGCAGGAGGGTCGCGCTTCGCCGTACCAGCGCGGTGCGGGCGATCGCGGCATCGATCTCGCCGAGCTCGATTCGCAGCCCCCGGACCTTCACCTGGCCGTCACGCCGCCCGAGGATCATGATCTCGCCGGATGGGGTCCAGGTGGCCAGGTCACCGGTCCGGTACATCACGGGGTCGGAGGAGAACGTGCTCGGCGTGAACGCCTCGGCGGTCAGCTCCGGTGCGTCGAGGTATCCGTCGCCGACCGCGGGGCCCGAGCAGTAGAGGGTGCCCACCGCGCCCGGGGGCGCAGGCCGGCCGTGTCGATCGAGGATGGTTTCGGTGACCCCCGTCATCGGCGGTCCGACCGTCACCGTGTCGTCCGGTCGCAGCCGTGGTGAGATGTTGATGCTGCAGCGGGTTTCGGTGGGACCGTAGGCGTTACGCAAGATGACGCGGTCGGCCCAGCGGTCGATGAGGGCGGTGCCGATCGGCTCGCCGCCGACGATCACCTGGGTCAGCTGATCGGCGAGGTCGACGGGCAGGGTCTCGAGCACCGACGGTGTCACTATGGCATGGGAGACCGCATGGCGCCGCATCAGTCGCGCCATCGCCTCGCCACCGCGGACCGCGGCCGGGCAGACGACGAGGGCGGCGCCGGTCGCCGCCGCGGCGAGCATCTCGACGATGCTGTTGTCGAAGGTGAGTGACGATGCGTGGAGCATGCGCGATTCGGTGTTCAACGTGTACTTCATGCGAATGTCTGCCACCAGTGCGGGCAGACCCCGGTGCGGGACGACGACGCCCTTGGGTACACCGGTCGAGCCGGACGTGAACAGGATGTATGCGGTGTCATCGGGTCCGCGATCGGCGCCCGGACAACGGAATTCGCCGTCGTGCGCTGGGTGGGTCGCGCTCTCGGAGTCGAGGTCGATCCACCGGATCGACGGAATCGGCGGGTGGGGTGTCGAGGCCAGCCCGACCGCGATTGCCGTGCGGCCGAGGATGTCTCGGGTGCGCGACTCCGGCAAGAAGCTGTCCTGGGCGGGAACCCAGACGGCGCCGGCGCGGATGACCGCCCAGAACGCCACCACCGAGGATGCCGAACGGTCGAGGCACACCGCGACCCGATCACCGGGCGTGACGCCGGCCTCGGCGAGGAGCCGGGCACCTCGGTCGGCGCGGGCGACGAGTTGGGCTCGCGTGAGCGTGATCTCGCCATCGATGACCGCCGGGGCCGACGGATCGTCGGCGAGCAGTCCGTCGAGGAGTGCGGCGGTCGGCGTGAACGGCGGCGGGTGCGGGCCGCTCCGCACGCGACTTCGCTGCCACTCGTCGTCGACGAATAGTGCCGTGTCGGGGATGGCCGGACCGCCGTCGATCTCGTCGATGAATGCGGCCAGGTACTGATTGAAGCGCGCGGCGAAGGTGTGCAACTCGGCTGCCGACATCGTGTCGGCCGGCACCTCCCACGTCACACTGCGATGACCGTCGGCATCGGCCTGCTGCAGCGTCATCGACACATCGCCGACCGGGCCGGTGCGCAGCACCTCGACGGTCCAGTCCACGCCGGTGTCGGGTGGTGGCGTGAACGGCGGGAGAAGGTTGACGACGGGTCCGAATCCGGTCATGCCCGCCTGCGAACGGAGCATCTCCTCGCGAGGGTAGAGCTGATGGCGAAGTGCGCGTACCACCGCGGTGCCGATCTGGTCGAGCGCGGTCGCGGCGTCGGCGTCGCCGATACCCGGCAGGGTCAGCGGTATGACGTTGGACAACGGCGCCGTGGCTCGGCGGCGCAGCGCAGTGGTGCGGGCCGCCACCGGCAGCGACAACCCGACATCTGCGGTGTCGAGCAGCCGCGCACACAGACCGGCGAACGCGGCGACGACCTCGCCGGTGGACGGCTGCCGGACCGCGGGAAGCGCGACGGTGAGCCGATCGATCCGTGATGTCGGCGGTCCGCGATGTCCCGAGAGCGTCGAGGGTTGATGGGTGGCGAGTATCTCGGACCAGAACTCGGCGTCGGCGCGATGGCGGGGCGACGTGCGGTAGTCGGCTTCGGCGCGGTCGATGTCGTCATCGGAGCCGGCCGAGAAATCGTCGACGAGCGCCGACCCCGCATAGACGGCGCCGACGTGCGACACCACGCGCAGTCCGCCGGCGCCGTCGGTGAGGACGTGATGCACGCGGACGATCAACCGGTGCCGATCGGGGCCCAGACGGTGCAATTGGCTACGCCAGAGAGGCCGTTCGAGGTCGGCCCCGTCCGGGTCGTCGACGAATGCGTCGGTGCGCTTGCGTGATTCGCCGGCCGGGTCGGCGGCGTCCCTGAGATCGACGACTTCGATCGCCACACCGCGCGTGCTGTCGGCCTGGTCGGTACGGAAGGTCGATTCGTCGGTCCGCGCCCCACCCGAGCTCGAGTGATGTGACAGCAGGTAGGTGCCGCGCCAGCCGAGATGATCGAGGACGGAGTCGACGGTATCGCGAAGCCGGTCGACGTCGAGCGGACCGGTCAACAGGATGCTGAATGCGATGACGTGGGTGGTCTCCGGACGAAGAATCTGCGCGAGCCGAAGCGCGCGCCGGGTACTACTCATCGTCGGATGCCCGGAAACATGCCGGTGCCACCGGCCGCACCTGCCGAAACCTCTCGCCGCGGGTCACCATTCATTTCCGCGAGCGTAGGGCGCCGAAGGTGAAGGATTGCTGAAACCGCAGGTCACCCCGGGAGCGACGTCAGACACCCAGTGCGCCGGCGAACATCGGCCACGACGCATGCATCTCGTCCTGCCAGTAACCCCAGGAATGCGTCCCGACCGGCCGGAACCGGACGTGTGCGGGTATCCGAAGCTCGGCGAGGCGGCGCGACAGTGCGCTCGTGCAGTATTGGGCCGCGGCCTCGTCGACCCCGCCGACCGTGACCTGCTGGGCCAGTTGGCCGACGTTGCCTGCGATATGCGGATCGGTCGGCGTGTCGTGTGCACCCGGCAGGCCGGTCGCCGCGCTGATCCACAACGCCGGGGTCGATCGGGCCAGCTTGAAGGCATTGATCACGGGATCCTGTGCGGCCCATTGCGGGTCGCCGGGCGGACCGTACATGTTGCTCGCATCGGCGCCGGCGGGAAACAACGCCACCGAACGAGTGATGAGATTGCCTGCGGGCGAGGCGGTGTCGGCGCATCCGGAGTACGACCCCACCGCACGGTAGAGGCCGGGATGGTTCTCGGCGAGCCTGATCACCGCGGTACCTGACATCGAGATCCCGGCGATGGCGCGCGCCCGCCGTCCGCCATGCGCCGACTCGAAGGTGCCGGGCAGCTCGGAGGTCAGAAATGTCTCCCACCGCAAGGGTCGCGACGACTTCACGCCGAACCGGAAGTTGGCGGCCGGGTCGACCCGGCGCCAATCGGCGTAGTAGCTCGCGGTCCCGCCGATCGGTGTCACCGTCCACACATTCTTGTTCGCGTAGAAGGCGTTTGCATCGGTGGCATGTGTCCAATCGTCACCGTCCTCGCCGCCGGACGATCCGTTGAGGAGGTAGATCACCGGCGCGGTGGGATTGCCGTTCGCCGGCGACTGGACAAGCATCGGCACCTGGGTCTGCATCGACGGAGACCAGACGGATGCCACCGAATTGCGTGCCACCGAATTGCGTGAGGAGAGCGGGGTCTGCCGATAGGGTTGGGCAGCGGTGGCGCGCGCATAGGCGAGGCCATCCAAGGTGTCGGCGCGGGCGTCACCGACATGGGCGACCAGCGCTCCGGCCATGATTGCCACGGACACGAGTGCGAGCCCAGCACGGGTGAGAATGCGATACATGGACGCTCCGGTTGTCGGGTCGGCGACGTGAGTCGGGGACATGGACTCGGGGACATGGACTCGGGGACATGATCTCGGGGCAGGCGAGTTCCGACAAGGAAAGCACACCGAGACCGGTCGTGGGTGCGTACCGGGTGATCGAAGAAGGGATTCATGATGGCGCACAGGTTGACTGGCACCATCGTGGCCGTTCTGATTCTCGCCGGTATCCAGTTCGTGATCGTCGTCGACGAGACGACGGTCGCGTTGCTCGCCCCGGCGGTTGCGCGGGAGTTCGGACTCGGTGACATTGCCCGGCAGATCCTGATCACCCCGTTCGCCGTCGGGTTCGTGGCAGGTTTGCCGACGACCGCGCTGTTGCTGCGGCGCATCGATCCGCGGCGTGTGCTGCCGGCGGCCACCGCCGCCTTTGCGGTCACCGCCGGGCTCGGCGCGCTCGCCCCGTCCGCGCCCTTGTTGGTGGGGGCTCGGGTCTTACAGGGTCTGGCTGCCGCGATGGTGGCGACGAGTGCGCTCGCGTCGTTGCATGTGATCACCCGCTCGGACCCGCGGCGGCTGCGGGCGTTCGCGGCGTATTCGATGGTCTCGGGTTCCGGTGCGGTCGTCGCCCTGGTCGCCTTCGCGCCGTTGGCGCAAGTGTCGTGGCGATGGTGCTTCGTGACGATTGCACTTGCGGCGCTGGGCTTGTCGGTGGCCTGGGCTGCGCTCGGGTACCGCACCGGAGGGGCGCCGGAGCCGACGGAATCGCCGGGGGTCGGGCAATCGCGCGATGCCGACGCGCGGGCCGAAACGGTCCGGACGGCGACGATGTTGGCCGCGGTGGTCGGGGCGAATGCCGCCCTCTCGGCGGTGGTGATCACCGTGAGCTTTGTGCTGCAACAGGATTGCGGCTGGACCACGACTCTCACCGGCCTGGGGTTTCTGCCCCTGAACGCGGCCGCCGCCGTTGCGTTGGTGGCGGTGTCGCCACTGGCGGCGCGATGGGGCGTCGGGGCGGTGCTGGCGGGTGGGCTGCTGGTGATCGTCGTGGGCTGCGGACTGCTCGCGGCCTCGCCACCCACGCCGCTGTACCTGCTCGGGTCGACGGTGGTGGTGGGTGCGGGGATCGGAATCGTGTTCCCCCTGGTCAATTCGGGCAGCCTTGCGAGTGCGCAGGAGCAGCCGCTGGGCCGAGCGGCATGGTTGGGTGCTGCTCAGCAACTCGGCGTCGCGGCGGGCGCGCTGGTGGCGGCCGCGCATTCCGGTGGGGCGATCGGCGCCCTGGCGGCTGTGCTGGGCGCCGCCGTGGTGGCGGGATTGGTGGTACTGGGGCGATGTGGCGGTGTCGCGGCGCTTTAGACGTCTTCGTGGGTCTCGGCGCCGGCCTCAGCAGTCGTCGATGCCGTCGGCGAGGGTGTGTGTGCGGCGGGCGATCTGGGCGAGTGCGGTTTTGAATGCGGACAGTTCTGCGGGCCGTAGTCCGGTGGTCAGCGCTGTCTCGGCGGCGTCCAGTTTCTCGCGTGCACGTCGGAGTGTTTGTCTGCCCTTGCCGGTGATGACGATCTGCCGGGCGCGGCGGTCGGCCGGATCGGGGCGGCGGGTGACGAGTTTGGCGTTTTCCAGATCGTCGAGCAGATGCACCAGCACGGTCTTGTCGATGCCGAGCTGCCGGGCGATCGCGAGCTGTGACGGTGGCTGACCATCGGATACCGCGGCGAGAATGTGATAGCCGCGGGGCCCGCCGGGGAGGGTGGCGACGGCGTCGTCGGCGATCCGCCGGTACGCCTTGGCGACGACGCCGAGAGTCCATCCGAAGTCGGATTCGAGTGGGTGGGTGGCGGCCGCGTCTGACGAGCTCATGTCGGATGACTATACCCCGACGCGGGAGATAGGTGGTCGGAGAACTGATTGGTGTGGCCGATCATCTGCATGTGCAGCTACCGTGGACGCCATGACACATCCAGCAATTCCCAGTGATTCCGTTGTCGGCCAGGCCGCACCTGTGCTGTCGGCCAAGCCCGTCGTGCTCGACGGAGGTGACCGAGGGGTCGACCTGCACGTGAAGGTGTCGGCTCCCGCCGCAGGCGAGAACCTGCCGGTTATCCTGTTCTCTCATGGGTTCGGGTCGTCGGGCGAGATGTATCAGCCGCTCGTCGACTTCTATGCCGCACACGGATTCGTGGTCGTGCAACCGACCTACCTGGATTCCCGCGCCCTCGGTGTCGACCCGCATGATCCGCGGGCGCCGCAGTTCTGGCGCTTGCGCATCGAGGACGCCAAGCGCGTCCTGGACAATCTCGACACGGTCGTCGGCGCGATCCCCGGACTTGCCCCGCGCGTCGACGCCGATCGGATCGGCGCCGTCGGCCACTCGTTCGGCGGGCAGACCACCGCATTGTTGCTGGGCCTGCGCGTGCTCGCACCGGCCGGGCATGGACAGGATCTCTCGGATTCCCGCGTCAAGGCAGGTGTCCTGCTGGCGACCGCGGGTACGGGCGGCGACGACCTCGCACCCGGCATCATCGACAATCTGCCGTGGCTCAACGTGAGCTTTGACGAGATGCGCACGCCCGCACTGGTCGTGTACGGCGATCACGACCAGTCGGTGCTGACCACGCGCGGACCCGATTGGGGTGCAGACGCTTTCCGCCTGTCGCCGGCACCGAAGAGCCTGCTGCGGCTATCCGGGATCGAGCATTCGCTGGGTGGTGCCGTCGGCTACGACTCCTTCGAGACCACCGACAACAACCCCGCCGCGGTGGCGGTGCTGCAGCGGACCACCACCGCATACCTGCGGACGCAACTCGGAATCGATGCGAGCGCCTGGGATCGCCTCGTTTCCGAATTGCGTGACGATGCAAACGGTCTGGCGTTCGTGGAATCGAAGTAGCGTCGAATCTGCCGGCGGGTGGGGGGCCCACGCCCGGGCCGCCGCCCTATGAAGTTCTCAAACAACAATTGCGGTCCCGGCAAGCCGGGTGCAGGGGTCGAAAAGTCGATGTGGCTGAGCCTGTTTCAGGTGGCTGGTGTCAGGCGACTGTTGTCAGGCGGCGCTGTCGAGGTGCAGGGTGCGTCGGTTGTAGGCCGGTAGTGGTCGTCGTCGGGGGTCGACCGTGGCGGGCGGGATGAGCCATGGGTGCCGGTCGAAGCCCATCACGACATCCCACCCACTATCGTGGACGTCGTGGACGTCGTGGTGGCAGCTGGTGCACAGCAAGCAGCCGTTGTCGAGGTCGGTGGCCCCACCGTCAATCCAGTGCTCGAGGTGGTGCGCTTGGGTGCGTGACGCGGGCGCGCCGCACTTGATGCAGCATTCGTCGCGGAGTAGCAACGCTTTTCGTTGCGTCGGGGTGAACAACCGCTTCTCGCGTCCGACGTTCAGCGGCACTTCGT